>PMJO01000278.1 GCA_003158455.1 Myxococcales bacterium | reverse complement strand
GCCCGCAAATCGCGGCCAAGCCGCTGCAACTTGCTCCGCTCGTACCTGCCGCGCCAGCGTCTATGTTGGGCATAGTCGTCCGCGCGCAAGCAAGCCCAGTCAACCCCAGCGCCACACTGATCGCGAACCATCGACACTTGCACATCATGGTGCGTCCTAGAAGGACTTCACCGCGACAGGTTTGTCGCTTTCATGCGCCGGGCCGCCGTCGCCGAGGATGCCAGCGCCCCAACAATAGACGCCGCGCGGTGCCACCGAACAGGTGACGGTTCCACTGGCAGACAAGGCCGTTACCCCTATCATCCCTACGCTTCCAAACACCCGCGCGGGACAGGCCCTCGAAACAGTGGTGCCATCCCCAAGCTGGCCTTCCGAGTTCAGTCCCCAGCATTCAACCGTCCCGCCCGACAGTAGCGCACAGCTATACCCCTCCCCCACGGCGATCTGCTTCGCTCCCAAAAGTGGCTTGTCTGCGTCGCCCGGGTCGCAGGACGCAATGACTGCCGTCGGATACGCTGGACCATGGTTGCCCATCGTCCCGTCCCCAACCCCTCCCCAGGCGTTTTCCCCATAACACCTCACGGACCCGTCCAGCGCGCTGATCACGCAGAAGTCATCCTCCTCGGTCTGCCCTACGGCGACGGCAGCAACCCACCTGAGCACCTGGGTCGCATCCGCATAAACCAGGCTGGGTACCATGTGATACGGTCTCGGCTGATTAGGATAGTTAGGATCGTCCTCGCCCGAGTAATGTCCAAGTTGCGCCCCCCAACATTCGAGCTGAGAGTCATTGCCAACGATTGCACAAGTCGTGTCCCCTCCGGCAGCGATCGCCTTGGCACCTGTCAAGGCCTGCACGGGCGTTGATGAACTGGTAATTGTACCATTTCCGAGCTGCCCACGTGTGTTGTTGCCGGCGCACAACACCCTACCGTCGGGAGGCATCAGCACACATGCATGCCGGTCACCCATCGCCACCGCCGTGGCGCCGTCGAACTGCGAAACCTCCACCGGCGTGGGTCCATGCCATATGCTTCCGCCGCCAAGTCGACCTTGATCGCTCCCACCCCAACAATAAACAAGCCTACCACCCCATAGCGGCACGAGTATTGCGCAGGCGTCGTCCCAACCGGCAGCAATAGAAGTCACTCTCCATGGCAATCCAGCTACTGGGAAAGGCGTGAGTTGTGGGTTGGCAGCCAAAGGATTGCCCAATTCGTCAAAACTGTTGTCCCCCCAACAGGACACGCTGTTGTTGGATCGAACCACGCACGCCGATTGGAAGCCGCCCACAACTACATTCTGGACGGGTACCGGAGTGGTAGAAGCCAGTTGCTCGATGAGGCCATATTTGGGACTGCCCCATCCCGTCGCCAGATCATAACCCGGCCCCGCAGGGAACTTGGCCTGTTGGCTGTCGGTGCAAACAGTGTTATCACAGCTCGTACCCGTACATGTCACACCATCGACACCGTCGTCGGAGTCATTCGGATCTTGCACGATATCATTGAAAGAGACCCCATAGGCCGGCGTTTGTCCGATCGCATAGAGCACGGGGTTGGCGGTCCCGATGGGACCGAGGCCCTTGCCAACGCTCTCTTCATTCGCCAAAGCCCAAAATGCTGCCCAAAGCGGTGACGACGCGCTTGTCCCGCCACTCTGGCCAGGGGCGCTTCCGTTGACGGCGACTCCGATGTTGGAACCCACGATGGACACATCGGGAACATTGCGGCATGTGGACGACGCTATAGTCCCCACTGATAACTGGTACCATGGGATGGGCACCAACGCCGGTTTGAGGTTGCACCCATCGGGCGTGTTCCCATCCATGATGAACCCTCCGCTGAGGGGCTCCGGCAGCTCGTAGCGAATGCCTCCAGACTGATTGGTCCATAGCAGCGTCTCTCCGACAAGGGTCACGAAAGGACTACTGACGCGCTCAAACATCACCTCGCCGTTATCTCCGGAGCCGGCAAAGAACGCCTGTCCCTGCACTGCAAGTTCCGCAACCAGCTGGTCGACGCTCTGGTTCTGTTTGGGACTGCGATCGTCATAGAGTCCGGTCGAGGCACTCAGTTGAAGACAGGGTGGTTTCGTCGACGCCATGTCGGCCAAAGGCGAGATCGTCTCCGAACCAGAATAGGTGATGATGTTGGCTGCCGGAGCCATTGCCAGCACCATCTGAATGTCGAGGTTCATCTCCGAACCCACCGAATTGATCGCGCAACCGCTACCTGTGGGTGTCCCATTGTTGCCCCCATATTGCGGGTCGGGGGGAAAGTTGGGACCGCAGCCGGCACCAGATGGACATGCAAGTTGGCAACGAGTTAGGTCGTTGGCACTTTTCCCCGGGGGCAAGTTTGGGTAGTCGACGCCACAGACCGCCTCGTAGGTGGGGTCCAATAGCCCCTGGGATTGAAGCTGGGTGCACCAATTTAAGCCACCGGGGCTCCTGTCCTGGCAGGTAGCCGGGCCGCATACTGCGTTAGCCCTGAAGCAGCGCACCTCGGACAGGTTACAGGCTTGGTGGGCGCCGGCATACACAGCGGTAATCTGCGGCATGCTGTTTGTTCGTCCAGATTGCGTCCAGTACTTCTGCATGAAGCCCAGTGAGAAATCACCCGTGGAAACTAGTCCAACGCACTGCCCAGCACCGGTTAGAGTCGTTTGGCTGTTGAGATTTGGATCGTAGGCATAGGCATTTCTGTAGTCATCTCCGAGGAATTGAGTGGGGCTCTGTAGAGTCTTGAACGGATAGGGATAGTTGGGGTTACCATTGCCCAGGCCGCTGGTGTCAACAAGGTCGTTGAAATTGTTTCTATTGATTTGGAAGAGGGTTTTCGGAACAAACATGTTGTCCAGGTTCCCGATGTAGAATACCGGCAGTGTTTGTCCGGTTGGGGGGTCCAAGGACGGCTGGCGGTCGGGACCGTAAAACTGCGTGCCGTCCGGCCGCGAGTAGTAGTCAAGATGGACGTAGAGAGCCTGCTGAATTGCCTGGGCACTCCCGCTGACCGCCACCACCAGATTGTTCGCAAAGGTCTTTGTCACGGCCAGTCCGTGTGACGTGGCCCAGTCCTGTACGTGCTGATAGTCAGTTGGCGAGGCGCCAAAGCGCGCTGCGAAGTCGTCCACCCCGAGAAACTGGCGATACTTCTGGCTGAAGGGATCGGAAACCTGTTGTGCCAGGTCCTGCAGCTCCTGCCAAGAGGTTGGATTTTGCAGTTGCAGAGCGATGGACATGTTGATCACGGTGTCCCCCGGGACAGGTCCGACGCGCGGCGCGCCAGTCTGGGCCGGCAGGGTTTGACCCGATAGCTGCTGCCCGCCGTGCGTCGCTGTGCCTACGCATTGACCACTCTGGCACATGTCATTTGTCGTGAGGAAGTCCCCATCGTCGCAGGCGGTGCCATCTGGCTTGGCGGGGTTGGTGCAGGCGCCTGTGGCGGCGGTACAACTCCCGACCGAATGGCACTGGTCGCTGGCGGTGCATTGGACGGGATTGGTGCCTGCACACGCTCCGCTCTGGCACGAATCTGTCTGCGTGCAGGCATTGTGGTCGTCGCACGCCGTCCCGTTGCTCTTCGGACTCCACCCGGTTTGGCTGGAACCGGGGAGGCACTGCTGGCACTGGTTGGTCGGACTCTCAGCCCCGCTAGCGTAGCATGAACCGGCGATGAGACAGTTTCCCGCGGTCACACTGAACGTGCAGGTCCCATCGCCGTTGCAGCTATCCGCCGAGCAGGCAAGCCCGTCGTCGCAGCTGTACGCCGTCCCGCCGCAGGTCCCGGCCGTGCAGATGTCGTTCCTCGTGCATGCGTTCCCGTCGTTGCAGGCCGTCCCGTCGGCGACCTTCAAGTCCGCGGGGCACGAGGCGCCGGTACCAGTGCAGTTCTCCGCCCTGTCGCATGCTCCAGCGGCTGGACGGCATACCGTGGCTGCGCTGGCGAAGCCGTCTTGTGGACACGCGGCGCTAGCGCCGGTACAGGTCTCGGCCACGTCGCACACGCCAGCCGAGGCCCGGCAGATTGTCGCGGTCGGCTGGAAGGCATCGTTCGGGCAGGCGAGCGAGGACCCGTCGCAAGTCTCGGCGGCGTCGCAGATCCCAGCCAATGCCCGACACACGGTCCCGCTGGTTAGCGGCGTGCAGATCCCTAGGTGACCCGCCAGGTTGCAGGAGCCACACCCGCTATTGCAGGAACTGTCGCAACAGACGCCGCTCACGCAGAAGCCCGAGGCGCACTGACTGCCCGAAGTGCACCCGAGGGCGATCGATGGGTCGTACACCTCCGCCGCGCTCACCGTGGTCGAGCCGTTGTTGATGGCGCCGCCGGCGATCAGGATGCTGTTGCCGAAGGCCACCGAAACGTGCTGCTGCACCGGCGCGACCATCACCCCGTCAGTCGCCCAGTTGGTGCCGTTCCAGTACTCCGTCGAGCTGAGCGTGCTCGTCCCGTTCGACCCGCCCGAGACCAGGACCAGTCCCAGGTGGAGAACCCAAGACGGGAGCAGGTTCATGGCATGGCCCCACCTGGCCGAGGTCATGTTGCCCGCCGCAGTCCAATTCCCCGGTCCCCACGATGGGTCGAAAATCACCGAGCTCGCCAGATAACTTGAGCCGTTCTTGCCGCCGGCAAACAGGATCCGGCCATCACTCAACACCACCGCCTGGTGCCCCTCGCGCGGACTGGGCATCGAGGCCAGCGTGCTGAACGCCGACTGCGCTGGATCGAAAAGGAAGACCGCGGAGATGGTGCTGGTGCCATTGTTGCCGCCGGCAAGCAGAACCTTCCCGTTCAACTGCTGGTTGGCGGTTGCAATCAGCGTGGCGGTGCCAAAGCGCCACCCTGGCGGTGGAATGGGCCCCGTGGTCGCCGCCCAACTGCCCGAGCCCGACGCTGGATTATAGAGAGCCGCGCTCGTGAGAACCGTGCTGCCGGTCATCCCACCGCAAACCAGCACGCGGCCGTCATTCAACAAGGTGGCCGTGTGCAGGTGCCTGGCCGCATTCAGGGTCCCGGCCGCGGCCCAGGTCCCGGCCGTCTGATTGTAGAGCTGCGCGGTGGTGAGACTCGCGCTGCCGTTGATGCCGCCCGCGACGAGCACCTTCTGGCTAGTGGTTCCGTTCGACGAGGAGCCGAGCAGGGTGGCGCTGGCCGACCATCGCCCGCCGCTCATCGAGCTGGTGGCGCTCCAGGTGCCCGAATTCTTGTCGTACAGCTCGGCCGAGGAGAGCCCCGTCGTGCTGGTTGGGCTGCTGCGCCCGCCGACCGCCAGAACCTTGCCGGTGAGCGGAAGGTAGATCAGGTTGTGGTCCTGGCGCGCGACGGACAGGCTGCCCGTGGTTTGCCAACGCGGATCCAGAAGCGCGGGGTAGCTGACCGCATCGACCGCCCACGAGACGCGGACGCGGCAACGCTTCGCCCCGGGCGGCGTGACCGTCCGCCCCCACGGCCCTGCCGGGTTGGTGTCGACCGCACAGCCCTCGACGGCCAGGAGCGCGTCGGCCTGCTCGCCCGCGCTGCCCACGATGCTGGGAGGCGCGACCCGCAGTCTCGGCGTCCCGCCGGCATCGAGCATCTCGAGCTGGTTTCCCACCAGGCGCAGCCCGGCCACTTTCGACCCAAGGGCCACGTCGTAGGCAATCGACGGAGACGCCGGCCGCGCGTCGAAAGCGACGTAGTCCTCGACCCCGGACGGCTCGGCCCGCTCGTAGATCGCGCCCGACGCTTGCCCCTTCGGGTAAACCACGTAGCCGTCGACCACCTGAGCAACGCTATTCGTCGCCCCGACCAGCGCGATGTCGATACCCGCGCCCGTTGCTGCGTCCTCGACGTGGATCTGGCCGTTTGCCCGGCTGGGCAGCACCACCCGCGCAGTCACCGATTTGCTCGTGGCGGTTGGTTCGGGCACCAGCGTGCCCGCAGTCGCGCGGATGTGCGCAGCACCGGCGGGCAGCGAGGAGCCGGAGCGGGCGCGGAGCGCGGCGAGGCCGGCGCGCGCGGTGGACTCGATCGCCGCGGGCGCGGACTCCTGCTTGCTTCCGCCTTGGCCGCAGCCGGCGCTCCACGCCATCATCATCAAGACCAGCCACTTTGCCGAGCACAAACACGAACGGACCCTTGGGACTACACCAGTCTTCGCCATTGCAAGCTCCTAACCAAAGGGACAACGAAACGCGCGAACCGTTCCCAGCAATGCCGTCTGGCATACTAGCGCGGGAGCCATCCCTGCGTGCAAGCGAAAAATAGTGAAGCGGACAGCGAATTGCGTGGTGTTGCTCCTGCACACACGCACGCACACCAGGACCGAATCACTTTGCCTGCAAGATCGCTCGTAGGGACGACGCCCAATCTCACTGTCGTTCGCCACAAATTCATCTGCGCCGTCCGTTCCCCGAACGGGGGGTCGCGTTCTTCACAAAAGAGATCGCGAAAGTCCCATTTGCAAGTCATCGCCGCTGGCTTCCGGTTCGTGCCGAGCCTGCTGTCCCCGACCGACGTCTCTCAAGCCCGGCTTGGCGCCGTGTCTCGTTCCGCAGAAACGTGCACAAGTCACCTTCGTCCACCCTGATCGCGTTGCACACGCGGACGTGCGGCAGTTTGCCGATCTCGCACAGGCGGTAGACCGTGACTGCGCTCACCCGCAGTCGGTTCGCCACTTCGCGAGCCGTGAGATACGGCCCAACGGTCGCGGATGCGCCGGACCCCACCCCCTCGGCTTGCACCACTAATGCACCAAACGGTTGGCCATTTGGTGCAATTCCTGGCGAATCGCGGCCAAAGTCGCCCTCAGCAACCTGCTGAATTTGTGAATGTTTGCTATCGCCGGCTACGCCCTGCGATGCTTTTTCGCGAGTTCCCAAGCCGAGGGTCGCGGGTCCGAGCCCCGTCTCGCGCTCGGGTCAAGTGGCAGCTACGGATGCGTCTACCCGGCGCGATCAAGGTAGGCGGAGATTTTGGCCGCGAGATCGGCGAAATCGTCCAGCCCTCGGTTCAGGACCTGGTGCAACCTGTGGATGTCGACCTCTATATACCCGTGGACCAGCAGGTTGCGAAGGCCAGCAATCGCGCGGAAACGGACGGCGAAATCTGGGTCCAGAACGCCGATGGCCGCGAGGGCATCGATGGCCGAGGCGTAGTCGGGAACGTCGCGGCCGGCGCTGGCAGCAATGTGCGTCGCAATATCGAGGGCGTTCTGCGCGCAGAGCTGCAGACCGTGCTCCACTGTCCAGAGTTCGTCGAGGTCAGTTTGCAGCAGCGTCACTGGCCGGCCCGCGTGGCCGCGGAGCTGGGCGAGCGCTGCTTGCAACGAGGCGAGGTGACGGCGCAGGGTCTTCGTGTCGATCTCTCCGGGGCTCATCGGTCGGCCCTTTTCTGCTGTTTGCGCAGTCGTTCGGCGTTCTCGATCTTGCCGAGCTGGGGCAAGTAGTCGCAATAGTGCGAAAGCGCCATCGCCTCGCGCCGGGTGGCGGCTGCGAGATCCCGCGCCAGCACGCGGATGCCATCGCGGAGCACGCGATGGTAAAGCAGCGGTCCCGCGCGGTTGAGCAGGACGACATCGATGCGGTTGGTGTGCAGCGCCTTCATCAGATCCGCTGCTATCTCGCAGTCGATGCCAAAGCCCGCGTTCATGGGCGCGGTTGGGTCGAGGTAGACGGCCACGTCCACGTCGCTGTGCGGCCGGGCGTCGCCGCGCGCCTGAGAGCCGAATAGGTACGCCTCCCAGATCTCGGGACGCGTGGCCAGAGTCTTGGCCAGTTCGTCGACAAGCTGGGCAGTGGCAACCACGACTTCAGAATGACCGACTTTCACTGCTGGGGCAAGGCGGTGACATGTCCTGTCCGCAGGCTTACCCATCCGGAATCAGCTCGTAGGCAACTGGCGCTGCCAGCCCATTGGGCGCCAGTCACAGAACTGTGGCGCCAATGCGAAGCGCTTGACCGAGGGAGCCCGATTTCATTGAATCGGACTCGTCGCGATCATTTGGTCGCTTGGCAGGCATCGTGGTTGGCATGAGCAATCTCTTCGTTTCCCACAGCTCGCAGGATGACGGGTTCGTGCAGGCGCTGCAAAGGGCTCTCGACGATTGCGGGCACGTCACGTGGACCGATTCGCGCAAGTTGTATGGCGGCGATCCGCTCTGGTCGAAGATCCGGCAGGCTATCGAGGAGGCCGCGGCATTCGCCGTGGTGGTCAGCCCCAAGTCCTTGCAGTCGAAGTGGACCGGCAAGGAGCTGCGCCACGCGCTCGATGTCCAGAAGGCGCGAGGCAAAGACAAGTACCCGGTGCTTCCGCTTTCCCTCGACGACACCAAGCTCGGTGTGCTCGAGGAGTACTTCGACGAAGAGCCGCTGTACATTCCCGTGAGCAGCGGTGCAGGCGGAGTGGAGGCCGCGCTCGATGCGATCCTGGTGGCCATGGGCAAGCGGCTTCCCGCCGAGCGCTGGGCCGCGGCCCAGCCCCAGCCCGAACCGCTGGAAGAGCTGGTCTTGCACCTCACTTACATGGGCATATTCGAGCGAGACGGCGTGCGCCGGGCCTCGGCGCGCGCCAGCTTGGCCTACGAGCCCGCGACCCCCGGGCGGCCCACGGTCGAGAGCGCCGAGCCCTGGCGCCTGGTCGCGCCCATCGGGCCCATCGAAGCCGATGAGCTGCGCTGGTACTTGGAGAAGTACGCCATCTGGCCCAGCGACTATTTCCGCGAGCGCGTCGACAAAATCGAGGCCAACCTGGTCGAGTGGGGCATGCTCCTCTACCAGGCTGCCCTGCCCGCCGGGCCCAGCGCCGATGTGCTCAAGGCTTGGGCGCGCATCAGCGACCACGCCGAACGCCGCTTTTCGGTCTACGTGGACGCGAGAATCGAGGCTGGCGCCGCCGTAGCCGAGGCCGCGCGCGAGGCCGCGACCCTGCTGCTCGGCCTGCCCTGGGAGCTGATTCACGATGGAAAGAGTTTCCTCTTTCAGGGCGCCAAGCCCGTGCGCGTGCGCCGGCGCCTGCCCAACACGGCCCCGCGTGACGTGCCGGTGGTGGCCCCGCCCATCCGGGTCCTGTTGGTCACTGCCCGTCCCGAGGACGAGGCTTGCGGCTACATCGACCACCGCGCGAGCGCTTTGCCCCTGGTCCAGGCCATGGAGGCCCTCGGCGGCCTGGTCGCCTTGCGCATCCTCGATCCGCCCACCTTGCCCGCCCTCGGCAAAGAGCTGGAGCGCGCGCACCGCGCCGGCCAGCCCTATCACGTGGTCCACTTCGACGGCCACGGCGTGTACGATCGCAAGGTGGGCCTGGGCGGCCTGTGCTTCGAGCATCCGCAAGACATCGGCAAGCTCACCCAGCGCCGGCACCAGACCGTGCTCACCGACGAGCTCGGCGGGCTTCTGCGCGACCACCGCATCCCGCTGGTTTTCCTCGAAGCCTGTCAGACCGCGCAGGCCGAGAAGGCCTCCGAGTCGGTGGCCTCCGAGATGCTCAAGCAAGGCGTGGTCTCGGTGGTGGCCATGAGTCACAGCGTGCTGGTGGTGACAGCCAGCCGCTTCGTCGAGGCCTTCTACCAAGCCCTGGCCGAAGGCCGCCGCGTGGGCGCGGCGATGCTCGCAGGCCAACGCAGCCTCAAGGACGACAGCTTTCGCGGCCAGGTCTTCGGCAAAGGCGCCTTCCGCTTGCAAGACTGGTTCGTGCCCATGCTCTTTCAAGAAAAGCACGACCCGCAGCTCTTTTCCCGCCTGCCTTCGCCGCAAACCCGCGAGGATGTGGCGGCCATGCGCAAGCGGCGCATGGGCGACCTGCCGGCCGAGCCTAAGACCGGCTTTGTCGGCCGCAGCCGCGAGCTGCTGGCCTTGCAGAGGTTGCTCGGCCGCGAGCCCTACGCCGTGATCCGCGGCCAGGGCGGGGAAGGCAAGACCGCGCTGGCCGCCGAATTCGCGCGCTGGAGCATCCATTCGCAGCAGATCAACCGGGCTGCCTTTGTTTCGGTCGAACAGTCGAGCGATGCCAAGGCCGTGCTCGATGCCATCGGCCGGCAGCTCGTGGCCCAGTATTCGGTCGCGGAATTCGACGATCTGGAAAAGGCCGTCCTGCCGGTCGAGCGCGCGCTTCGCGAGCAGCGGATCCTGCTGGTGGTGGACAACATGGAGAGAGTGCTCTTGCCGCCTTTCGTGGCGGCCGAAACCCCCGAGGCGCTTTCCGAGGAGTCGCGCCGCGCGCTGGTGGAGATCCTTGCCCTGTGCGCGCGGCTCAATGCGGTGGGCGAGACCCGTCTTGTGTTCACCAGCCGCGAGGTCTTGCCCGAGCCGTTCGACAAGAGCCACAACCGCCTCGAGCTCGAGCGTCTGACGCGCGAGGATGCGGTGAAGCTGGTCGAGGCCGTGCTCGGCCAGGGCAGTGGCGGCGCTGGCGCCAGCAGCGATGCCGCGGACGAGGCCATCGCAGAGCTGGTGGACGAGGTGCACGGCCACGCTCGCACCCTGGCCCTCTTGGCCCCGTCGCTGCGCGGCCTGGGCGTGGCTGCGACCCGCAAGTCCCTGGTCGAGCTGATGGCCGAGATGGAGCGAAGGTTCCCGGGCAGCCGGGAGAAATCGGTCTTGGCCAGCGTCGAGCTTTCCCTGCGCCGCTTGTCGCCCGAAAACCAGAAGCGGGCTCGTGTGCTGGGTGTGTTTCACGGCGCGGTCGACTTGGGCGTGCTGCACACGATGACGGAATGGGAAGAGTCCGACGTACTCGCGCTGGCCCGCGAGCTGGTCGCCACCGGGTTGGCGACACCTGATCCCTACAACCATCTCGGCCTCAATCCCGCCCTCTGTCCCTACCTACGGCTGCGCATGGACCCGATGGAGAGCGCGCCCCTCGCTGTCCGCTGGACAGAAGCAATGCGCGGGTATGTTGGTTTTCTGCATCAACTGCAAAGACGAGAGGTCGCGGTCGCGGCCAAGCGGACTTTGCTCGATCTCCCCAACTTGTTCGTCATGCTTGAGCGCGTGCAAAGAGCCGGGGATCCCGAAAACACTATCGACTTGACCAGCTCACTACACAGCCTGCTGCAATTCCTGGGCAAGCCGCGCCTGCTCGAACGGGTAGCGCAGACTCGCGACCGCGCTGCCAAGGCACTGGGCGAGATCTGGAATCACGCGCACTTCGAGGCGCGGCGGACCGGGGTTGTGCAGGAACATAATAGCGGCCAGCTACGCAAGGCATTCGAAGGAGCACAGTCGTTGCTCCGATGTGCCGAAGCGGCAGGTGAAGACGCGTATTCGGGCGCCGACTACGACCTGGCGATGGCGTTTCACCTTCTTGGACAAGTCACCCTTGGTGCGGGTACCGCGGAACAGGCACTGGTTCTCTTGGACAAGGCACGAAGTCGATTCAAGGCTATCGAATTTCGGCAGCCTGACCGGGGTGCGAAAGCGATGGCCTCAGTTTGTTTCAAGGAACGCGCCAATTGTCTTCATCAATTGGGACACCTTGACGAAGCAGCGCAAGCGTTCGCAGAAGCCATTCGCTTTGACAAGGAGAATGGGAACGAACGGGACGTCGCAGTCGGCAAGTACAACCTTGGTGCTGTTCGCTTGTCCCAACATCGTTGCAAGGAAGCGCTTGATCTCTATGAAGAGGCCCGTGGGAGTTTTGCCAGCATGAAGGAACCCGGCAGTGTAGCCGGCATTTGGCATCAGATCGGAAGAGCGCATCAGGAGCTGGAACAGTTAGAGGATGCCGAAGATGCCTACCGACAATCGCTCATGATCGGGGTTCAGGCAGGGGATGTCGCCGGGCAGGCGCGCACGTTGGTTCATCTTGGGATCCTATACGACGACGCTTGGGGGCGCACCGAGGAGGCAGTGGCCTTCCTCAGGCAAGCGGCTGACAAGTTCGCGGAAATCCCCGACCTTGCTGACGAGGGGCGGGCCAGGAACAACCTCGCAATCCGCCTCAGAAAGCTGGGCCGCTTTGACGAGGCACGCCAGGAGATACGCCGGGCCGTCGTGTGCAAGGCCAGGTTTGGCCACGCGGCCGAGCCGTGGAAAGTCTGGAACAACCTCACCAATATCGAGACAGAGGCTGGAAACCTCACCGCCGCCACCCAGGCGAAGCAGAAGGCCCTCGAGTGCTACCTCGCCTATCGCCGCGACGGCGGCGAGAACCACTCCGCGGACGGCCGCATCGCTCTCGCCGTGACCGAACAGCTCCGTGCCGGTGGCCCTGTCGCCGCCTCTTCCTTCCTCCCGCAGGTCGCCGCCAACTCCGCCAACGCCCCACTCCTCCCCTTCATCCACGCCCTGCAAGCCATCCTCGCCGGCAGCCGCGACCGCAACCTGGCCAACGCCCCGGACCTCCACTACTCGATGGCCGCCGAAATCATCCTCCTCATCGAGACCCTCGAAAAGCCCGTTGCGGGCTAGCGATCGCGTTGGCGGAGTCGGGCTTCGCCCGACGGAGCCAGAGCGCGGGAAGGTTTGGAAACCCCCTCAGGTTTTCCATCATAATCGACTGGCGGCAACCGTCACGCTAGACTAGAGGTATGACGCAGCCGCGAGAGATCCTGGAAGCCGCTCTCAAGCTCGACCCGATGGAGCGCGCCGCGATTGCCAGCGAGATCCTCGAGAGTCTGGCGAACAGTCAGTATGGGCAACTAAGTCCCGCGTGGGAGGAAGAGATCCAGCGTCGCCTGCGCGAAGCTGAAGCCGGCCGGACTGAATTGATACCTGCCGAACGCGTCTTCGCGGAGGTCGAAGCCGAGCTGCAGGCCCGTCGTGCTCGGTGATAGGGCACCGATTCGCTTCTCGGCCGCGGCCAAGGCCGAATTCCGAAACGCCGTCTTGTGGTACGAGGAAGAACGCCCCGGCCTGGGCGACGAATTCGCCCGCACCGTGCGCGCCGCCGCAGATCTGATCTCCAGTGGGCCCGAACGCTGGCCCACGAAGAATGGACTGCGGCGCTACGTTCTCCGTCGCTTTCCCTATACCATCTCCTACCGCCTCGCCTCCGACGTCGTCGAGATCCTGGCCGTCGCCCACCACAGCCGCGACCCGGCCGCATGGATGGATCGCTGACAGCCGAAGCCTCCCTCTCGTAGTAGGTTCCGGGATCGGCGCAAGTCTCAGTCAGACGTCTGGCACCTACGAATGCGACAGACGGGTTCTCAGGCGCAGGCCACCATCTCGCCTCGCGGAGGCATGAGCTTCCTCATGACGTTCGGGTCCGGAAGCGCGATCGAGGGCGTCCCCTTCTTGGGTAGCTCGCGTCTCACCGCTTTGAAGACGGTACCGAGGATCTCGACCATGCATTCCGGCGTGATGAGGTTCCCCGCCAACATCCAGCCCAGGGCAAACCCTCGGAGGATGTAGTCGTGCTGGGGCGAAATCGGGTTGGCCCCGCGCTCCCAGTCGGCAACCGTCACTCGATCGATTCCCATCTTCTCCGCTAGCTCTTCCTGAGTGGCATGCAGCGTGCGCCGCAGATAGCGCGCTTCCCCGCCGTTCAGGCGTCTCGGCGACTTGGCGACCTGCATGATTGTGTAGTTCATGACCAGGTTCACCAGAGAGCCATCGACCGTTTCGCCTCCGCACTTGGTGCACTTGAAGCCGTCCACGTTGCTGACGGTTACGTTCAGCCCCACGTAGTCCGAAAAGTCGTAACCATCGAACTTTGCCGGGCGCAGCTCGCCCCCGCACTCACAGGCGATGGCGCGACTAGCCTTCGACTTCCTTTGTTGGTTCCTCATGGTATTTCCTTCGGTGGCAGCACCGTGCAAAGAATCACGCTCCTGTGTCCGTCGCCGTCCTCGAAAGCTTCGATGCCGACGGCGATCTCCTGGTCTCCATCGACGTTCAGCCCGAAGAAACGCCAACAGGTGCCGCCGTTCTTGGGCATCGTGGCATATGGCTCGACCCTCCGTGGCCGTGAGAAAACCGCATCGATATCGTTCATTGTCACCCCACGCTCGCGGCATCTTTGCCTGAAGTGGACTGACGGCATGTATTGGGCGTTCTCGATTGCCTCGCGAACCCATTTCTTCGCGTCATTCGCATTCTTGGGTCCCGGCATCTTTGTAGTATAATACTACAAGATTACCGTTAGGCATTCAAGTACGACTTCGAAGCACAGCATCACCGCTACGGTTCCTCCAACGCCTGCAGGAGGTCGAGCAGACCTCGGCGCATCACTTTGTGGTCGCGGGCACGCCGCCACTGCTCTCGTAAAGCGGCGAGTCGCGATCCGGAATCAGCTCGCAGGCAACTGGCGCCAGCAACATCAGAAACAGACCTGCCAGGAACACCAGCGGGCTGCCAGGCAAGATCGGGTCGAGCAACGGCGCGCTAGCCAGACCGGCGGACAAGGCCAGGCCGACACTGGCGGCGGCGAAACCGAGAATCAAGCACGCCGCTGTGGTCAGTGAGCGAAGTCGCCGGCCAGCGGGCGGGGGATCGGTGGGGTCGCTGGTTGCTGTCCCGGCTGCACAGATTTTGACCAACAGCCGGAAAACCAGTGCAGCCGCGGCCGCCAAACCTGCGAACACTGACCATTCGATCAACGTCGGGTGGTAGGTGCCGGCCGGCCATGACAACCCCAGACCGTGCGTCTGCCACGCCACCAATACCAGAAATCGCTCAATGAACACGGCAGCGCAGACGAGCAACGCTGTGATCGCGGACCAAATGCCGGAGGCTGTCTTCCGCCATGTCACCAAACTCATGATCGCAGCCAAGAAGAAGAGAACCAGTTCGGCCCAGTAGAGGTTGCGGTAGGGCCCGTCGAGCAGTGCGCGTGCGTAGCGCTGCACCGACGAATACGGCGTGCGCAGCGCCAGAATTTCGCCCGCCACCACCAAGAGAACTGTGAGGGAGGTCAGCACGCCCAAGAGGCGCAGGACATTCGCCCTTGTGGGCGCGCGCGTGGCCAGCGCCAGCAGGCTGCAGCCGGCTGCGCCCCCGGAAACCACGAATGTGACCACTTCGAATCCGCCTTGCCACCCCGGACGTCCGGCACGCACGCCGAACACGATGCCCAGAATGACAATTCCGCCCAGAAACAACGGCAGCAGCGCAAGCGACAGCCAGAAGTCGACCCGCTCGCGGCGCCACCTGGCCGACGCTGTCTCCTTCCAACCGCAGGCCAGGGAACGCCAGAGCCACGCCGTCTGCGGCCGCTCGGCCCATTGCGGCCGGCTGGCCAAGCCCAGATGCACCACAGTCGCCAGAAGCGATGCGCCCGCGACCAGGGTAAAGGTGCCGAAGAACGGCGAGCGCGGACGGCCGAAGAGCGGCAGATTCACCATCGCGGCCATCGGCCGGCCCAGATCCGCCAGCACGCAGCCGAGCGAGGCGACCAGGCCCGCGACCCCAAGCGGCAACGCCATCCGGGCCGCGCTTTCCGTCTCACGCGATCGCCGCACGCGAAGCACACAAGCCAGGGCCAAACCGGCCAGGGCCGCGCTGGCGAAAAAACCGTCGCCCACGACATACAGGCCCCACACTGCGCCGCCCGCGCCAATGGTGCGCAGGTCAGCGACCGCCTCGCCGTGGACGACCTGCTGAACCCAGGCGTAGGCACCGATGGTGACCAACGCCGTGAGAACCACGATGGCGGCCCGTTTCACTTGCCCTCCCGCAGGTAGATGACCTTGGGCCGCGTGCCGGCCTCGGGAAGAAGTCGCACGGCGCGCGGGCTCGCCGCCAAGTGCGCAACCTCGGATGTGGGATCGTCAAGATCGCCGAAGGTGATGGCCTGGGTCGGACAGGACTGGGCACAGGCAGGCAGCCGGCGCAAGGCTTCGTCGGTCAGCGGTTCTTCGTCGACGCGCGCCCGCTCGCTGGCGGCGCGAATGCGGTGGTGGCACAGGGTGCACTTTTCCACCACGCCGCGCGGCCGCGGGGCCACGTCAGGATTCAGGCTGCTCGGATCGTCGCCCGGCCAATGCGGNNATGCCATCGGGACTCTGGTAGGTCGCGCCCACCGGGCAGACCTTTACGCAGGGTGGATCCTCGCAGTGCATGCAGGGAATGGGCGTGGCCGCGAAACTTCCGGGCGCGGGTGGCAGGAAATCCATCCAGTGAATCGGGCGCGTCCGCGCCGCCGCCTCCGGGCCGGCGGGCGCAACGTTGTTCTCTTGCTGGCAAGCCACCACGCACCCGCCACAGCGAGCGCAGCGATCGAGATCGATCACCAGGCCCCATTTGCGACTACGTCCCTTGGACGCGGCGGCGGGCTCCGCGCTCTTCGCGACTGCTGCACCAGAATAGCCAACCATGGCGCCCGCGGCCGATGCTGCCAGTCCGGCCAGAAGTTTGCGGCGCGAATCGCGTGCGTCGTCGTCGCGCTTCATGACGCCTTCCTCACGCGCACCCGCGTGCCTTGCCAGGCGAGCACGCCCGACAGCCGGTCTTCGTCGGGCACCACCAGATCGACAACCCCGCTCTTGCCAAGAGCCATCGCCACCGCGCCGGCGCGCACACCGTCGCTCACCTGCGCGAGGGCTTTGCACGAACCAACCGACGATTCGACCAGCACCTCGTCACCGTCAGCCAAACCAAACCGTGCGGCGTCCGCAGGATTGATCTCCGCCCGAACCGGCCAAGGATTACCCGAAACCAGCGGCAGCTCACTCAGCCACGGAAGAGCGTGCATGCCGTTTTCAACGAACGGAGCGGGACGGTAGATAACCAGATGCAAGGGGAACTGCAGTGGATCACCGGAGAACCTGGGGGGCTCCCACGGGGGCAGGCCCTTGCATGGCCAAGCCTCCAACGTTTTCGCGGTATTGGGGAATCCCGCCATGCGCAGCGTGATCGCCTGCGAACAGATCTCGAACTTGCGCGGGGCCGACTGGTGCCGGTAAATCCCCAATGTGCACGCCAAGTCATCTCCACACTCGTGCCACTCACCGCCCTTTTCTTTCATGTCAGCCAAAATATCCGCCGACAACGACTTCACCACGGCATCTGAACAGCTATTCCAGGGCAGCGCGCGTCCGACCGATCCGCCCAACCCGTTGGCTACTGCGAGAATGACATCGCCGGACTGCCGCGTGTCGTGCAGAGGCGCAATAACTGGCTGGCGAAGGCTGAGCGCGGCCTCACCCGCAACTGGTGCTGCCCTGACCAAGTCCAACGCTTCGAGAAACAGAGACTCGGGCAACACCAAGTCCGCCTGCCACGCGCTTTGGTCGAGCCACGATGTGAAGCTCACAACCAATGGTACCTGTTTCAACGCCGCGACCCATGCCTGCCGTCCGGGCAAAGCGGCGAGGGGATCCGCGCCGTGGAGAAACAGCGCCTCGACCGGATAGGGGTTGGCCTGGGTGATGGCCGCGGGGACGGCCTGCACGCGGCAGACCCCGAGCGGACAAGCCGCTGTCCCTGCGCCGTCGATGCGTGGGGCGGCGCTGCCTGCGGCCGCTAGCGCATCGACCGTCGGTGCTTTCCAGTTGGGGGCGAAAGCTTCTCCTTGTTCGAAACTCCCAAGCAGCGCATTGAGCGCAGCGATGGCCATGCCCGTGGCCAGCCCGTTGCTAGCCGCAGTCGCGTCTCCGTCGCTGGCCACCATAGCCGGGCGCTCGGCCAGCGCGTGGGCCAGCCGCTCGACTGTGGCAGGCGCAATACCCGTTACTTCCTGTGTCTGCTCCGGCGCATACGACGACCGAAGCAACCCCTCGAAGCCCGGCTGCTCGACACCTGCCTGGTCCCGCCACGCCCCGAAGCCGACGATGCGGTCGCGCACGAGTCTCTTGTCAACCAGGCCATCGCGGGCCAGCACGTGGGCCAACGACAGCGCCAGCACTCCGTAACTCGCGGGTGCGATGGGGATCCACTCGTCGAAGCGGCAGCCCGGCCGGCGCGGTGACACGCAGACCACGCGCGGACGCGCGGAAAGTACCCGCCGTCGGCCGAACGACGTCACTGGATCCGTCGCCGGAGAATCTGAACCGCTGGCCGCGCGCCAGAAATGCATGGCCTGGCCAGACGACTCGAGCAAATCCGTGCCCATGGCCAGCACCAAGCCGTCCGGATCGTGCGCGGTCGGGCCATAGCTCCCCAGCGTGTACAGCTTGGCCAACTCGATGCCGGCGGCGCGGGTCGATTCCATTCCAACGTGGTTGGGGCTGCCGTACGCCAACAGGAAACGCGCCCAAAGATCGTGGGTGAAAGTGTCTGCCTCGCCGTCGACCAGCACCAGGCGTTCGGGATGGCCGGCGGCACGCAACTTGGCCAGCTTGGTCGTGACTTCGCCGATGGCCTCATCCCAGGAAATCGTCTTCCACTGCCCGCGGCCGCGGCTGCCCGTCCGTCGCAAGGGCGAGCGTACCCGCTCCGGGTGATAGAGCGCCTGCAGCGCCGCTTGCCCACGGCTGCACAGGCCGCCGCGGTTCACCGGGTGCTCGGGGTTGCCTTCGATTTTGACCGCCCTGCCCTCCACCACCCGCACTTTGATTCCGCAACCGGCTTCGCACAGGGCGCAGGTGGAAAGCACCCAGCGTTCCTCGCCGGTGCGCCAGCCGGGGACGCGTGGCACGGGCGGCTTGTCGATGCGATAGGGATCTTTCTTCCGGCCGCAGCCCAAAGCCGCAGCGCCCGCCAGCGCAGCGCCACCCAGAAGTTCACGTCGACTCAATCGGCTCATGCATCACTTGTGGCAGGCAAGGCAGTCCAGGCTGGCGTGCTTGCTGCGATGGCAGGCGACGCATTCACTCATCTCCCCGTGCACGTCGGGCTGGCTCGGCGCCTGATCGACCGCTTTCATGTCGCGGTGGCATTCTTCGCATTTCATGCTGGCCATGGTCACGTGCGCCGCGTGCGAGAAATACACGTGCCCGGCCAAGCGGTTGAGCCGCACCCACGCGAGCTCCTGGCTGCGCGCTGCCAAGGCGCGCACCTCGGGCTCGGCGGGTTCTCTTCCTTGCGCCGTCTTGTGGCAGTCCATGCAATCGGCCAGGGTGGGAAAGCCGGCCATGGCCTCGCCCTCGACTCCCTGGTGGCAGGCCCGGCACTTCATGTCTTTGGCGATGTGGCGCTTGTGACTCATGGGTAGGGGCTGCTGCCTGTCGCCGGCCGGCGCGCGACGCGCGACGGCCACTCCGGCGAACAAAGCGACGACGGCGACAAACAGGGCGATTCTTCCGCGGGCGTATGACACGGCAGCGCTTGGGGCAGAAAGCAGTCTACCGCTTCGGCGGCCGGCTGCCTCGCCTCTTCTTTGACCCACCCTTCAAGCCGTCAAACGAATCGCATTGACAACCGAATGTCCATTCGGCAGACTGAATTATAATTCGCTCCTGCGAATCGAAGGCACAGAATGAAGGCACCCCAAAGACGTGAACGAGAGATCGCGCGAACCCGCGAGGACATCGTGGAGGCGGCCAGCCGGGCCTTTGTGCAAATCGGTGTGCACGACGCCACCATGCAGGACATCGCAGCCGAGGCTGGCTACACCGCGGCCTCCCTCTACACCTATTTTCGCAGCAAACAGGAAATCGTGGAGGCCGTGCTCGACCAGCTCACCACCGAGTTCCTGCAGGTATTCGAGCAACCGCTGCCCGGCAACCTGACCTTCCCGCAGCGCTTCGAGATCCTGCTGGTGCGACACCTTGAGCTGATCGAAAAGCGGCGCGCTTTGATGCTCACCTTTCATTCCGCGGAGGCCGAGAGCGGCCACTGCCCGGGCGACAGCCACGGTCAATCCTTCCACCAAAACTTCGAGCGTCGCATCCTCGGTCTGGCCGACTGGTTCAAGAAGAACGCCAAACCCGACGAGATTGGCGGTCACGACCCGGAGCTGGTGGCGCGCCTCCTGGTCGGCATGGTATTCGGCCTTTTGCACGGCTGGGTGGCCAAGGACCAGGGCAGCCTGGCCGACCGCGCGCCCCTGGTACGCGATTTCTTCTTCCACGGTGTGTCGGGAAATTCTAAAGCGGGAGCCAAGAAAAAATGAGTGCCACCAAGATCACATTCGCGGCGCTGACGGTTTCGTTGCTGACGGCCCACCCTGCGGCGGCTGAACCCATGACCCTGGCCAAGTGCATTGACGTGGCCCTACACGGCAACCCCGACATCACCAGCGCGAACTTGGAAGTGGAAGCGACCACCGCTCAGCGCAAGAGCGCGCGCGGAGCGTTCGGGCCGCGGCTGCACATGGATGCGGGAATACAGAGGTGGGACAGCCCGCTGAGCGCAAACTTCGCGGACATGCTAATTCCTGTCGTCAACACGGGTCTTGGCAAGAACGGCCTTAACAATCAACTCACCAAGAGTGATTTCACCGGCCAACTCGCGCCACTCGCTCAGCCCATCGAACTCCGCGCGCAAACCACTTGGTCCGCGTCCGTCACACTTGCCCAGCCAATTTCCTCGCTGTGGACGATCAATGAAGGCTATGCCCTGCGCAAGATGGGCGTGGACCTGGCCGGGCTGCAGCGCAAGGTCGCCCGCCGCGACGTCGCCTTTCAGGTGACCGAGGCCTACTATCGGGTGCTGCAGGCCATGCGCATGGCCGATGTGGCGCAGAAGTCGGTCGAGAACATCGACGCTCAGGTCAAGCGCGCGCAATCCTTCTTCCGCGCGGGAACCGTGGGCCGCAACGATGTGTTGCGCGCCGAATTGGGCTTGGCCGCAGCCAAACAGCGTCTGATCCAGGCCAACGGCGGCGTGGAGCTGGCGCGTGGACAACTGGCCAGGCTCATGGGCTTGCCGCCGGAAAGCCCGATCGATCCGGTGGATTCGATGACGGATGTCGCTGTAACGCCTATGTTGCCCGCCACGCAGGCCGAGGATCGCGCCGTGGCCGACCGACTGGAGATAAAGGAGATCGCGGCGCAGACCGAGTTGGCTCGGGCGAGCGAGAGCCTGGCCAAGTCGAAGATGCTGCCCCAGATAAACGCCGTGGCCAACTACACCCACTCGTCGCCGGCGACGATGTTTGCCCCGAAGCAGGATATCTGGTTCATCGGCGGCACCGCCTCTTGGGACATCTGGGAAGGCGGCGGCACTTACTACGGCATCGACGAAGCAAAGGCGCGTTTGGCGCAGGCGTTGTCCGCCCGACGCAAGGCCGAGGACGGAATTCGCCTGGAAACCCGCAGTGCACATGTCAACGCAACCACCGCTTCGGAGGCGCTGACCGTGGCTCGCGACGCCGTCGCGCAAGCCGAGGAGAATTTCCGCATCGAGCAGAAGCGCTACGAGAGCGGGGACAACACCTCGTTCGACGTGCTGGATGCCGAGAACCAGCTCACCACTGCGCGCGGCCAGTTGCAAGCCGCGACCTACGACAGCCTCATCGCCCAATCCAATCTGGCCCGCGCTATTGGCCAGCAAAGTCCAATCCAGGGCAGTGCCCTATGACTCAAGAAATTCTCAATCAGCCACAGTCAACCCCGCAACCGAGGTCCATCATGACCGCCCGCCCACTCCTCGTCCCGTTCTTTGTCCTTGCCACCCTGTCGTGCCAGCGAGATGCCGAGGTTGCCCGCCTGCCGCAGGCCAAGACGACCCCGGCTGCGGCCGCCGCGCCGGCCCCGACGCCGCCAGCACCTGCGCCCGTGCCCGTGGCGGCCGACCCGCCTGCGGCTTCCGCCGGGGCGGCCAGCCCGTTCCTGTCGGGCACGACCGAGGCCCACCGCAAGAGCACCCTGACGCCCAAGGTGTCGAGCGCGGTCACCCGCGTGCACGTGCGCGAGGGCGATATCGTCAAGCAGAACCAACCCCTGGTCACTCTGGACACCCGCGACTTTGTCCTGCGCGCCCAACAGGCCACCGCTGCGCGCGACGGGGCCAAGGTCCAGCTCGACGCTGCCAAGCTGGATTGGGATCGCATCAAGTCCCTGCTGGCGGAAAAGGCGGTTCCCCAGAGTCAATTCGACATGATCGATGCACGCTACAAGGGCGCCAAGGCCGGCCTGGCTGCCGCCGATACCGCGGTGGCCATGGCGCAGAAAGCGCTGCACGACTCGGTGGTGCGCGCGCCGTTTGACGGTCTCATCGTCAAACGCTTTGTCAATGAGGGCGAATACGCCTCGGTCATGCCCGCCACACCCCTCGTCAGCATCGAGGAGATCGATCCGATCGACTTGCGCATTCAAGTGCCATCCACCGACATGGCCCAGGTCGCGGTGGGCTCGCCCGTGCACGTGCGCCTGCCGGCCACCGGCCAGGAACTGGATTTGCGCTTAACCCGCGTAGTCTCCGCGTCCGACCCGCACACCCGCACCTTCTCCGCCGTCGTGGAGATCCCCAATTCCAACCACAACCTCCGCTCGGGCTTGTACGCCGAGGTCACTCTGCGTCCGCGCGGCGCCGCTGCCCTCACGACAACTGACACGGGCAAGATCAAGAAGCGCGTGCGTTCGCCCAAGGACTAGCCAATGAAGCTCGCCGATGTCTCAATAAAACGTCCGGTCTTCGCCACCGTGATGGTTGGCGTGCTGGCGGTGTTCGGCGTCTGGGCCTATCCCAGGATCCCCATCGACCTGTATCCCGAGGTAGAGTTTCCCATCGTCACGGTCACCGCGGTGTACCCGGGCGCCGATCCCGAGACCATCGAGTCGCGCGTGGTGGACAAGCTGGAAGAAGCCATCAGCACGGTGAACGGCATCAAGGTCATGCGCTCGACCTCGATGGAAAACGTGGGTCTAGTCTTCGTCCAGTTCGAGTTGGAACGCAAAGCCGACCAGGCGGTGCAGGACGTGCGCGACAAGGTCTCGAGCGCACTGAAGAACCTGCCCAAGGATCTGGAACCACCTATCGTCGAGCGGGTGGACATCAACGCAGCCCCGATCATGGCGCTGGCTCTGGCCGGCCCGATGGAAAAGCGTGATCTCACCGCCCTGGCCAAGGACGTGGTCAAGCAACAACTGCAGGCGCTGAATGGCGTGGGCGGAGTTGACATAATCGGCGGCCAGGAGCGCGAATTCCACGTGTGGATCGATCCGCAGCGACTGGAATCCTACGGTCTGGCAGTGGGTGACGTGGCGCAAGCCATGGTGGCGCAGAACGTGGAAATCCCAGGCGGCCGGTTGGACGTGGGCAAGAACGAGCTGTCCATCAAGACCCGTGGTCAGGTGTTCTCGGCCGTTGAGCTGGGCAACATCATCATCACCGCCGCCGCAGGTGCGCCGGTGCGCATCGCCGATGTGGCACGGGTGGAAGATGGAGCCGAGGAGCACCGCTCCTACGCCACCCTCAATGGCAAGTCGTCGGTCACGCTTCTCGTGCGCAAACAGTCTGGCGCCAACACGGTCGACGTTTCGCACAAGGTACGCCAGGCGCTGGACAAGCTGCGCCCGCGCCTACCCCAAGACGTCACCATCGCCATCCCCAACAACAGCGCGGTCTTCACCGAGAACATGATCAACGACGTGAAGTTCGACCTGGTCTATGGCGCGGTGCTGGCGATTCTCATTATCATGTTCTTCCTACACGACTGGCGTGCCACCCTGATCAGCGCGCTGGCCCTGCCGGTCTCGGTCATCGCCACCTTCGCCTTCATCCAGGCCATGGGCTTCACCCTGAACCTCATGACGATGCTCGCGCTGTCACTGTCCATCGGAATCTTGATCGACGACGCCATCGTCGTGATCGAGAACATTCACCGCCACCTGGAGATGGGCAAGCCACCCATGCGGGCCGCGGCCGAGGCCACCGGCGAGATCGGCCTGGCGGTCATGGCCACCACGGCATCCATCTTGGCGGTGTTCGTGCCGGTGGCCACCATGAAAGGCATCATTGGCCGCTTCTTCGTGCAATTCGGCTTGACCGTGGCGTTCGCCGTGACGGTGTCGTTGTTCGTGGCTTTCACCTTGACGCCCATGATGTCGTCGCGCTTCTTGCGTACGCATACCGGCAAGGGGCCGGTGGGCCGGGCCATCGAACGCTTCCTCGACGCCATCGAAGGCGCCTACCGGGCCGTGCTGGGCGCGGCGCTCAGGCAGCGCGCGCTCACGATTCTGGTCGCAGTCGCCGTCTTTGCCGCCAGCATCTTCTTGGTTTTCGTGGTGCCCAAGGAGTTCATGCCCACTGAGGATCGCAGCATGTTCCTGGTCAAGATCGAGTTGCCCACCGGCTCGGCCCTGGCAGTCAACGAATCCTTCAGTGAGTCCATCGCCACCAAGATCCGATCCATCAAGGGGGTCAAGGACACGCTGGTCACGATTGGCGGCACCTCACAGTCCGAGATCAACCGATCAGAGATTCAGGTGAACCTGGTGCCCAAGAAGGCGCGGGCCTTCACCCAGCTTCAGCTCATGGATTACGTGCGCAAGGAGTTTCCCGGCTGGACGCCACGCCAGGACATCAATTTCGCGGTCGAGCCCTTGCAAATGATCGGGGGCGGCAACTCGGCCTTTCGCAGTTCCATTTTGCAGTTCAACGTGCGCGGCCGCGACTACGCCGAGATCAGCAAGACCACCGACGAGCTGATGGCCTGGATGAAGTCGCAGCCNNAACGACAAGGTCACCGAAATCACGGCCGATGGCCAGCGCTGGGATGTGCGTTTGAAACTGGACGAGGCCTTCCGCCAGAAGGCGGCCGATCTGCTCGCTTTCAAGATCCGCTCGACCACGGGCCAGCTAGTCAGCATGTCGAACCTGGTGTCGATCAACGACGGCGTCGGCCCGGCCAAGATCGATCGGCAAAACCGTCAGCGCCAGATCACAGTGTACGCCAATCTGAATGGCAAGGCATTGGGCCAGGCGGTGACTGAGACAGAGGCTGCGGCGAAGTCCAAAGTGCCTGCGACAATGACCACCGACTGGGCGGGTATGGGCGACATCATGCGTGAATCATTCGGCTACCTGTTTGGCGCTCTGATTCTGGCCGTTATTATTGTGTACCTGGTGCTGGCCGCGCAATTCGAGAGTTTCCTGCACCCGTTTACCATCATGCTGTCGCTGCCCCTGTCCATGGTGGGCGCTCTGGGTGCCATCGCGCTCGCCCACCAACCCATCAACATCATGACCATGATCGGTATCATCTTGCTCATGGGTCTGGTGACCAAGAACGCAATCTTGTTGGTGGACTACACCAATACCCTGCGACGACAGGGCAAGAACCGGCGCGAGGCGCTGCTGGCGGCCGGCCCGGTGCGCTTGCGACCGATTCTGATGACCACCGGGGCGATGATCTTCGGCATGATGCCGGTGGCAGCGGGACTTTCGGAGGGCGGCGAGATGCGCGCGCCCATGGCCATCGCGGTCATCGGCGGCCTCATCACCTCCACTATGCTTACCCTGGTGGTGATACCGGTCGCCTACGACATCATCGATGCGATCGCGGAACGCATGCTGGGCCATGCCACCGTCATGCACGAAGGCGAGGAGACGCCGCTCGAGGCCAAGGCCAAGGGCCACGTGGCGGCGGCCACCTGATCCTGCGGCTACCATTGGTTCCAGCACTCAGATGCAATGCTCAAGCGTCAACGCCACGCTGCTGCCGCCGAACGTGGTCAGAGTCGCCTCGCCGCACGCGCTGCCAAAGCTGAGGGTTTCAGACTTGCCTGCGCGCGGGCCGTTCAACTTGGTCGTGGTCACGCTGCCCGCAGTGGGGAAGCAGCAGCTGCCGTCGCCATAAGTGACGCCGGCAAACGCGGTGCTGCTGGTGCGCTGGGCGATGTTGTGCTGGACCGTCACCGTTCCATTGACCACGCGCCCGCCAGGCGGGCCAGCCACATCGACGCTTCCGGTGACCGTGTGATCCCATAGGATCGCGCTCCGGCCCGCGGCACTGGTCACCGTGCCGGTCAAATGACTACCGTTGATTACCAGGGTGCCACCGGTATCGCAGCCGCCGGCACCACAGGTCGCGATCACGCCGTCGTCGCTAGGTGCAGGCGCAACCGTTGCATCGTAGCCGGTGTCGGCCCCGTTCGTGTCGTGGGTAATGGAATACGAATCGCCATTTGGGCCAGTGAGGGTGCGGGTGTTGCCGGCAGCCCCAGTGGTTCGCACAAGCGAGCAGTCCGCCGCCTGGTGCCCGATGAACGGGTGAAGGGCGTCGCAACTCCGGCCGTAGACCAGGGTGAAGCTCCCGTCCCAAATCGCCGAGGCGGTCCTTCCGTTCTTCCAGGTCACGCTGCAGCTCACCGGCGTATATGTGTACGGATTGCGGGCTGGACCGGCAAAGGCCGGGCTCAAGCTTCCGCCGGTACAGGTCCAGGTCGCCGCCCAGGCCATGCCCACCGGATTCAACAGCTCAAGTGCGCGGTCGAAACTGGACCGCCTTGCGCGCCCGCGCGGGCCGTTCCAGCCCAGGGCCGAGCCGCCGGTGTTGTTCAGGGCGCCGCTGACCACGCTGACCGCCACCTCCGAACCTTGCCCATCGACTACGTCGCCCGCGCCAGCCTCGTGGTTGGCGCCACAGCCGGCCTGCATGCAGGCCGCGAAGATCAGTGCAGAGCAAAACCTGTCTCGTCGCTGCATGATGCCCTCCTCTAGCCCATGCGAGTATTGTAATTCCTGCCTCAGCATTGGGCAAGTCACAGGGCGGCGGGGCCAAGTGAACCCGTGCAGGGGCTGCCACTCTGCCCCTTCGACTTTGCGTCCGTGCAGGGTTACCCTCGGGGCGCACGGCATTCAGCACCAACCATGATACTGAAACGCATTCCCATCATCCTCGCGCTCCTGTTTGTGGCCCTGCTGCTGCTGCATTTTCACGACCTGTCCAACTTCACCCGACCGCTGCTCGACTTCGACGACACCGAATTCATCGCGCCCATCGCAGGGATGGGCGTGTCGGCCTACATCAACGACTGGATGTTGCAGCCGGACCACTATGCCTTTCCGCTGCGCGACCTCACCTTCGTCGCAGATTTCAAGTTGAGTCGTCTGCTGGGGTTCCAAACCTTCTGGCTCACCAACTTCGCCATCTACGCGGCGACACTGTTCGTGCTCTTCCGCATCTTTCGCATCTACTACCGCTCGCGGCCGTTTCTTTTGGTCGGTTGCCTGGCGCTCATCGCCCTTCATCCCATCAATGTCCACATGGTGGAATGGCTCTCCAACCGCAAGCACCTGTTGGTTGCGCTCATCCTGGGTTTTGGAACCTGGAAAGCACTTGCGCAGAAGGCCAGTGGAGCAACCCCCACCCTGCGCGATTGGCTGGTCTACTTTGGGTACTACCTGGCGGCCTGGCTCTGCTTCCCCTCGGCTGCGCTGTGGATCTTTTGGTTGCTCTTTCTCTTCCACGCGGAACTGCGCAGGCGCAAGGACCGTGGCATCCCACTTTGGGCAGGGGCAATCGCCTTGGCTGGATTGGCCTACTACTTGATCACGGCCATTGCCTCGGACTACCGGACCAGGGCCGGCGCCGAGGTCCGGCCGATCTTCTTTGCGCTGCAGTCGAGCGGCCGCGCCCTGTTCAATATGCTGTTCCCATTCCAGATCGAGCCCTACTACCGCCTGGGCCACCCCTTCGCTTGGATCGGGCTGGCTCTGCTTTTCGCCGTTTCCGGTCTCGCCTACTACCGTTTCCGGACGATCTCCGCCGACCGTCGCCACTGGTTTGTGCGCTTCTTCCTCTTGGCTTCGGCCCTTTACCTTCCCAATGCGAGGGTCTTCTTGGGATACTCCGAATTCGCCTGGTCGGATCGCTACCTGCACGGCTGCCTGCCCTTCTTGCTGCTGGCCACTTTGGTCCTGTTGCTGGCGCCGGATGCCGTTTCCAGTGCGTCTCCTCCTGCTCCGGCCGCGCCGATGGCGCCATGGCGCTGGCCCGCGCTTGCAGTTTTCACCGCGGTCGCGCTCGTCTACTTCATTCTGGACTGGCGGCTGGTTCCCAAGTGGAAGGATGGTCTCGCGCTTTTCACCAGCTGTGTGCATGAAGAGGAAGCGCCCAAGTGCCTATCGATGGCCATTGACAAGGCATTCGAACGCGGGGGCTGCGCGCTGCTCTCCGGCTTCTTGGAGACGGCCCACCGGATCGCTTCGACCGCGAGCACCGCGGCCGACAACACCTTCCGGTCGGAGGCTCCGCTTTACGAGGGGCTGTGCATCGCCAGCGAGCTCCACCAGACCGCAGACGAGAAGCTGCGGAAGATCGAGGGTCTGCGATCAATCTACCCGATGACCGACCATCTCATCCTGGCGGAAATTCTGGTACTTCTGCAGAAACGGGATCATGACGGCGCGCTCAGGCTCGCGAATGCTACCTACTTCAATCCGGCCGTCCCCATGCCTGGCGCCTCTTCCAAGATCATTAACATGATCCGAGGCCAGGCCGATGCGCTCTGTGTGTTGCGCGAGCTAGTGGCGCAGGATCGAGGCTGCAGAAAGGCGCTTGAGCTTTTCCAGAGCCGCGTTCCCACTGCGCCCGTCAATCAAAAGCAAATCGACTGGACCTTCCGCCGAACCCTGACGGCGTTCAATGACGGAGTATGAGATGCGGTGCCAGGAGACGGCTCAGCCCGAGCACGTCGACGTCTCAATCATGGAAGAAATATGTCTATGGTGCAGTCTTCCCTGCAATAGACCATGCCCGTGTCCGAAGGATGCATATTTTGGTCGAGTCGCACTCCGTTCAGGTCACCCAGGTCGCACTGTTCGCCCGGGTCGATCTTGCCATCGCCACAGTAGGGAGGCTTCGTGCATCCGTAGCTACACCCACCCTTCCCGGAAACCCTGCCATTGTCGTTGCCCAGGTCGCACTCCTCGGGGCCATTGACCTGGCCGTCCCCACAGTAGGGCCCGAACTTGCATCGAGTCGTGCACCCTCCGTACCCCTGATCGCTGTTCTGGACGCCGTCGTCACATTCCTCACCCGGCGACAGGAGGCCGTCGCCACAGATGCCGACCTTGCCGGCATCCTGTCCGCCGTCTCCACACGACACGTGAACGCAAGAAACACCGGAGCAGTCCCAGCAGGGATCGACCAGACAGTTGCTGGCGCACCCATCACCGTCCACGGTATTCCCATCGTCGCAGGTTTCCCACCCGACCATCATCCCGTCGCCGCAGATGGGAAGGCAGAGCCTCCCCGGCGCCCGACAGCGCCAACCTGGCTCAACCTGGCAAGAACTCGAGCAGCCGTCGCCGCTGGTAACGTTGCCGTCGTCACACTCCTCATCGGGCGTCAGAATCCCGTTTCCGCACACGCTGGGCGTCACGCACGGCGGATCATAGGGATGGCACTGACAAATGAAATCGCACTCGACCACGCACTTGCTCGAACAGCCATCGCTGTTCAGGGTGTTGCCGTCGTCACATTCCTCGCCGGGGTCAAGTTTGCCGTTGCCGCACAGTCCGGGGCCAATCGGCGCGGCAGGCTGGTCGACACTGCGGACATCCGGCGCGGGGTTCTGGACAAGGTCGACCGCCGCGTCCCGCGCCTGAGCGCCGTCTGGTCCGTAGGTCAAAAGACCCGTCCGCGAGCAAGCCATCCCAGCAACCAGCACGCCCAGTACCAGCGTGCACTCGCAGAAGACGTACGAGACCACACACATGTCTATATTCTCGCATCGTGGGTCCACAGATACAAGGTCTGGAAATCCCGGACCAGCCAGGATCTTGCGCAGGGCGATCCAATGCGTGGCTGGCTAGCTACTTCACCACAGAAAGCACAGAGAACGCAGAGAGCGGATGGAAAGAAGGAGTCTGGACTGCGCGAGAACCAACCCTTCCCTTTCCGGTCCGGCTCTGCGGCCTCTGTGCTCTCTGTGTGAAATAGCTAGCTTCCTCTGGTCAGAAACGCACCTGGATCTCGTAACGGCGATTCTTCGCCTTCTTGGCGGGCGTGTTGTCGGGCGTGACCAGCGGACGATCGGAGCCCATGCCGATGGCCACGATCTCGCTCTTGGGGATGCCACGCGCCACCAGTTCGCGCTCGATCACGGCGGCGCGCTTGCCTGACAGCTCCTTGTTGTGCTCGGGTTTGCCGCTCGAATCGGTGTGGCCGGAAACCTCGAACTTGAAGCTGGTCACGCCCGCCACGCTCAGCCGCTTCTTCGCCTCGACCAGCGAGTTGGCCAGGTTCTTCAGTTTCTTGTCACAGCCGGCCGCCAACTCGTCGCTATCGGTCTTGAAGCTGCACTGGTTCTTGCGGGCCTCGGCGAGCAGCCTGGCGTTCACTTCCTTGGCTGCCTTGTCGCGCGCCCCAGTGGCCGCGGCGCCCGCGCCCTTCTTGGCCAGGCCGCCCCAGTCCAGCGCCCGGGCGGAGTTGAGCGGAAAGACGACCGACAGCGCCGTCGCAAGCATCCATGTTCTTAATATGGAAACCCTGGAAGGGTTTCCATGCCTTCCCGCGATGGTCCGTGGCCGGCAAAGCCGGCCAGCTCCCCACGCGACTCGCATCGTTGTCATAGATAGACGATAGCGCTTTACTCGACGCCAGCGCAAGCGGGCGAGTTTCGGTGCTAGAACTGCCACGATGTTCGGCCGTTCCCGTTTGCTTTTCGCCATTCTGGTGCTCGCCAGCGCAACCGCGTTCAAGCCGGCGACACCGCCCCGGCAACGCAGCGCCATTCTCATCTCGTGGGATGGGGCCTTGCGCGAGCACGTCAACGACTGCCTCAAGCGCAACCAGATGCCCAACCTGGCGCAACTTACCCAAGAAGGGCGGATGGTGGACATCGACGTCTCCGGCCACACCACCGATACCAAGGCCGGCCACGCACAGATGCTGACCGGCTACGATTCCAACCTCACCGGCGTGTCTTCCAACACCCGTTTCCAGCCCATCCCGCGCGGCTATTCGATCTTCGAGCGATTGCAGGAATCTTTCGGCAAGAAAGGCATCGCCACCATCATGGTGACCGGCAAGGCCATGGGCCTCGGCCCCGGCGCTCCCAGAATTTCCGCCGAGGCAGAAACGCCGAGCCCGCTTTCCGACGAGCCGAGCGATGAGGACGGGCGGCAGGCGCGCAGGGCGGAGAAGATCCGACTGGCGGGCGAGCAGAATGTCTCGGGTCAGCCCTTCTACCTGGTCAAGGGCAGCCTCACCGCGTGGGACGGCGACCGGCCCCGCGACGCGAGCAAGGTGGGGCAGAAGGTACTTGCCCTCATCGACAAGTTCGGCCCCAAGGGTCGCTTCTTCCTCTTCGTCCATTTCGGCGATGCGGACGTCGCCGGCCACAAGTACGGCGAGGCTTCCCGGGAATACAACGACGCCCTGGTTTCCCTCGACGCGTGGCTGGGCCGCATAGTGGTAGAGCTCAAGACCGATGGGTTCTACGATCACACCGCCATCTACCTCACCGCCGATCACGGCTTCGATGTTGGAACCACTCACCACAACAACGCCACCCACATTTTTCTGGCCAGCAACGATCCCCTGTTGATTTCGGCCGGAGAGCAAAAAGACGTAGTACCCACCGTGCTGCAAGCCATGGGCGTGGACATCAGCAAGATCGCCCCGGTCTTGCCGGGCAAGTCGCTGCGCCAGAAAGAGTAGACGGGGCCGGTCCCGCCGCCGTCAGCCCCGATCGCGCAAGAACTGTTGAATTGCGATCTGCTTTAGCTTGCGCGCTTCGGAAAAGTGCTCGACGTAGTAGAGAATCTGGCTGTCACGGAGAGACCACAGACGAGATTCTCCCAGTTCCGAGGTGACGTCGATCTTCTGCTGCTCGACCGAGCCGCCCCGCGCCCACGCCTCGCGCCGGGCCTCGTCTGGGTCGGTGAAGAAGAGTGGTTTTTCCTCTCCCGGACGCTTGACCACGAAAAAGCTACGGTCGTTCCAGCCCACGACGTCGTAGGCGAAGGCGCCCACGAATTGCACCGCCACGGCCCAGGTGAAACAGACGCCGAACGCCACCGCCAGGGTGCGCCGACGCCGAATATCCTCGGCCACCGGGATGGCCAAGAAAGCCAGCAAGGTCACCCCCTCCACCAGCAGACGCGGTCCATAGCACCAACCACCCGCCCAACCGAACCAGCATGCCGCCACCAGGAACAGGGCCAGGGCCGCCAGTCCCACCGGGCGCAGGGCCAAAAAGCGGCTGTCCCGGAAAGCCCGCACCAACCCCCAGAAGCGATCCTCACCGCACCCTTACGCTTCCGCCACGCACTTGCAGCGTTGCCAAGCTCGATCGGGCCTGCGTGCGTGCGTTCCTGAGCGGGCGATCAACGATCGCTGACCCCGTCTCCCTACTGCAGGTTGAACGATTCGTCGGTCTCCTCGAAGAGTGTNNCTTGGTCACCATGGTGGCGAACGGCACATCTACGGTCAGTGTTCCCGTAGCGCCGAGTGTCCCGGTCGCACTGTCCGCATGAACCTCCCAGGTGATGTCGATCGACGTTCCCGAAAAGGTGTCGTTGAAGATGAGGAGNNGCCGGCCAATCCCCGTTGGCATTGGACATCTTGTTGGACTCCCAGTAGTCCTTGTCCGCGACGAGCACAGCACTGAAGCCGTGCTGGACACGTCGGATGATCTGGCTCGACCACGGGTCGGGCAAATTGTCTTCGCCGAACACCGGATTTCCGCCTTGCTCGATGGTCATCGTGGTTCGCATGGTTCCCGGCACGAAGCTGGACCAGCCCGAAAGCAACGTGTAGGGGCGTACGTCCGAGGCATCCTGCCTTCGCATCGCCATCGCCGACGTTCCAAACCACGTCAATCCTTGGCGAGAACTGTCCTTCGACCAGATGTACTCGCCCTGGCCGTAGGGATTGTTGTTGTTGGCGTTCACGTCTTCGGTATACACGCCGAGGCCGCCGATATAGTGGCCGACGACTGCGAAGTCCGGGCTTGGCAATCCATAGTTCGTGCCGGTTCCGAAGGGATCCGTGCTGATTGGCCGCGTACCGTCCAGTTTGGTGATGGCATTGAAGAGGTCGGTCTCGAATTGAGCCGAATCCGTGCTGGCACTGCCCGCCTCGTTGCTTTGGCTCCAGCGAACGATCGCAGGGTGGTTGCGATCGCGAAGCACCATCGCCTGGGCGTGGCCGACCATGTTGTCGTGTCCCGTAACGAAGTCTTGGGTGTTGTTGCTACCCCGAATGGCGGTTTCGCCCATGAGCATGAGGCCGAGCTCGTCCGCCGTGTCGAGCATGTAGGGTGCGGCGAGCTCTTGATGGATGCGAATGAAGTTGTAGTTCAGTTTTTGGTAGTTCCGCACGGCCTGCGGCCAACCCGGGTTTTGCGCGGTGGGCGGCATGAATCCTGGAAGCATGTCATAGGCATCGCTCTTGCCGTTGTTGTCGATGCTGTCGTAGTTCGCGCCTTGTAGATTGTCGCCCCGGTAGTTCACGCGAATGCCGTTCAAGTAGTAGTAGATGTGCTGAGCATCGGCTCGCTTCCTTTCGCTTTGGCGGAAGCCGAAACGGACGACCTTGCTCTGGGTCACCTTGCCGCCGCTTTTCACCTGAACGGTCAAGTTGTGCAGACGGGCCTTGTAGTCGGGCTGGTACGGAACGTTTGGCCACCAATACGAGGTCGTGCCGAGCCCCCACTTGATCGGGCCGATGGTCTTCTTCGTGGTGGTGCCGGGTGCGGCTGTGACCGTCGTGTCGGGAATCGACGGGTACGCGAAGGTATCGCAGTTCCAGGAGCTGAGGGCGCCGGACAGTGTCACGTCCTGGCTCGTGGTCCCCGTATTCGCGACCGAAACTTCGTAGGTCAGCGTGTCATCGGTGACGCTCGTCTTCACGAATGCGTCGCTG
>PMJO01000163.1:17691-28234 GCA_003158455.1 Myxococcales bacterium | reverse complement strand
TCACGAGGGTCACGACGGAATTACCGTCACTGGCATCACGGGCTACGTCCCGCCCAGCAAGGCCTTCACCACGACGCCCCACATCGTGCTGTTGCACATCGGGACCAACGACATGACCAGCAACGCCGATCCGACGACCACCGCAAATCAGCTTGACACCTTGGTGACCGATCTGGTCGCGGCGGTGCCCAATGCCCTTATCGTGGTCGCGAAAATAGTACCGCTCGGCTATACCAACGCGAACTACAATAGTTACATCGCGAAGATCCCTGGTATTGTTACTGCGCACGCCAACAAGAACCAGAACGTGGTTCTGGTCGACATGAGCACGCTGCCGACGTCCGACATCCGGGGCAGCGGCAACGTACATCCGACCGATCAAGGATACGCGGATATGGCGAACCTTTGGTATGGCGCCATCAAGGGCTTCTTGCCGTAGTAGCTCTAGCAGCGTTCTTCTGCTGGTGGCACCACCCGTTCCACTTGGCGAACGGATCGTCGACGGGCGGGCGTCGGGAACCGGGCCTGCCAATTGAACGCGCTATTACCACACCCGATTGCTGACACCTAGAACTGGCTCAAGAAGGGCCACACTTCTGCAGGCATCCACGACGTGCTCTTCCCCGAATCGGTGGGCGACGCGGTATGGGGGCCGTCGAAGGAACAAAAGATAACCGGATAATCCGCTGGGCATCCCGTGTAGCTCGTACAGACGTGGCTTCCAGTAGCCGCCAGGGGCATCGTCGTGACCTTGCACCCGTTCCACTTGGCGAACGGATCGGTCTGGGTTGCTTGTGAATTCCCGGACACATCCGATAAGCCGAGCGAGCCGAGGTAAGGGATCGGCTGGCATGTCGAGGGAGCGGTCAAGCCCCCGCGGGAGTGGCCAACCGCGGCGCGGAAGACCCCCGGGCGCGAGCAAGCAAGCGTCGCCACCATGGCCCCGCCCTGGCTGAACCCCTCCAACTCGACCCGCGAGGTGTCGATGCACAGATCGTCCTCGACCGCCTTGAGGAGCGCATCCACGAAGGTCAAGTCCGCCGTGGCGTCCCAGATTCCGCCGACTGCGGAGCCCGCGGCGAAGATGGTGGTGTTGTTCGAGAGAGCAAAAAGCCCGAAGTACCCAGGAGCCTCTTCGGTATCGCTGCCGGTGGCCCCGTGAAAGTCGAGGATGAGCCGGTACGGGTGGGTGTTGTCGTAGTTGGTGGGCCACCGAACCACGAATTGCCGGCTCGCGCCGGAAACCGTGAGCGTGTTTTGATTGGCCGTCGAGGGGCTGTTCTTCAGCGTGGGGGTCTTATTGCACCCGGCACTAGGCACTGCGTTCGCGGTGCCACCATCGCCGCTACCACTGCTGCCGCCGGCGCCGCTGCCGCCGGTCCCCGACGCGCCGGCCGCGTTCCCACCGCTGCCGGAACGGCCGCCGCTGGCTGTCGAACCAGCTGTCGAGGTCGTACCGCCGGTGCCCTTCGTGCCACCGGTATCGCCAGCCCCACCCGTCGATACAATGCCGCCGCTTCCGGTGCTGCCGCCGCTTCCGGTGCTGCCGCCGCTTCCGGTGCTGCCGCCGGTTGCGACCGAGCCTCCCGAACCTGAGGTCGACCCGCCGGCTGCCTTCGTTCCACCGGTGTCGGCGTTTCCTCCCGTCGACACAATGCCACCGCTTCCGATCCTGCCGCCGGTTGCGACCGAGCCTCCTGAGCCGACGGTTCCGCCGGCGCTCGTGGCTCCCCCGCTCGCCGTCGCGCCGCCCGAGGTCGTCAGTCCTCCCGAACCGCTTTGCTGGGAGCCCCCGGTACCCCCGCCGCCTCCCCCGGAACCACTGCAACCGAGGCCGAGTGCGAAGCAAAGGGCCAATCCGCCGAGGGTCAGGCGCAGCCAGCCCAGGTGACGGTGACACGACTGAGAGCTCAGGGAGGCAATTCTTGACGACATGATCCCTCTCCTTCGGCTGAAATCGACCGACGTAGACTGCGAGGTCAGGCTACGTTACTAACGCAGCGTTCTCCCACATGGGTGGACGAGATTCAAGCCCGATCGCCCGGAATCGTTTCCGCCAGCAGGGGCACTGAAGCAGCTGTCGCCCGTGGTGGCTACCCAGCGCGTCCGCGATTTGACCCCACAGGTCCACGTTGAGCACGGCATGTGGGGAGGCCGGGCAACCGTGTTGCGCCGGACGGACGTGCAGCGCCAACGGCTGCTGCGTACAGGGAACCTGCATCGGAGAGCAATCCGCCTGTTCTACGAACGGCGGGACTTGTCAGGCCGGCAGTTGCGGCACGTGTGGCGGCAAGTCCCAGCCCTGCTGCCCGACCAATGATTGTACCGCCAGTGGCACCACCTGCAGTGGCGGAAACTGCGTCGCGTTTGGTGCCGCTGGCCAGATGTGCTGCGGGGCCTACGATTGCACCGACAGTCGCCTAACCTGCAATGGCTCGCTCTGCCAGGTATGCGGCGGGCCGGGCCAGCCATGCTGCGGAGGCGTGACCTGTGCGGATCCCAGTACCACGTGCTCGTCAGGACTGTGTCAGGCCTGCGGGGACGCTGGCCAGTCTTGTTGCAGCGGCAACACCTGCAGCAGCGGTTGCTGTGACCCGACGGCCAAAAGATGTGTCGCCGTGGGCAACAACTGCGCCAAGGGGGATCTGTGCTTGGCCTCGCAGCAGTGTGGTGGATGCGGCGGCGACGGACAGGCTTGCTGCGCCGGCGACACATGCAGCACCGGCTGTTGCTCCGGAGCCGAGTCAGGCAAGACATGCAAGTCGATAGGTGCGAGCTGTGGTCTTTCCAAGGTCTGCGCCAAGGCAAATGCCTGCTCGGACTGCGGAGGCATGGGCCAAACCTGCTGCGCCGGAAAGCGCTGCTCCGCGGACCCCGAACGGGAGCAGCGGCGCAACGCCTGGGAAAGTATGCGTGGATGGGACCTTCAATGACTGTGGGGCGCCAGGTGCGGCGTGTTGCGAGGGACGCACGTGCGGCGGAGACTCATGTTGCGTCGCCGGAAAGTGCGTTGCTGCGGGAGCGAGCTGCGGCGGAGGTCTGCCTGGCACCTGTTCGCAGACCGAGCCCGGTGCCTGTGGAAATTGCGGCGCCCCTGGCCAGGCGTGCTGCGGGACCAGCACGAGCCCGTTCTGCACCAGCTCGACGACTGTTTGCTCCGGTTCGGGCGCGTCCAAGTCCTGCACCATCTGTGGCGGGCCGGATCAACCTTGCTGCGAAGGCAACGCCTGCCTTGGCCTGGGCTGTTGCGTGAACGGGAAATGCGTCGCCCCGGGCGGTAGCTGCAGCACCTTCAATGGAACCTGCGCCGGCGGCTACTGCATCAACGGCACCGACGTTTGCGGCGCTCCCGGACAGCAAGACTGCTTCATCGGCATGTGCACCGCGCCCTATTCGACGAGCGACAGCGACTGCGAGGCATGTGGCAGCAAGGACTTCCCGTGCTGTGGGAGCTGGTGCGGGCCGGGACTTCCCCTCGACCACGCAGCTGGCCTACTCGGCCTCGGGCAGCAAGACCCTGACCTGGACCCGGACTGACGATCCCGTGGTGCCCATCCAGGTACAGAACACACCTGCGACCCTGGATGCGGGCAGCATTCCGCTCGCGCTCGGTGGCCAGTGGGTCTTTTCCGCGAACCGGGTGCGCTGTTCGGCTGCCATCGATACGACCTCGACCATCCTGTTCCAGGGCAACCCGACGGGCGCCATCGTCGGCGGCACCTGGCCGCTCCCGATCCCGGAGCCCATACTCGGCACCACCTACACCGTCACCCGAGCCAGCCAACTGGCCTCGCAGTTCGGCTTCCTCGGTGGCCAGTGGCAGGCCCGCGCCAGCTCCAGCTCCGGGACCTGCACGATGAAGGTGGAAGGCGCCACGGTGAACATATCGTGCAAGACCGAGAACAGCCTGGGCGGCTCGTTGCAGCTCACCGTGGGCAGCGGTTGCGTGGCCAGCGGCTTGACGACCACCGGCTGGGAGCTGAGCGCGCGCCGGCGCTAGCCAGATGGCCGCTACTCGGATCTGCCTGGCCGTGCTGTTTTTCAGCCTCTGGTCCGTGCCCGCGCGGGCTGGGAATCGGCCACGCCCCGTCGAAGCGCCGCTTTGGCTCCAGGTCCTGGAAGCAACCTCCCCGCCGATCCGCCGGGCGCCACCCGCAGGCGCCACCCTGGTCATGAACAGCCTGTCGGAGCCACGGCGGCAGGCGCTGGCCGCGGCACTGCGTTCGTTGTCGGCCACGTTGGCCAAGCGACGCAACCCGTTCTACGTCGCGCTCGACGACAGCGACGAACGCGCGTCGGTGCAGAAGCTGCTGTCCGATACCACGCCGATCTTCACCGCGGCGGCGGCACTGGCCGCTGGCCGCTGGCAGTCGTCCGAGGGCGATCTGGTCCTACGACCGGTCGTGCGTTGCGCCCGTGGCGCCCGTTGCGTGCCCGTGCTGGGCGCCCAGCCGACTGACGAGCTTGGCAAGCGAGCGCACTTCCTGGCTTGGCCGCTGGGCTACGCAGTCTTGCTGCGCGCGCCTTCTCTTGCCGAAGCAGCGCGAGTCGCAGACCGCCTGCGCGCCGAGCCAGCGGCGTCCCAAGTCGCGCTGGTGCTGACCTCGGCCGATCTGCACCAACTGCGCAAAAGCCCCTCGCTGCGCGATGTGACGGGTCTGGCCGCCATGCTGGTTCGCAGGCAGCCCGACCTGCCTTTCGCCGAGGTGTTGAAGAAGCTCGCTGCCGCCACCTCGGCGAGCAACGAGCTGCCCTGGTTGAAGCTGCCGGCGGAAAGTGTTCTGGTCGTGCCGCGGCTGGGCAGTCTGGCCACCGCCGATCGCTTCGTCACCGAGGTGCGCGGGCGACTAGGCGACGCCCAAGTCGAGTGGCTGGCCACGCCGCACTAGATAGCACCGATAGCGCCGCGCCGATTCGCAAGGTGTCTGAATTCGTCTCACTTGTCGTGCGATCGCGGCCGCGCTCGACGCAGCTGAGAACCCGCCCTTTTGCGAAATCGGCTCCAGGAGGGCCGCAGCCCTTGTAGCCTGCCTCCCTTCTAATCCCCCGCGACGCGAGCACGGGGAAAATCTCCTCGACTTTCTGGTCCGTATCGAGTTCTTGCGGTGAACTGGGTGCGCAGACCAGGGTTGGCTGGGGCTGCCAACTAGGACAACGCGTCTGCAATGGACCGGTTCCGCGGTCAGCTTGGAAAACGGCGTAACAATATTTCGCCGACCCGACAATACCTGACAAGTGAGCCACAGTTTTCGTAGTTTCGCCGGGCAGGTGCTGCGCTTCCGTCGATACGCCGCGTGTGAGCTGGCCTGCGCGAAAACCGCCCTCTCGCTCCCCAACTGCCAGGAGGTCATTCGATGAGAAGCCGAGTATTTTCAGCAAGTTTTGTTTGTCTTCTGGTGCTCGCTGGATGCACCAATGACGTGGGAGGACCGACAGCGAAGGGTGGAAACACAAGCAGCGGCGGCAAGGTATCTGGCGGCAGTGGCGGGGGCACCGGAGGGGCCGTTGGCTCAGGTGGAGCGCCAAACAGCGGTGGTACGAGTGCCAGCGGCGGCACGACCAGCGCGGGAGGCGCGCCAGCCAGTGGCGGCACCACTGAGAAGGGCGGTACGACCAGTTCCGGCGGCGCAACGGTTTCCGGCAGTAGCGCCGCACGCGGCGGCACGACCACTTCGGGTGGGGCAACGAGCATGGGTGGCGCGACCGGTTCCGGCGGCGCAACCGCCGCGGGCGGCAGCACCGGACTCGGCGGCGCAACCGGCTCGGGTGGCAGGACGGGCAGCGGAGGCGCTGGCAGTGGCGGCTCTGCGAGCGGCGGCGCCACTGGCTCGGGCGGGGCGACCGGTTCGGGTGGGGCAACGGGCGCGGCCGGCAGCACGGGATCCGGCACGGCGGTGCCAAGCTCGGGGTGCGGTAAGACCTCGACGCTGACCTTCGGAACCGTCCCGGGCGAAAGTGCCACTGCCACGGCGGGCGGGCCGAGCAACGGCACCGGCAAAGGCGGCTACGTAAACATTACAAGCGGCGGCCAGCAACGCGGCTTCGCTATGCGGCTTCCCGACAACTATGACAGCAACCATCCCTATGGGTTGTTCTTCGCCTTCCACTGGAACGGCGGCGACTCCAAAGCGCAAGACACCGGAGGAGACAATGGGTACTTCACCGCCTATTACGGAATCCAGAGAAAGTCGAAGAACGGAATGTTCTTCGTGGCGCCGGATTCGATCGGCTCCGGCTGGAGCAACAGCAATGACTCAGACCTGAAGTTCACCGACGACATGGTCAAGCTGATCTCCGACAATTACTGTATCGACATGTCGAACCTCATCACCAGCGGCTTCAGCTGGGGCGGTGGAATGAGCTATGAGCTGGGGTGTGCCCGCGCGAATGCGAAGAATAACACTGCAGGATACGCTTTCCGGGCGGCCATCATCTTCGAAGGAGCCAACCTCAGCGGATGTGGCAACGGTGGCAAAGACCCCATCGCACTCTGGCAAACGGTCGGCCTTACGGACACCACATGTCCCGTCAGCATGGCGACGCCGATTCGCGACCAGTTCATTACGAACAATGGATGCACGGGATGGACCTCAGAAAGCGGGAACGTAACGGCATCGACGACGGGGACGACATCTCCCAAGCAGGAGCCTCCAAGGCCGCCTAACCCAGGCCAGTACATAAACCCCGGGGGACATGTCTGTGCGAACTACACCGGGTGCTCGGCCGGGCACCCCATTCGTTGGTGCGTGCACCAGTCAGGGCACGGCAACGCCGTCACGGATGGGTCTTCAAGCGTCTACGATGAGTGCGCGAATGTCACGTCGCAAAAACCTAACGGAAACTGCTCGACCGGGTGCCCCTGTACCTGGACCCCGGATGACATCTGGACGTGGTTGAACGACCCGACCGTGAACAAATACACGCCGAACATCACGGCTAATTGATGTTTCGCGTTCGTACCCCGTGAGCCGCAACAACTCCGTCCGAGGAAGGCGGTAGTCTTTTCGGGGTCTTCGCGCCGTTGGGTGGAGGGGATGCTCGGCCGGGCATCCCCTTCGCTGGTGCGTGCACCAGTCAGGTCACGGCAACGCCATCGCAGATGGGACCTCGGATATATACAATTCGTGCGCGACACCTCCCAAGACCCGCTCAGACACGTGCAAGTGTACCTGGGTCCCGGCAGACGTGTGGTCGTGGATGACGAAGAACTTCTAGACGACCGCTGGGTAGAGGGGATGGCCTGGGCGGATCAGCGGCGCCATCAGCGCTGTCAACGCCGGTGCGGCGCAGTCTGCAACCGTCAGTTGTGGATGATGCCGACCTTCTGCACGCAGAAGTTGTACGGCACGGACAAGGACTGAGCTGGGAGCTTCCACTGGACCGAATGGATGCGCGTCGGATCCCAGGGCGGCGGGTAGATGTATCCGAGACCCCAGTCGTCGTAGCTCATCGTGCTGGTCTGGATCATGACGTAGTTGTTCCCAGTCGGCCCCATGGAGGGCGACGGATTTCCCCACGGGGGTTCCTGCAGCGCGCACCCCGTGGTTTGCAGGCAGGCTATCACGCCGCCACTACCGGCGATGATGCCACCCGTGCCTGGCAGGTCAACACAGATGTCCGACGCGCAGACCAGGTTGTTGTTGCATGTGCGGTTGCCATAACAAGAACAGCGCAAATTGCCGGTCTCGCAGGCGCTGCTGGAACTGGAGCCTCCAGCGCCGCCGCTGCCGGTCGCGCCCCCCGCTCCAGGTATGTCGTCTGGGTTGACACAAATCTGCGACAAACAGACGAGGCCCGTGTTGCACGTGTTGTTCCCGAAGCACTCGCATCGCAGATCTCCTGTCACACACCTTGAGTCCGCTTTGGCCGAGCCGGCAGAGCCGCCGGAACCGCAACCGGCCAGGAGCAACGACGCGAACATAGACGAAGCTAGGCGCTGAATCTTTTTGCATGGCCAAATCGTCGCACCACGGGGCAAGATTTTCAATGCCCTCCAGTTGGCGCCAGGTGTTCCGCACGTCGCAGGATGCAGGGGGCGGAGATTGCGCCCGGCATCCGCTTCGCTTCTGCCGGGCGCAGAAGGAATGACACGTACATCTGGTGGCATTCAGCCCGGCCCAACATCGCGGAAAAGCGTTCCTGGAAAGTGCGATGGTTCGTGAGGCCGGTCAGCCCGTCGGTGGTGGTCTTCTTTTCCAGCGTCTCCACCATGCGACCGTTCTGCAGCGAGATGGCCACCTGGTTTGCGATCACGCCCAGCATTCCACGCCGGTCACCCGGGAAGGCGCCCGCCCGCTACACAGCCACTGTTGCATACATGTAAGTCTGGAATGTCCTAGGTCGCGACATGGCCGCTACCGTCGACGGCGCAGGAAGAACGAAGACCACCACAACTGCATTTCCAGTTTGGGCGCGTGGCTCTCTGTCGGCCAATTTCGTCATTCTTTTTTGGGACGTTGCCAACAGCGGCCCTTGGAAACCCCGCACGATTGCCGCAATAGCGCACAAGATTGGCTTGTTCCCGGATGACGGTCCGCGTATCCTTCATCTTGGCGTGGTGGCTCCGCGATGCCGCCGGCGGGGCGCTGTAGTCTTGGCGGGTTTCCCATCCGAAAAGGTGGACCTGGTATTCAAAGGAGCGCTCATGACATCGTCGACTGTTGACCGCAGAGCATCGTCGTTCACATTTGTTCTTGCGCCAGCGCTCGCTTTTCTCCTCGCAACGGGCTGCGCGACCGGCATTCCCGAAGGCGCTGGTGGCAAAAATGCCGGCGGAGCCACGGGTAATGGCGGCACCACGACCGCCGGTCGAACCACCGGCAACGGCGGAACCACTGGCTCCGGCGGCTTCACCACTTCCGGCGGAACCACCGGCTCCGGCGGCTTCACCACTTCCGGCGGAACCACCAACTCCGGCGGCACCACCAGTTCCGGCGGCACGACCGCCTCCGGCGGGAGCACCAGCTCTGGCGGGAGCACCAGCTCCGGCGGCAGCACCAACTCCGGCGGAACCACCAGTTCTGGTGGGACCACAGGCTCCGGCGGCTCCACCGCAAGAGGCGGTACTACTGGCACCGGCGGAGTGAGCAGCAGGGGTGGAGTGACCAGCACCGGTGGCCAAACCGGCGCGGGCGGCGCGGGTGCCGGCGGTGCCACCACGGACGGTGGCACACCAGGCATGGATTGTACGTCTATCCCTGCAATGCCGAGCGGCGGCACGTCGCACTCGGGGAATAGTCAGGGCGGCANNGCTTGGAACAATTCTGGCGACTACCTGGGCCGTCTCGGTTTTGAATGGGGGAACAACAGCAAGGCATACACCGCGTACGGAACGATTACCGCACAAGTGGCCTTCAAGAAAACGGGGAGCGCCGGCGGCTTCTCGTATATAGGAATCTATGGGTGGTCGACAAACCCGTGTGTTGAATACTACATAGTCGATGACTCATTCGGCACGATGCCGTTCAATGCTTATAACTCCACCCTCAAGGGAACTGTTTCTATTGATGGCGAGAACTACAAGCTATTTTCGAACACCACAAATGGAACCGGTGGCTCAAGATGCAACGCCTCGAGTTGGTTGCAGTTCTGGAGTATCCGGCAGAAGGCTCGCCAGTGTGGGGTAATATCCATTACCCAGCACTTCGACGCTTGGAAGGCCGCGGGCATGACTCTGGGGAACATGCTAGAGGCCAAGATTCTAGTAGAAACAGGTGGTGGTAGTGGAAGCGTTGATTTCCCAATAGCAAACATGACGGCCAAATAGACTTCACCCCGCCTCAAGAAGGTGCGATGGTTCGTAGGGCCGGTCAACCCGTCGGTGGTGGCCCTCTCCTCCAGCGCCTCCACCATGCGACCGTTCTGCAGCGAGAGGGCCACCTGGTTCGCGAGCACGCCCAGCATCTCGCGCCGGTCAGCCGGAAATGCGCCCACCCGCGGCGCCGCCACAGTGAGGGCTCCCATGACACACATCGCCAAAACAGCACGCGTGGCCGCGTGACTTCGCACCTAGAGCGTTTTCCAGTGCGCATGACGCGCCGTATGTGGAGCGGGCGAGCCGACGCTGGGAGTCACTGGCTCGCCGGACTTCTCGATCCGCGGACAACAGGCTATACTTCCGCAGATGTAGGCTGGAGCACTGGCCTTTTTCAAATTCACCCAGGAGCACAAAAATGAGAACAGCAAATTCTACGAGTAGGCTCCTTCTGGTCGCGCCCCTTGGACTTTTCTTGGGTTGCAGCGGCGGTACCGGCGGAACCACTGTTTCAGGGACGGGGGGCAGTAGCACCACCGGGGGCAATTCCAACGTCACGGGTGGTAATGCCTCCAGCGGCGGCGTCACCTCCAGCGGCGGGGTCACCTCTAGCGGCGGGGTCGCATCGGGTGGCACCACGGTAAGCGCCAAGGGCGGCACCACCGGAACCACCACAGGCGGCGCCAAGGGCGGCACCACCGGAACCACCACAGGCGGCGCCACCGGAGCCGCCGGGAGTTCCGGAGGTGGAGGCTACGCCATTGGGAATCCCGCAGTACCGAGCGCCGG
>PMJO01000163.1:0-17587 GCA_003158455.1 Myxococcales bacterium | reverse complement strand
ATATGCTCAAGCTGTTCAAATCGGGGCTGTGCATCGATGAATCGCGCGTCTTCGCGATCGGATTCAGCTTCGGAGGGATGGAAACCTATAGCCTCTCGGTGGACCACCAGAAGGATCTTCGCGCGGGCGTGGGCATCGCCTCGGCCAACTACAACATCTACGTGCCCAGCTCTAAGTCCCATCTGCCCATCGCCTGGATGCAAACCACCGGCATGAGCGACGGCACGTGTCCATGGGTCAACGGGAGCAGCACCACCCAAGGCGCGAAGTATATCGCCATAGAGCATGGCACCGACAACGGCTGCACCGTGCCGAGTACCATCCCGACCTGGACATCGGGCGCCCATCTTTGCGTCGACTTCGAGGGGTGCAAGGCCGGTTATCCCACCAAGGTTTGCACCTTCAACGGACCACATACGGACAGCAACAGCGATCCCGGCAGCAGCACCAACTGGATTTCGACCGAGGGCTGGAAGTTCATAACGCAGTTCTAGTTCCGACTCAGTGAACCTCAGAAATGGGCGCGTCGGCCACAAGCTGACACGCCTGTTTCGTATCTGGCCGTCGCCGTTGGTTCCACAATCAACCGACCCCCCGTCCCGATTATTGGTTCTGCTCACTGATCGCTAGCGCACCCAATCCGTCATTTAGGCCGGGTTCGCCCAGAGGGTTGCTACTGCACTGCATGGGATCGAGCGACACCCAATGCGCCAACGGCGATGGGTATTACCGACTCAAGTCGCTCGACACGGGGAATACCACCATCTTCGTGGCACCTCAGGGATACACGGATTCATTGGGGACAACAAGGATCACACGTTCTTTGAAGACATGGTCGCGCTGTTCCAGAAGAGCCACCATCCCGACGCCCTACAGGGGATCGCGGCGAAATAGCGTCTCACCCATTTTCGCCGCTGCCCAGGCGATCACTGCTTGGTTCTCCTTGGTACGCGCACCGCGCTTGACACCAGCACCGTCCTACTTGTGCTCGCTGCCCAGCCGGGGGAGAAACACGCTTCTCGGAAAACGCTCCGCGAACGCTTTGGCCGCCAGGTCAGCCTCGTCAGTGCGCCCCGACTTGGCCAGAACTCGTATGCGTAGCGCCTCGCGCTCCTCGGCCAATCGGCCGTTCGGGAACCGTCGACCGTGCTCCACGACCAAGGTCAGTGCATGGGAAACGTCTCTGTTTGCGTACGCAGCTTGTGCGCGCTGAAGCAGCTTGAGCTCGGCCGCATACGACTCCTGAGCGGCGGTCATCCGGCCGGCGTGCTGGGGCTTGCTCCTTGCTGTGGATTCGGGATCGAGCACCAGTGAGGACGCCGGCGAAGCGAGGGCGGAGTCGTGTACCAGTGGATGCTCGGATGGGCTAGCCGGTGGCGGTGGCTGCAGGCTCCGTGGTGCTCGACCGTAGAAAGAAGCAGTTGCAACGCCAGCCCCGATCACAAACGCCACCGAGGCCGCCATCGCGATCACGAAGCCGCGTCGACGCACTACTGGCTCTGGCTCAGTCGGCATTGTCGCTGCCGTCGCCATCGTAGTACGCGCGCGCGCGAGCGCCCGGCCGCGGACAACGTCCGGCAATCGCTGGATAGTTCTGCCGCTTTCCAGCAGTGCTTCGAACTCGAGGTCGAAGAGAGCGTCGTGACACCTCATTTTTGTATTCCTCCTCCTCTTAGCAGCTTCCAGACGGCTGCTTTCAACTCCCTTCGGCCCTTTCGAAGTCTAGCGTGGGCTCCGAAACGACTGATAGACAAGGTCCGAGCAATATCGACGACGGGAATTCCGTCAAGTTCGTGCATGATGACCACGGCACGGCGGTCCATGGGGATGCCATCGAGTGCCGCCAATAGCAGCGCGACGGATTCTTTGCTTTGCAGCAACGCTTCCGGACTCGCAGCGCCGTCGGCGGTGTCAACTTCGGGGTAGGGGATCTCTCGGGCTCGCCGCCGGCGGTGGGCGCAGACGACGCGGAAGGCTACCCCGAAAAGGTAGGGACGGACCGGCCGGTCGGTGTCAATCGTGCTCCAGTTTCGGTGTAGCACCATGAACACCTCTTGCGCGAGATCCTCGATTTCCCCAAAGCCGACACCAAGTCGCCGCAAGGTGGCGAAGATGTAATCGATCTCTCGCTCGAACGCGTCGAGGCAGGCGCTCTCTGGCGTAGGCACGGGCGGAGCGGAGTGGACGAGACGTAGATAGCCCATGCGATCACTTGTACTTCTTGATCCCTATTGTCTCGGCCAAGCGTCTTGTTCACTGAAATCGAACGCTGAATTGCGCATTTACAGCAAGCCGCGGCGTCGTCACTGCCCGCACGGGTATGACAATGTGTGACCTCCGCCGGTCGAGCGGGTCCCCTCAGGGCTTGAAAGTCTTGGGATCAAGAAGCAAATCCCACAAGCGATTGGTTGCGGCCGAGCCTGCGATCCCGGTAACGAACCATCCCGGAGCCTTCGGATTGATGATGAGATCAGGCACGTCGGTGGCTCCGCCATCGATAACGCCACTTGGAGACACCTGTTCGACAGTGGTGACGAAGCTTGGAATTCCGACCGCCGCTACTGCGACCTGATCGGCTGCTGGCTGCCACTGGTAAAGGCCGGGCTGCTTTGCCCTTATCCAATTTCCGAAGTCGTTTTGCGGAAGATCCGGCAGACGCGCTGTGGGCAGGTCGTTGAGCTGGTCATAGTCCGAAAATGCGCTGACCTGAATGTATCGAAAGTTCCGCGCGACGATTGTGTCCGCCCATGGGTCCAGGTTACCGTTCGGACTGCCCATGCTGCCGCCCGATGACGTTACACTTCCAAGCGACGAAACGACGTAGACGCGATCGACAATGGTGGGGTCCACGAGGTAGGCGTCTGCAACGTCCGTGAGGGGCGCGCCCGTCACGATCACGAGCGGCCGATAGGCAAGGCTGAGGCGTTTCGACGCATCGATGAGAAACAGCGCACCTGCGGAGCGATTCGCCTTAGTCGCGCCGATGTCGCCATTGTCTGGGCGCACGAGGGGTGCACCTGGGCTCCGAATCGGATCGGGGATGTCTCGTAGCCCACTCGATCGCGCCGCAGCGACAAGCTCGCTCCAGCCCGCAAGATTGTCGTCGATGTCGGGCCAGGTCTGGTCTGCGTTCACGACGATTCCGGCAAGCTTCGGGCCACCACCATTGGCCAGCAATACCGCATACTCGCCCTGCAAATTGTCCAGGGCTCGGTCGTTGACGATGACGATGGGGTTGCGTTCATCCACGGGCAGCGGTCCGTGGGAGCGGATCAAACCAGCATCCAGCGTTTCCGTGCAGGCCGCCGCAAGAACAAGCCCCAGGAGTGTAGTCATGATCAGGCGCGGGTTCGGCGATCTCAGCACCAAGCCATGCATGACGCCGGCAAACCCAGAGGGTCGGATTGTCCTGCACACTATTGTAGCAAGACTGGTCGAAGACTCGCCCTAATTCAAGACATCTCGCGCAGGGGCTGTGGCCAGGTCGGCTTCATGGGAAACGCAAACCGGCATCGAGTCCCACGCTGCCCGCGAAACGCGGCGAGGCCCAAACCAGCGCCTGGTTGAGCGGCTGCTGGTCAAGGGTCACCCTCCAGATGACCACATTGCACAGCCCATCCACCTGTGCGGCCACGAAGGCATGCCGCCCCAAGGATTGGATAAATGCCAAGCGCAGGCCGGTCTCCACGATAGGCCCCGAGGGCGAAGCCGGAACATCTACGTGGTTGTTTCCAGCGATTCGGACCTGACCGGCCTTGCCGAGGAGGCAGGCTCTCCACGATTGTAGGATTCCACAGCCCGCGACATCCACGAGTAGCAGCTGTTGCGAAAAGCCGGCGCCGTCCGCGCGTCGGGTTGTCGTGGGCCAGCCGGCCTCGGCCGCAAGCTCCAAGGCAATACGCTTCCATGCGAGGTTGGCGAAAAGACGACCCAGGGGGACTGCCGTAGACGACAAGCCGAATCCGACCAAAGCGCCGGCACCGATCGCGAATGCGGGACCCTTCGACGCTCCCGGCTCCTCCGGGACAGACGCATTTCCCTTTTCGCTAGAAACGGACGGGTTGGCCCGCGGCGCAGGGGGTGCTGCCTCGACTTTGTCCGGCGTGGCAGGCGGCTGGCTCGGCGTTGCTTGCGCGAATGCCCATAGCTGAATCTGCAGCGCAAGTGCGAAAGCCATGCCACGACTGAGATCGCGGCAGTCTTCGCCGCGCGACGGAAAGGTCCGGTCGCCAACCCATGTGCCTTCGGCATTTCGCCACTCGATGCGACCTTCGAAGCCGTGACTGCGGGGCGCAATTTGCACCGTGACGTGGTTCGCAGCGTCCTTGCGGAAGGCGTCGTAGCCCAGTCGGCCAACCACGATGGCCTTGAAATCGTCGATAACGGGGCAGTCGGGCGGCGCCGTGTAGTCGACTGCGACGGCCGACCCTGAGGTGTCGGCTTGACCTTCGCCGTGCGCTATCAGCGGCACGCAGACCGCAGCCGCACAACCGAACAAGCCTATGACTCGGACAGGCATGATTTCATCCTGCCACGGTCTCACCCCGTCTTACGCACTTTTCGCTGCGACCATGGCAGCTCGGCACAGCCGGCGCTTCGGCAACCGCGCCATGGGGCTACGCCACCACCAACGAGTGGGCTAGCGGCATACTTGGCGGAAGGCCGAAGGGCTCAAATGCCGCAAACGACGGAAGACCTTGCAGAGGTGGTTTGCATTCGCAAAGCCACAGGCGTCTGCGATGGTTTTCAGTGGTGCACGCGTGTCGAGCAGCATGCGTGCTGCTTTCTGAATTCGGAGGTCGGTCGCGAAATGCGCAGGGGTCAAGCCAGTTTGCTCGCGAAAGAAATGGCTGAAGTGACTCCGGCTCATCCCGAATTCGGCGGCAAGCGAATGCACTCCAATAGCTTTGGGCAGTTTTGCGACTACGAGAGATCGCACTTCGTCCATCAGTCTTTGACCTTCAGAGATGCTCTCGCGCCCGGCCTGGGCCCAGCGCTCGAACGCCACTACGAATTCAAAGAGCGCTATCTCTGCTTCGAAACGATCCCGGAAATCCTTCCTGAGCGCGCCACGCACCAGGCGTAGGGTGATCCCCACAAGTGGGTCTTCGGGGCGCAGGTCGATCAGGGGTCCAGTGGCCGCCACCTGCTTGGCAACCCTCGATGCCAGGTAAGGGTGCTGCATACCTATCCAAACAAACGTCCATCCCGGCGACTCCTTCGGAAGGTAGCAGTGATGCCGCGACGGACTCATCGCGAAAAAGGCCTGGCCGGCGGTGACCCTCTGCGGTTCTTCGCCGAGGAGCTGGGAATGCCCCCAACCAGCCAGTCCAAGTTGGAAGCAGAACACGTCCGGATCATCGGGGCCTGGGCGGTTCCATCCGTCCAAGTAGTAGCTGGTCGGATCGGTTCGAGTTTCCACGCCTCCGCGCAAGGGTGGTGCTGCTGTCCACCACGCCGGAGGCGGCACTGGTACGCGCGCTAGTTCCGTTAGCTGGTACACGGCCGGGGCCCATTCTGCCGGCGGCAGAGGCGCCCCACTTGGACATTCGATGGCCTCCTGTGCGGAGCCATCGCGGGTGCGGCGACGCTGGCGCTGCATTTTCTTGCGCAGCCGAGTACCCAGCTCGTCGATGGTGGGTAGGGATGATGGCTCATTCAACAAGCATCCCGCCGTGCGGTCTACAAGCATCCCGCGCAAGGACCCCGTGGCGCGCTGTGCCGCGGAGGAGGAAAGCACCTGCTCCATAACCAGAATTGTCGCCAGCAGCAAAATTGTGCAATCTAAATTGCTTCGTCTGCTGCCTACGATGACCGCCGCGGCTCGACGCTTGCGGACAAGCGTTGTAGCTTCCCGACTTCTTCGCGTAGGCCATGTAGAAGTCGACGACCGTCTTCATGTACTTGTAGGCTGCGCTCTTCACATAGACCGTGCAGGACACGTTCTGCGCTGGCACGACGTGCACCATTTCGATCATCTACGACCAGTCCCCCCAAGGTAACGACCTGAAAGCCTCGCCGAAGGCGACGTGGTTGCCGAATGGAGGCAAGGAAGCGCCTCTCAACGCCGCCGCCAAGTACACGGTGGGCGGCCATGCGGTCTACGGCGTCTATGTCATCAACCATCAGTACATTGGCTATAGAAACAACAGTACCTCCACCGGGCTCGCGAAGAACGACGAGCCGGAGTCCATGTACATCGTGGTGGACGTGACAAGAAACCCCAAAGAGAATATACGGGTAGCGATCGCGTCCCTTTGAAATGTCGAACGGATCTTGGTTGGAACTAGGATGGGAGAAGGGATGTGTCAGTTGAGCGACAGAAAGGAAGACCTTCATGAAGTCGAGTATTCGAGTTGGAAACACTCTCCTAGCGGCGTTCTTGGCGTGCGGGCTTGTAGCCTGCTCCACCGGCCAAGAGACTAACTCCGGTGGAACCGGCGGCAGCGGCGGCGCAGGCGGCGGCACGACCGCTCCGGCACGAACTGGCGGCGCCACCACGCCGGCACGAACTGGCGGCACCACCACGCCGGCAGGAACTGGCGGGGTCGCAAGCGGCGGCACCACCGCGCCGGCAGGAACTGGCGGCGCCGGTACCGCGGGCACGACTGGCGCGGTCTCGACTGATGGAACGCTTTGCCTCGGTCCGACGCAAGCTCCCATCACGGACTTCAACTATGCTGGCGCCACGGCAGACAACACCCAGGTACCCTTCGGGGACTCCACGACGCTTGCCGGTGGGGAGTACGTCTACCCGACCGGTACGGACAGCTATCCGCTCATCTCGGACATGAGTGCCAGCAACTGGCACATCAGCGGAACCGTGGGCACCTACTCGGGGTTCGGCCTGTACTTCAACGGTTGCAGCAGGATCGACGCGTCCGCGTACAAGGGCATTTCGCTCAAGATATCGGGCGATGCGGGCCCATATGGCGGGGTCACGTTCGGGGTGGATACCCTGGACGACTCGATCACCGCTACCTGGCTGAACAGTCACGGCTCAACGGGCGCCACCAATCCCGGTCGCTGCAATCCTCCGGCCGACCCCACGTTGAACCAATGGAGCCAGTCGGCGTGCGCCAATCCCACGGCGTCGATTCCCGTAACCGCTACCCCGACAGTTCAGAGCATCATGTGGGCGGATTTCTCGGGAGGCAAGCCTGAGTCGGACGTCAAGCCTGGGGACATCATCAGCATTCACTGGTACTTAACGTGGAGCGACGCGGGGTCACCGTATCCCGTCGACATCACGATCGACGATCTATCGTTTATCCAGTAGGTCGCGAGGCCGAGAGTCGTGCCGATGCTCCCGAATTCCAACCGCTCGGACGCCCCCATCGAGAAATATGCCAAGGGGTTCGCTGACGGGAGATGGCGCGAGGTCGAAATCCCGAGCTCGGCGCTGACCAACAACACCGGCGCGAAGTTGGACCGGCAATCGCGGCGCCCGCGACTTGATTGTGCCCTGACCGTCGTACTTCTTGCCGCCGCCTGCGGCGACCAATCGACCAGAAGCAACGACGGCGGCCTGCCAGCCGCCGGTGAGCCGCGCCAAGCGTACAACGGCGCACGCGGCAAAAGCTTTGACGATGGTTGGAAATTCAACCTAGGCGATGCCCCAGGCGTCGAGCAGCCTGGGTTCGACGACAGCACATGGCGTAGCCTCAGCCTGCCGCACGACTGGAGCATCGAGCTCGGGTTCAACAGGGATTCCCCGGGAGGCGGCGGATCCGGATTCGCCGACGGGGGCACGGGTTGGTACCGAAAGACTTTCACCCTGGACGGGTCATACTCCGGCAAGCGCATTCTCATCGACTTCGACGGCGTGTACATGAACAGCCAGGTATGGATCAACGGCACCTCGCTGGGCAGCCGGCCCTACGGATACTCGACCTTCGAATACGACATGACACCATACGTGAAGTTTGGCGCTAGCAATGTCATCGCGGTTCGCGCCAACAACAACCAGCCGAACAGCCGATGGTATTCCGGCAGTGGGATTTATCGCAACGTCTGGCTGAGCGTCCTTGATCCCGTCCACATCGCCTTCGACGGCGCGTTCATCACCATGCCAAGCGTGAACGCAACCTCGGCGACGGTCTCGGTGGCCACTGAAGTGGAGAACCAGTCGTCGGGCTCGCAGTCGATCAAGGTTAGAACCACGATTTACGACGCCAACGGAACGCAGGTGACCGGCGACACGAGCGACGCTAGCGACGCAGCCGTCAATGGAACAGCCACGGTCACGCAGCAGAGTCTCACCGTGGCGAACCCGAACCTGTGGTCGGTCGATTCGCCTTACCTCTATCAGGTCAAGGTCGAATTGCTGGTAGGCGACAAGACGGTGGATACGTATCTAAGTTCGCTTGGCCTGCGATGGACGAAATTCGATCCTGCAACCGGCTTCTACCTCAACGACCAGCCCATGAAAATTTGGGGCGTTTGCAATCACCACGACCTTGGCGCGCTCGGCTCTGCGGTCAACGCCCGTGCCATCGAGCGCCAGTTGCAGATCCTCAAGGCTATGGGGTCGAATGCGATCCGAACCTCGCACAACCCTCCGGCGCCGGAGTTGTTGGATCTGGCCGACCGAATGGGGGTTCTGATCATGGACGAGGCCTTCGACGTCTGGGAAAACGGGAAGGTCGCGAATGACTACCACCTGTACTTCAGCCAGTGGGCCGAGCAGGATATTCAGGACTTCGTTCGGCGCGACCGGAATCACCCGAGCGTCATTATGTGGAGCATCGGCAACGAGATCCCAGGTCCATCGGTGGCCACGGCGACAAAACTGCGGGACTGGGTCAAGGCCCTCGACAGCACACGGCCCGTGACGTGGGCTTCGAATGCGATGGCCAACGTGAACGGCGTCGACCAGCAGGTCGCCAATGTTCTGGATCTGCAAGGATACAACTACTTCGTGGGCTATAAGCCCGGCGACTCGACCTTCCATATCGATCGCGACCACGCGGCACACCCGACCTGGAACATCTTCGGCAGCGAAGAATGCTCGGATGTGCGAAGCCGCGGCATCTACTATTCGAACCCGGACCAGAATCTCCACTCGGTCGGCTGTGACTATTCCGCCATGCAGTGCTCGTCGTACGACATCGGTTGGGGCGACGGCATGACCACCTCGGAGATGTACCTCATCAACGTCAGCCGGCCCTATTTCTTTGGCCAGTTCGACTGGACCGGCTTCGACTACGGCGGTGAACCGACGCCTTTCGGCAATTCCTGGCCGGCGAAGAGCTCGTATTTCGGCATCATCGATACGGCTGGCTTCCCCAAGGACATCTACTACTTCTACCAGAGCCGGCTGACGAGCGCGCCCATGGTCCACATCTTGCCCCACTGGAATTGGGCGGCTAGCACGACAGCGACGGTCTGGGTCTACAGCAATTGCGACAGCGTCGAGCTGTTCCTCAACGGCGTGTCCCAGGGGGCAAAGACGTTCGACGCGAGCACCACGCGCCTGGAGTGGAGCCTGCCCTGGGCCCCCGGCACGCTGCGAGCCGAAGGCAGCCGCGGCGGTGCGGTCGTGGCGTCCGAGGACGTGACCACGGCCGGGCAGGCGGCGCAAGTGAAGCTGACCGTGGATCGCCCCACCATCCGGGCCGATGGGCGGGACGTTGCTTTCGTCGCCGCGGACGTCGAGGACGCCGCCGGGGTTTTCGCCCCGACCGCGAGCAACAGCATCACTTTTGCCGTCACCGGTCCCGGCCGAATTGCCGGCGTCGACAACGGTAATCCGATTGACGTCACCGCATACACGTCATCGACCCGGGCGGCCTTCAATGGCAAGGCTATGGCGATCGTGCAGTCGACCGGTCAAGCCGGTCAAATCTCCGTGTCAGCTACCTCGTCCGGGCTTGGCGCAGGTTCGGTGTCGATCACCGCGCAGTGATAGGTGTCGTTTCTCACGTGGTTCCCACCGGAGATCCGATCAAAGACAGCTCCGGATACGCGAGACCCTGACTCCTACACCAGTCGCTCCGCTGATCGCGAACGCCTGGTATCGCGTGACGGTCTACCCGGCAGAAAGGCAACAGTTCGTGAACTGCCACACCTTCGGCAGGATCAATTCGGGGTGGCTCACCGCCCCCGAGACGACGGATTTCTACACCTGCAGCCGTCCGATGGTCGGTGAGATGTTCTTTTTTGGACCAATTCGTGAGGCGTGAGCCTCTGCTGCATTGGCACAAGCATGTGCCAATGCGAAGGAGCGCATCAATGAGAACCGGACATCCGTCACAGAGAATGTTGATCGCCGGGATTCTGAGCATTGCCATTGGCGGCTGCGGCAATTCGGGTAGCGGCGGTACTCGTACCGGCGGAAGTACAAGTCCTGTCGGTGGCTCAGGCGGCGCGACCGCGGCGGCTGGCTCCGAGGGAAGTGGTGGTTCGGGCGGCACCGGGGGAAACGCCTCCGCCGGGACGAGCGACAATGGCGGACGCACAGGCCAAGCTGTGACGGGCGGGACGACTAGCAACGGCGGTACCATTGCGTCCGGCGGTTCGATGGGTGCCGCGGAACAGGCGGGTGGGACGTCGGGGGGCGGCGGGCAAAGCAGCACCGGCGGGCAAGCCGGCCGTGGGACGGGCGGAAGTGGACAGACGGAAGGCACGACTGGCGCCGGCGGGCAAGCCGGCCGTGGGACGGGCGGAAGTGGACAGACGGGAGGCGCGACTGGGGCCGGCGGTAAGGCCTGCACCAGCGGTCAAAGGTCGATATCCTTCGGCACATTACTTGATGCACAATGTGTCGTGACCGCCGCACAACGGTTTCAAAGCAGAGTACGAGGAAGTAAACGCAGACCACGGGGGGATGATAAAACTCGTATTGCCCGACGTGTTCGCCTTCTTCGACCGCTCACAATGAGCCTAGGGAAGCGCGGCAGGCTGTGGCGATCGGCGCCGTGTTCCTCGACGCCGTGCTGGGGCGCTGGTCTCCCTTCCCTCCTGCCGGTTGCCCACTGCAGGTAGGCTACTTCCCCGCGTCGGACGTCGAAGCCTCGGTGACCGGCACCCCGTTGCCGTCGCAGGAGTAGAAGGAATCGTAGTTGCCGACCAGCGAAAGGCCTTGGCCCTTGGTGTTGTTCTGCCAGGCGCAGGTGGGCATGCAGCAGTCCTGCATGGTCGTGATCGTGTAGCCGGACTTGAAGGACGAATCCGCGGCGGCTTCTTCCGGGGTCTTGACCGCGGGATTGACCGCGGGCAGGTTTTGCGAAACCAGCTGGCAGCCCGTGACCTGGGTCAGGTGGGTCGGACATTCCACGCGCTTGGCGTAGATCTTCCAGTTCATGTGGTAGTAGCTGTTCGGGTCGTTCGACTTGGTACACGAGCGGATCGACTCGTTGGTCATGGTGGTCGAGCCGGACTTGAACTTCCCGCAGGCCGTGGCCACGTCAGTCTGACAAGTCGTCGCGGACAAGCTCGCGGTCGTCACCAGGTTCTTGCTGCCGCAACTGGCGATCTGGGTGGCGGCGTTGACCCCGCCCGAGCCCGGCTCGCCCTCCGGGGGGAATGCCGTGTACAGGTACTTGCCCGAATTGCTCTTCATCGACGCGTTCGGGTCGCAGGCATTGAAGGCGCCGAAGCCCCCCGCGCCCATGAAGATGTCGAAGTTCTTGCCACCACCCGCGGCGGTATTGAAGGACTGCACGACCAGGGGCGGTGGTATCGGGATGGCCGCGGCGCCGTTGCCGTTCACCTGCGCGACGTTCTCGGGCAAGCTGAAGACCAGCTGATAGCACTGGCAGCAACTGACGGTCACGTTGCCGTCGATGCCGCCGGTGTCCGCGTCGTGGCCCACCACCGCGTAGTTCAGCCCGGCGTTGCCGTCGTCGAGCGCGGCTTGCGCCATCTCGTCGGAGAAAAGCATGAAGCGCGGGCAAAGGAACAATACCTGTGCGCCTTGCTTGGTGGATTCGCAAGCGTTCTGCCCGGGCGTACAGTTGCCACCGCCCGGGGAGGTGGCCACGCCGGTTTGACAACCTGGGATGTTGAACTGGTTGACGCTTTGGTTGGGCGCCGGGAGCGCGTAGACGATGGGCGGGGGCCCGGTGTCCCCTGGAACATCGGCGGGGACATCGACGGCCGCGTCCGCGCGCGTGCCGCCGACGCCGGTAATGCCACCCGAGGAAGCCGTACCGCCCGACCCGCTCGCTCCGCCGCTGCCCCGCGTGCTCCCGCCGGTCGTGGGCACGCCACCCGAGGCCACAGATCCGCCGACGGCCGAGACGCCGCCGGAGCTCACCGAACTACCCCCGCCCGGCGATCCGCCCGCGCCGGTCGCCTCGCCCGTGCCGTGACTTCCGCCTTGGCCGGAGGCGCCACCGTTAGTGGTGGTGCCCACCGATTTGGTGGTTGCCCCGGATCCGGGCAAGGTCGACGTGCTGGCGTCCGGAGTCGCCTCGCTGCCGCGCGCGCAGGCCACCGGACCGAAACTCAGCGCCAGCGCTCCGGCCGCCATGAATAACCTGGCGCCTATCGTGGACGCCCAGGCCGGAGCTGCGCGGCGACCGCGCAGGCGGCTGGCGGGCGGTGGTGGAGAATCCAATCTGTCAGGACCTCGAACAGCAGGCATAGGACAAGCGTAACGAGATTTTCGGGAGTTGGAAAGGCGCGTGCGGCCACCACGCTCGGGCTGAGACCTTGGCTGCGCGGGAATGATCATCGCGATGAGGAACTGCCGCGTCGCTGGGACACGATGTGGGAAGAAAAGCGTCCGAAGGGCTATGAGACCCTGAAGAAGGGCGGAGGCAAAAGCAAATTTCAACCCGAACACCTCGACGACAGCAATCCCGGGTCACGCCAGCCGACCAATCGGGCTAGGGGCTGCCTTGCACACCGTGGGGAAGACCGCTAGGTTGATTTCTGCGCCGAAGCAGCGTTCAAGGCGCGTTCTATGTCGAGGACGATCATTCGCCGAGACCGATCCAGCCCGCCTCGGTGGACCGGGCGAGGACTTGCGCTTCTGCTGCTGGGCGCGGCCGTTCTCCTCGGCCTGGTCCGCTCGATCCTCGACACCTACTTCACCTCGCGCGTGGTGGAGCTGCCGCCGCCGCCAGCAGCGACGTGGTCGCCACTGGCCAAACGGGTGGCCCTGGTGGTGCTCGATGGGCTTCGTCCGATGGAGGCATTCGACCCCGAGTACATGCGCGCGTTCTCGGAACGACGCCGTCAGTCGGCCTGGGGCATCGCACGCTCCGGCGAAATCACCATGACCGTGCCCGGCGTGCGCATGCTCGGGGCCGGAGTGTCGTCCGACTTCATGGAGATACTCCACAACTGGAACCCGCGTTCTTCGCCGGTCACGAGCCTCTTCACCGTGGCCAAGATGAAGGGCCTGCACACGGTTCTCTACGGCGACCACGTTTGGAAGAGGGCCTTCACCAAAGACATCGATAGTCACGTGGACACGCACCTCGATCCCTGGAGCTACTACAGCGACCCCGTGCATGCTCCCGACCTGTCGCTCCTGGAGGACCTGCGCACCCTGTGGACCTCGCGAGCCCCGTTCGATCTGCTCGTCATCCACTTCGTCGGGCCCGACCACGCGAGCCACCGCAACCGTGTGACCTCCCCGGAATTTCAGGCCTTCACCCGATGGATGGATCCCAAATTGGACGAACTCCTCGACGGGCTGCTGGCTTCGGGAGCCACCATTCTCGTCACCTCCGACCACGGCATGTCGGACTGGGGCCAGCACGGCGGCGACGAGCCGACCGCTCGCAAAACGCCGTACCTGCTGCAAGGGCCCGGCATCAAGGTCGGTCCCGGGTCCCTGCTCAACCAGGCCGATCTTCCGGCCACGCTCGCGGCTCTGCTGGGGCTGCCCATGCCGCCCTTCGGAGAGGGACGCGTGGCGCACGAAGTGCTCGCCGCGTCCCCGGACACCATGCTCGCCATCATGCGCGCCAACGTCGCCCAGGCCGACACTTACTTGCGCGGCTATCAACGGCAGTACGGCGGCGTACCGCGGTCGCTCCTCGACGGGGCGCCCGATCTCGCGCGTATCGCCTCCCAGCAGGGCACCGACAGCGCCCTTGCCAGAGCTGATCAGTATTTCCAAGGATACTACGAACAGCGTCGCTTGGTGGGCAAGTCCGTCGGGCGCACTTGGGCCTGGCTCCTCACTCTCCTCGTGTTCTCTGTCTTCGTCCTGTTGCCCGACGTACGGGCCCCGCTGCCGCGACGATCTTTGGCGGCGGCCGGTGTGGCGCTCCTACTGTCGCTTGCCTCCTGGGTGACGACCATCCTGCTCTGGCCGTCGGTGGTGATGGCGCTGGTCGCATCGGTGTGGTTGGGATGGGGAATCGCCGTGGCGCGACGCCGCCCAGTTCACGGTGCTTTGACCGTGGCGTCGGGCCTGATCGCCGGTGGCGTCGTCACTGGCCTTCTTGCGCTTGCACATCTCGGCTTCAAACGACAGTTTCGCTCCGACACCATGTTGCCTGGAGTGTCCGACTCTCAGATCCGCACGACCGCGTACTTCGCCGTGCTCCTGATCGGGGTGCTGTACGCGGGCTGGAAGAGCCGCATGGCAGGCTCGGCGACCGCCTCCGCGTGGATGCGGCCGGTGTGGATGGGCCTTGCCGTCATCGGCCTCTTTGTGCTGATGCTGCCGAGCGGGAAGCTTCTGCTGATTGCCTCAGGCGGCCTGGGGCTGGGGATCCTGTGGATACATCGGCTGGCGCGAATTGGCGAAGGCCAGCCCCGGTTGCGCCTCATGACCTTGCTGGAATCGGAATGGTTTCTCTTCCTCGCCAGCCTGGCCTGGGTCTGTCTCGAATCGTGGTTCCCCGCCATCGCGCCGCGGGTGGATCAGGAACGCGGCGTGCTCGGGTGGATCCTGAATCGTCTCCCGTGGCTGCTCGCACCGGCGCTGGTGTACCAGCAATTTCTCCTCGGCAAGGAGGTGGAAGCGCATCACGCACGCATCACCAAGGCGCTCTCTTTCGCTTCCCTGGCGATGGCATTGCCGCCCCTGCTGCTCGCCCACCACACGAGCGAGCACTCCAACCTCTTGGTCTGGCTGGCCTTGGGCGCAATGCTGCTGTCGGCGGTGAACTCGCGTTCGCCCACGGCCAAGTACCAGTTGGGGGCCGCTACCTACGCCCTCACCAGCCAATTCGGATCCGCTTCCTACGCCCTGCTGTGTTTCGTGCTGGTGGGAACGTACTGGGCCTTCGTGTTGGCTCCACGCCCCAGTGGGCCGTCTGCGCCCAGCCCTGGCGCGAGTGACGACAGACCGAGCGTGGCCCCAGTGCTTGCCGCCCTGGGCGGGTACTTCGTGTGGCTGACCGTCCATCGATTCCGCGACGGTTCTTTCTCATTCTCGGACATCGAGGTCGCGGTGGCGTTCTACGGCAATCCCACCCACGGCTTGGGTCAAGGCGCGGTGCAAGTCTCCGCACGTTTCATCCTGCCCATGGTGTTGCTGCTCATCCCGCTGCAGCGGCTCGAGGCTTGGCCGCGCATTTTCGCCGGCATCATCGCGACTCTCCTGCTCCACATCGGCGTTCTTCTCATCGGCTTCCTGGCCACACAAACCCAATTCTACACGCCATACCGCCTGGCGGGCGAGTTGGCGCATTTCATCGCCGTGCTGGCATCGGTCCCGCTACTCTTCCTGCTGTTCGCCGCGCGGGCGGGTCCCCCGCGCGCGACGCTGGCGCCGAACGATGACTCCCGCGGGACTCTCGCGACAAGCGGATAATCAGTCGTCGCGTGAAGTCCGGCGCCGACGAATCACCAGGAAGGCGAGGCTGAGGAGGATGCCAAGCCCTGCTCCGCTTCCGTCTTGGCCGATCTGGCAACCACCCGCTGTGGGCGTGCCGGCGGGGGTGCTGACGCCGGTCGAGGACGCGGTCCTCTGAGCCGTGCCGGTCGAGGCGGGCGCAGGTCTCCCAATGGCCCCGACGGGGACCGACGCCGGCACGGTCGCGACGCCAGTTCCAGTGGAGGCCGGACCATTGACTCCACCGCCCGAGTCTCCCGAGCCGGACGTCGCGTCGCCCGAGCTGCCGCTCCCCGCGGGGATGCCGCACAGCTTGATGGCCCCACAGGTCGAGGCGTTGGCGATACAGCTCAGAAGTGTGTCGCCCTGAATCCCGGAGGAAGAAGAGAACCAAGAATTCGACCAAGAAGATGACAGCGTCCACGACCAAGGCCACACCCAAGACCAAGTCCAGGATGCCGACGAAGACGATGATGACGAAGACGACGCGCTCCCGCGGCAGGCGTCCACGCAGGCGCTGAGGGCGCCTCCACCCGAGCTGCTGGAACTGGAGCTCGAACTCGAACTGGAGCTGGAACTCGAACTGGAGCTCGAACTCGAGTCGGCCCCAGAGCCCGAGCCTGACGTACATTTCGCCAGGAAGTTCTGGCAAGCGGCTTGGCACGCATCACCGGGATCGCCCCCGGATCCCAAGACGCCCGTGGACGTAAGCACCAGAACCGCGCCCGTCAGGATGGCGCCCGCAATGCCGACCCCCTTCTTGATCCGGTTCAACATAACGTGCTCCCAGCGCAGGATGTCAATGTATCCCCCTTGTCGTCCGGGCGCAAGGGGCGCCAACCCTGATGTCGGTGACACACGAAATGTCCGGGTCATAAGCAGTCGTACTCGACCTCGGACGGGCTGACGCGACAAGAACGGCCAGCGGCAGCGCAGCTACCAGCCAAGACCTTCTGGAGTCTTCTGCGCACAAGTACAACAACGCGAAATCGCCGAAGGAGTTGCCCCTCGGCTGCCGATCAATCTTGACGCATGCCAACCTCTTCGGATGGGGTAGACTGATACCCCGTGAGCGGACACATCTCCTTCGCGTCCCATTCCTCGCCGGACCACCACGCAGCACGCGCGCGCGCGGCCGACCGCAGTTTCCTGCCCGCCACCGTCTTTGCACTTCTCGCGCTAGCTGGCAACGGGCTCGCTGGCTGTGCAAAAGCGGAGGTCGTCAACGCGGGAGGCGCCAATGGCGGTGCGACGGGCGGGGGCGGGGCCGCCGGACAAGGCACGTCGGGCACCGGCGGCACCATCCCACTCACCATCAACCCGAACCCGACCGTTACACCGTCGAACCCGGACGCAAAGGTCACGAGCCAGGTGGGGGGATGCGACGGCGGTGACGGCTGCGTCTGCCCGACGTTGAAGGTCGCCGTCGTGGGAACCCCGGGTGTGTGGGGCGATAGCAGTGACACGGCCTTCCAGGATTGGCTCAACTCAAGCAGTGCCGGAACCGCGAAGGCCGACAACTACCTAGACAAGCCAATGTTCACACCGGACTTCTTGGCTGGGTACAACCTCATCATTCTCGCGGGCCTTGGAGACAACTCCAACAACGGGCCTTGGTGGACATTCAGCGCATCGGAAGTGGCAGCCTTTCAAGATTGGATCGAGAACAAGGGTGGCGGCGTCATCTCGTTGAGTGGCTATTCAAACGATAACAACGAAATAAGCGCCAAGAATGCCCTCCTGGCGTTTTCCGGGATCTCCTACGATCAATCGATTAATTCGCCACCATGTGCCATCGTGATGTGCCCCTATCGGTGCGGTAATCCGTATCAGATTACCGAA
>PMJO01000262.1 GCA_003158455.1 Myxococcales bacterium | reverse complement strand
CAACGCCAACCAGGTTCCCACCCGTGACAAGAAATACATCGGCGTGGAAACCTATGCGCGCTGGCGCATCGCCAACCCCTTGCTGTTCTTCCAGCGGTTGCGCGACGAACGCGGCGCCCAGTCACGTTTGGACGACATCATCGACGGAGAAACCCGCAACGTGATCGCGAGTCACGACCTAATCGAGGCGGTGCGCACCACCAACCGCGCTTTCGAAAAGGGCGAAGAGGCCGAGGACATCATGGAGGCTGAGTCCATGCGCCAGATCGAGCTGGGGCGGGACAAGATCACTCGGCTGATTCTCGAACGAGTTTCGCACGTGGTTCCGGACTACGGCATTGAGCTGGTCGACGTGCAGATCCAGCGGATCAACTACATCGAAAGTGTGCAGGCCAAAGTCTTCGACCGCATGATTTCCGAGCGCAAACGTATAGCTGACCGCCACCGTTCCGAGGGACAAGGCAAGAGCGCCGAGGTCCGCGGCAAGAAGGAACGCGAGTTGAAAGTCATTGAGTCCGAGGCCTATCGCAAGACCCAGGAAATCATGGGGCGCGGCGATGCCGAGGCCACCTCAATCTATGCCGACGCGTACAACCGCAATCGTGAACTCTATCGTTTTCTCAAGACGATGGAAACCTACCACAGCACGATCGACAAGGACAGCTGGCTGGTCTTGTCCACCAGCACGGATGCATTCCGCTACCTGCAGTCGCAGAACGCCGCCGGAAATCCGGGCAAGACCGTGATTCCCAACCGATGACCCCCAGGCCGGAACCCGATCCCTATTCCGTTTTGGGACTCGCGCGCGCCGCCAGCGACGCCGAAATTCGTGCTGCCTACCATGCCCTGGTGGCGAAGTACCATCCCGACCGGTACCAGGGCAATCCCTTGGAAGACTTGGCCACCGAAAAGCTGGCCGAGATCAACCGGGCGTACGAGATCCTCTCCGATCCTGCGCGCCGTGCTGCATACGATGGCGGTCAAGGTTTCTGGCCACGCGCCGCCGGCACCGGCCAGCCATATGCCGCTGGCCCGGCCTCTCTTTCCCGCCAGCATATCCGCTGGCTCCAAATCGTCGCGCTGCTTCTGCTCCTGCCGCTCGCGTATCGCTTCGGCTCGTTCCTCGTACGCCTGCTCGTCCGGCTGGTCCGGGCCGCGCTCGAAGTCACTCCCCTGCTGCGCGGAACTCCTGTCGCCGGCGGACTCGTCCTTCTGCTGACTGCTATCCTGGTGTTCGTCCTCCTCCGCCGCCGCCGCGCCGGAGGAAGAGGCCCGCACTAGAGCGCACCTCTATGGAACGATGAAACTCTCCTTCTTGCAAGCCGCGCTGCAACCGTCCTTGTCCACGTTGTTGCCATCGTCGCATTCCTCGTAGCCAGGCTGCAGCTTGCCGTCCCCGCAATGAGGCCCAAGCACGCAGCCCGGGGCACATTCGCCGTAGCCACCGGCGTTGACGCGGTCATCACACTGTTCTTGCGGTTGCTGAACCACGCCGTCGCCACAACGAGGCCCAAGTTTGCAGCCCGGTCCGCATTCACCGTAGCCGCCGTCGTTGACGCCGTCATCGCACTCCTCGCCCGCAGAGGTATCCACAATGGCATCCCCACAGATACCTTCATTGCGACAGTTGGGACTGCAGCCATCGCCACCGACGGTGTTGCCGTCGTCACACTGCTCCCCGAATTCCACAGCCAACACGCCATCCCCGCAGCGCGGGCCGAGCTTGCAGCCGGGAGCGCAGTTGTTGTACGAGCCGTCGTTGGCACCATCGTCGCATTCCTCGGCGCCGGCCGGACCATTGACCTTCCCATCACCACAACGTGCAGCAAACTGGCAGGTGGAACTGCAACCGCCATAGCTTCCGTCATTCACTCCATCGTCGCACGTCTCCCCAAACACCGATTGCACCTTCCCGTCTCCACAGCGCGGCGGTGTCACGCAGCCAGGCGCACAGCCGCTGGTGCTGGTGCCATAGGCACTCACGTTCTTGCCGTCGTCGCAGGCTTCCGGCCCATTGACCACGCCGTCGCCGCAGTACGGTCCGCGCACGCAACCGGGCTGGCACTTGCCATAGCCTCCCGCATTGGTTCCGTCGTCGCATTGCTCGCCGGGGGATAGGACCCCGTCGCCGCAGATTGGTCCGCAGCTACTCGCGGAGGCATTGAACCCACTCAAGGTCAGCTTGTAGGACGAGCCGGTGGTCTGACGTTCCGCTTGGAAGACCGCGATTTCGTAGACCTGGCCGTTCTGCAATCCGAGGGTGGCGGACTGTTGAGTCGGAGCTGGCGCAGGAGTGGTGGGCATTGTTGCGGTGATGGTCGTGGTGCCGTTGCCGTTCGCGCCGATGACGATACTGCCATCGACAGGAGTATGAACACCGCCTAGATCAACGGCGAGTTTGCGGTTGATGAAGACCCACACGTCGTCGTCGCCCACGAAGTCGAGGGTGTAGCTCTTGGTCTTGTCGTAAAGGAACCAATAGCGGACTTCGCTGGTGAAACTGAAATTGTGCAGACGCTTGGCTCCGGCGGCATCCAGGTCAAACGGCCAAGTCCCCATCGGGTCGTAATATGGCGGAATCTGTGCGGCTGTCAGCTCGGACGCCGGAGTGAAAGTGTCGCCGTCAACTGGGAAGAAGAGCGGGTTACCGTCGAGCTTGGACACGACGAAAGTGGCGCTGTAGGAGCCGTTGTTGGTGTAGCACTTGAGCAATGTCTCTCCGGCAGCCACCTTCTTGGAACAGTCGTCGGTTCCGTTCGCGTACATGGATGTACAGGGAATGGGGTTGCCACTCGCGTCCGTCTGTTCGGATCCGACGTTGCCGCAATAATAGGCAGTTTCGGTGGTTAGCCATTGTTCGCCGTTGGCTCCATACCGGTTCACGTAGTTGCCCTTGCCATCGTTCCAAAGCGTCATGGTGGTCGCGGTTGCGTGATTCATCCCGGTTACGTCTTTGTACCACTGGGCGAACGAGTCGGCGCTTATCACATGGGCGTTCCCGCCGATGCCCGAATAGACGGGCTTGCCGTTGGCATCGAGAGTCGCGTTGACCATGCCCGGAAGGGGATTGTATGAACCGGTGACCCCGAGTTCAAAATCATCGGGATTATCTCGACTGAACTTGAAGTCGCGATACACCACCGGAACCAGCATGGTATCCCCGAGGGGCGGCTGCTTGCATTCATAGCCGGGCTCAACCTTGCAGGTCGAGGAACAGCCATCGCCGCTGATGGCATTGCCGTCGTCGCATTCCTCGCCCAGGTTGGCGAGCACGATCCCGTCGCCGCATTTCGATGTGCAGGCGCCCGCTTTGCAATCCGGCTCGATGGTACAAAGCGGCGTACAGCCATCGCCCAGATCGTGGTTGCCGTCGTCGCAGCTTTCCATGCCTTCGGCTTTGCCGTCACCGCAGGTGGTCTTGTGGCAACTGTAGTTCGGGGGGGTACCGGTGCAAGCCCAGCCCGCCTCCCACTGACAGGTACTCGAACAGCCGTCACCGTCTTTGGTGTTGCCGTCATCACAGCGTTCGTTCAGGAGCAGAATGCCGTCGCCACACTTGGCAATACACTTGGCACCAGGGAACGGGCAGTCATAGCCCTTCTGGATTTTGCAATTGTCGCAACCGTCGTTGGGATCGGTGTTGGCATCGTCGCAGGTCTCGGCACCGGTGACGATTCCGTCGCCACACTTGTTTCTGTCAATGCAGGGCTTGCCCGGCGTGGGGCATTCGAATCCCGACTCCACTGCCTTGCAATCCGCTGAACAACCGTCGCCGCTCAGGGTGTTGCCGTCGTCGCAAGCCTCGCCCAGATCCGGGCTCTGGATCCCATCCCCACAGACCTTCACCGGCTCGCAAGGTTTGCCGGGGACCAGGCACAGCCAACCGGTTTCCTGGTGGCAATCCGAGTCGCAGCCGTCGCCTGACAGGGTGTTGCCGTCATCGCAGGTTTCGTCGCCTTTGACCCGCCCGTTCCCGCAAAACTCGACCCGCTGGCAGGGTTGTCCCGGGGTCGGACAAATGAAGCTCCCGCTCTGTACCGTGCAGTCTGCGCTGCAACCGTCGTTGGGAAGCGTGTTGCCGTCGTCACAGACCTCGCCGGGCTCGACCTTGCCGTTGCCGCACTTGAAAGTGGGTATGCAAGGCTTGCCTGGGGTCGGGCAGGTGAAATTCGGTTCGACCTTGCAGATCCCGTTGCAACCATCGCCAGGAACGCTATTGCCGTCGTCGCAATCTTCCGAGTCCTGATTGATCTTGCCGTCACCGCAGGCGGGACCCGAGGGTACCATCTGGCAATTTGCGGGTGGGTTGTCGGACAAGCACGGGTTGCCCGACGTGCCTCCTTTGCCAGTAGTTCCACCGGAGGGGTTGCCTATGATCCTGCTCGATCCACCCGCGGCGCTAGCGGTGCCCGAGCTGCCGACTGAGCTGCTGCCGCCCGAGCCGATGTCCTGCGCCACCTGGCTCCCCGAACATCCGATTGCGGTCGCTGTCGCAGCGAAAAGAATGACTAGGGAACGATAGGTAGCCATCGGTGCCTCCGATCGCAGTATTGGCCCACAGCATACCCCCATTTCCCTACGATTTCCGTGCGCGGGCCACGGGTAGATTTTCACGTCCTGGTGCTCCCGACTTGCTCATCGACAACACGCCCGCCAAAGTGCCACGCCGGGCCGGGTGGCGGATCTTGACCGCCTCCGCATGTCCCGAAAGGTGGGCAGAAGTCTCACACGTTCGCGTCGCGTTGGCAGCAAGTCCGCGTTGGACCGCCGGCCCTCAAGGGATGCCAGTCGGGTTGGCTGCGGTCGCGAGAGGCAGCACCGGCAGAGGCGACAGGCGCGAGCGGACCGTGAACAACTCCTTCTGCAAGGCCATGTCATCCGGCCAAAGCAGCGTCTGCCCAACCAGGGCAAGGTAGCGATCGGACAAAGAGGGATTCTTTCCCATGCCCGCCCGGGCGGCGGTTGCGGCTTCCCTAATCGCGGATTGCTGGCTGATTCCCAAAAATCCCAGTCCGCGCAGCCAAGCCACGTTCTGTCCAAGGCACAGCACATGCTCGGCGGGACGCCGGCGCCCACAATTCGCTTGCGCGAGGACATCGCCTGTTGCCTGCGAGGAGAGTGCCGCCAGTTCACTTGGCGTCTGGTTGCCCGCCGCTAAGCGAGCGTCCCAGGTCAAACGCTGCAAGTGCGCAGACTGGGTGCCTGCATTCGTGTCCTTGCCCCGCTGGAGCGCGGCCGTCTCGGCCAGCCATTCCTGATGCGACAACCGCTCGACGACCTGTTCACGCATCTGCGCCAACCGGCGTGCCCGTTCTCTTGCATCGCCAGCCTTGGCCAGCAGGCCACCCGCCGCTTCGACCCGTTGTTCCGGACTGGCAATGACATCGATGGCGGCCAGTCGGAAGGTCCCCCTGTCCTGATTTCCATCTTTGACGGTCAGCGTGGCCTGGTACTGACCAGCGGCGGAAGGCGCTCTCAGCAGAAAGGCACGACGTTCGATCCCGGGCCCCGGGTCGCTGCCGTATGACGTCAGTCGGATCTCGTCTGAATCGTAGTCGCCCAGGCGGGCTTGCGCCGAGATAGCTCGCACGCCCTCGGCCGAATAGCGCTCCACCAGCACTTCGATGCGCACCAAACCGTGCGGGCCCGCGAGGGGAACCGTGCGATCCGAACCGTAAATGCGGCAACCGGGCAACTCGGCCAGCAGGGCAGCATCGGGCGGGATCTGGCGCAGCTCGACCAGGTCGCGTCGCACGCCGAGCTGCGACTCGGGCTGATACCAGAACAGGGGTCCGACCAGGCTGCGATCGAATTGAAAGAGACGGTTTGCTTTCGCGTCCGCCAGATCGGCCCGCTGCTCCTGATGTTGGTACTGATTGACCTCTGGCCAGCGGTCCCGCACCCGTGCCATCTGGTAGTCGGTAAGGTAGCCCGAATCGACCAGGCGCATCGCCCCCAAGAGCAAACTGCCGCCCGCGTCGGGCAATACCACCGTCGGATTGATGAGCCCCAGTCGGCGCTGATGGTCGAGTCGCTGCAGCCCCTGAATGTACACCACATGGCCAATGTTCACCTCGAGCAAGCGCGGTGGGCTCACGATTGGGTTGCCCGCTCGGTGCAGGAGCAGCAGCATGGTCAGCGCGAAAGCGCCCGCCGTAGCGCCGGCCACGAGGCGAAGCCACAGACGGGAAAACCCGCTGGACAGCCCGGCTGCCACGAGGAACGCGAAGGCCGCGTGCACCAGGGCAAACAAGGGCGTGGCAAAGCGGTGCTCACCCATCCAATCGTTGCCCTTGTATGCCGGCATGAGCACGCTGCCCAGCAAGAGCGCGATCAGGACCAGAGCCACGGCACGCCAACGCGGATGCAGAAACAGCCCCGCCGCGCAGGCCGCAAAGACCGCAGTATAGCGGTAGGGGAGGAGCATCTTCACGACATAGGCGTGAAACGCGATCATGAAACCCGCGCCCGGCGCCTTGGCGTAGTAGGTGTTCGGCAAGAGATCCCGGTAGACCCAGTAGCGCCACAACAAGAACAGGCCACCCAGCACCGCCGCCACACCCACGGCGCGAAACCACGGCCGCATGATACCCCAGCCTTCGTGGCGCGCACGCCACGCCAGCACCAACGCGAGCGCAGCGAAAAACCCCGCCGAGTAGATGATCCCTTCCGGCCGGACCAGCGCGGCCGCGAAGGCCAGCGTGCCATCGATGAGCGATCTGGGCCCTTTCTCCGAGGCCCGGGCGGCCCGCCAGAGCAAGGCCAGCAGGACCGTGGTTTGCAACGCGTTCTCCAGGCCAGAGCCGTACCAAGCCCAGGTGGATGGAGTCATCAGCTCCGCCGCGGCAAAAACCACCGTGCCCACCACCGCCGCCACGATCCCTCCCCGCTGCCTAGTCGCGTGGGGAGCCCGCGAGCTTTGCTCGCCGCGCACCATCGCGGGAGGGTTTGGCGAG
>PMJO01000187.1 GCA_003158455.1 Myxococcales bacterium | reverse complement strand
ACCGAAATGCCGTTGTCGTAGAGCTTGCACAGGTGCGAAAGCAATTCCTTGGCCTTGGAGGCGATCGCTTCGCGCCCGACGGTCAGAAGCTCGGTTACGCTGTGATCGCCCACCACGGTGCGCATGGACGCCTCGGTCATCAGGCGGAAAGTCTCCTCCACGTCGCGCATTCGGAAAAGGTACTTGTACGGGTCCGAGATCTTGTACTGGACGATCCACTCGACCGTTGCCACGTTGAGATCCCCGGTCAACATCACCGACTCGGCCGCGGTCTTCTCGTCTTTGTGAAACGAGCTCTGAATGTCGGCGCGGGCGGTGCGAAAGCCAAACTCCTGCTTGAGCTGGCGCTGCACCGGAACCTTTTGCACGCGTTCGATGCCAAAGGGGATCTTCGCGTGCGGGCCGGGATTGCAGGTCCGCACGAAACGCCCGAAGCGCGTCACCAAACCTACCTCATCCGGCTCTACCTGGTAGTACGAGCTGTAGAGGGCCACTAGCCCGACGATTGCCAGCCCGACGAACATCAAAGGCCTGCGCGATCCGCGCAGCCGAGCTCCTGCCTCACGTGCGAGACGAGAGAATTCCTCCGGATCGAACCCAACGCCCTGGTTTGCCATGCCACCTTCTCTCAGAGTATTGAACAAAACTCAACACGCCCTGCGCCAAGCGCCTACATTGGGCCGGCGATTCCCGGCGTTGCGGTTGCGGCGCGAAGACGCCCGAATGCCGTGATTGGCAGCAGCGGTCGCAATCGAAGTCTTGGGCGGGCGCTGGGTATTGAGTTATCCTGGGTTCTGATGGTCGGCCCGGCCGACCCGTTGCCATGCCCAACCGCGCGTCGACCGCCCTAGCCGCACTCCAGCAGTCTAGTCTGGATCTGCTGCGCGTGCTGGCCGGCGTGCTGGCCGGGATCTGGCTGCCCTTTGTGATCAGTCACAGTTCGATCGGCCACGACCAACTGCTTTCCCTGGCGGTGGACATAGCCTTTCTCGTGCTTGCCGGGGCCAGCTCCGCGGTCGCCTTCAGGGCGCACCTCACCTGGCGCCGCTGGCTGTGGCTAGCGCGTGACCTGGCCATCGCGCTGCCCCTGTGGACTATCTTGAACGCCGAGTCCACCTCGCACTGGTGGCTATGGGCGGGCAAGATCCTGGCGCTACTCTACCTCGGTCGGCTGGCGGCGCTGCTCACCCGCATCGACGCCCTGCCGCCCTCGGCCGGCCGCCTGCTCCTGCTTGCCGTGGTCATGCCTCTCTGCGTGTGGTGGGCCGCGACTGGCTGGATGGTGCTGGGGGGTGACTCGGGAACCACCGACGCCCGCATGCGTTTGGTGCGCGCCATCTACTGGGCCATCGCCACGCTGGCCACCGTGGGCTACGGCGATATCGTTGCGACAACCATCCCGCAGATGCTCTACGCCTGCTGCGTTATGATCTCCGGGGTGGCGTTCTTCGGCTATGTCCTAAGCAACATTGCCACCCTGATGTTGCGCTTGGATGCAGCCAAGCAGCACCAGGAGGAAATGCGCGACCGGGTCGAGTACTTCATGCACTACCACGCGGTGCCGCCCGCTTTGCGCCAGCGGGTGCGCGCCTATTTCAAGTACCTGTGGTCCAGCCGCCACGGCTACGACGACGTCGAGGTGTTCGAAAGCCTGCCACGCAACCTGCGCGCGGATCTGGCGTTGCACCTGCACCGGGACCTTCTGGCCAAGGTGCCTGTGCTCAAGGACGCAGGCCCAGAAGTTATCCGCGATTTGGTGATCACGCTTCGGCCGATGGTGTGTGTACCCGGCGACATCGTCTGTCGCAAGGGCGCGCCGGGGGACGAGATGTACTTCATCGTGCATGGCGAGGTCGAGGTTCTGGACGACAACGACGGAGTGCTGGCTCGTTTGCACGATGGCGACTTTTTCGGCGAGATGGCCTTGCTGACCGACAATCCACGCAACGCCACGGCGCGGACGGCCAGTTTCTGCGATCTCTACGTCCTGGGCCGCGACTCCTTCAAGCAGGTCGCGGTCCGCTATCCCGTGTTCCACTCATCGATCGACGAAAAAGCGCGAAACCGCCTCTCGACCGCGACCCTGCCTACGGTGCTCTAGGCAGCATCGCAGGATCGAAGTCAGGCGTCCTGCAGGGCGCGCAGTTCGGCGTCGGTGTGGCGCAGGCGGTTGGCCAGCACGCGCGCCAGCCGGGCAAAGATCTTGATGCCAACTAGGGGCTGGGCGCGCACCACTTCGTCGAAGCGGTCGCGCGCGATGACGTAGAGATCCGTATCGGATGTGGCAAGCGCGTCCGCCGAGCGCGGGCTGCGATCGAGAAAGGCCATGTCGCCGAAGAAGTGCCCGCGCCCGAAGGTTGCCAGGCACAGGGACTTGCCACTGTCGAGGGTGACGAAGACGCGCACGCCGCCGCGCCGGATCAGGTAGAGATCGGCGCTGGCTTCCCCGCTGCGGAACACCGTCGCGCCGGCGGGAACGAGCCTCTCCTGCACGCAGGCGCGCAAAGCCTCCAGGGTCCGGTCCTGCGCGAACTCACGCACCAAATCGAACTCGGCCAGATCCAGCGGCCGGCATTCCTCAATCGCGGTTTGGCGAAGCTCCTCCAGTATGCGGTCCTCGGTCCATTCCAAGGCATCATCCAGGGTACTGAAGACCTTCACGTTCTTGCTCGTGCGCACGATGCCCAGGTGGTGAAAGTAGCCCTCCAGATCCTGCCCGCTGGGCAGCTGCGCGGGCAGGCTGCTGAAGACAAGATGGGCTCCGCGCTCGGCCAGCAGTGCCTCGAATTGCTCGAGCATGTGGGCTGCGGTGAAGTCCACGCTTTGCACCCGCCGCATGTCGAGGATGACGGTGTGGCTGCGCCTAAGATCTGGCTCCAGCTCGGTGAACAGCCGATCGGTGGTGCCGAAGAACAGGTTGCCCTGCAACTCGCAAACCGTGGTCTGCCGGCCAGCCTGCAAGAGGGCCTCTTTTTCCGCGGGCAGGCGCTGCTTCTTCGACGAGATCTGGTGACCGCCCAACTTACGGCGGATCACCGAACTGCGCATCTGCTCGCGGATGAAGAGCATGATGGCCAGGGCTAGACCCACCCCGGCCGCGGCCATCAGGCTGTAGCCCACGGCCACGATGATCACGGCCGCGATCACGCAGAAATCGAGCACGGTGCTGCGCTGTTTGAGCAAGTGGAAGCTGGTTCGATCGAACATGCGGAAGGCGACGACGATGAGAATGCCGGCCAAAGCGGCGATGGGCACCCACCCCAGAAGACGGCTCAGCACCAGAAAGACCGCCAGCGAAAAGACGCCCTCAAACACGCCCGAGAGGCGCGAAACTCCGCCGCTGCCCAGGTTGACCAGGGTGGCGCCCATGGTCCCGGCCCCGGGCATGCCACCTACCAGCGCGGAAGCGATGTTGCCCGCCCCCTGGCCGATCAGCTCGCGATTCGACTGGTGTCGGCTGCGGGTGAGCGCGTCCACCACCACACAGGTCTTCAGCGTGTCGATGGACAACAAGGCAGAGAGAGTGAGCGCAGGCACCAGCAACGTCTTGACCGTGGCCAGGCTGAGCTGGCCTATGCCGCGCCAGCGGTCGGTCAGGCCGGCCAGCACCGATCCCCCAGTCTCCGCCACAGGACCTATGACCAGCGGATTCTGCTCGAGGCGCAGCAGGTTGTGGTCGGCAAGACCCAGGCCAAAGTAGGCCAGCATGCCCCCGCACAGGCCCACCACCGGGGCAGGCAGCTTCCTGGTCAGTCGGGGCGCGCCTAGCATGGCGGCGATGGTCACGCCGCCCACGATCATGCCCTGCCATTTCCACAGCGACGGCGTCAGCAGCGCGTACATCACGTGCGCATCCTTGGGCAACCCGAAAAAACGCGGTACCTGCGAGAGAAAAATGAGCACCGCCACGCCGCTCAGATAGCCCGACACCACCGGAAAGGGGATGTACTTGATCAGACGGCCACCGCCCGCCAAGCCGTACAGCACCTGTAGCCCACCTGCGATCAGCCCAACCAGGGTGAGCAGCAAAGTCACCGCCTCGGGTCGCAACGGTGAGCGTCCGCCTGCCAGCAGTCCAGCCGCGAGCGCGGCCATGACCGCGGCCGCGGGCGCGCACGGGGCCGAAATCAAACGCGGGGTCCCACCCAGCAGAGGCGCCACGATACCCAAGGCCACCGCGCCCAGGATCCCCGCCAGCGCCCCCGCGCCCACGTACCCGGCGCCCAGCGGCGCGTAGGTGGCCACGCCGAACGCGATGGCCGACGGCAAGGCGACCAGCATGGCGGCCAGACCGCCCCACAGTTCGCCCTGCAGTCCCGACACTCCCTGGGCGCTGTTGCTACTCGCGGACGACATCGATCCCGTCAGCTACGATGCGAAGGTCGACTCGATGGTCTCCAGGATATCCTTCTCGCTGTCGGAGATCTTGCCCACGCCGAGAAAGCCGCCCGAGCTTGCGGCCACGGCGCGCGCTCGTTGCAGAATGTCGCGCTGTAATCCCAGCCGCTCGGGCTCCGTCATCTTCCGGCACAGGCCGCGCACGTAGTGCTGCCAAGCCTCGAGCAGCTTGGGCTCGGGCCGCTGCACCAGCCAGCTCGCCAGCAGGCCGTACTCGACGCTGCCCGAAGCAATCCCCTGCGCCGCCGCTGCCGCCAGCACCGCCTCACGCTCTTTCGCATCCAGAGTTCCATCGGCCCACGCCACCTCGACGAGAGGCACTATCGCGATCGCCGCCACCGTCTCGGGGTTGACGTCGAGCTCGACCAGCTTCTGCAACACATGGTCGTCGTGGATACCGGCGACCTCGGCCAGCGCGGCCTTGATTTCGGTGGATCGCCTCGTCTTCCGCATCTTGTCGAGCAACGCCTGATCGCGGTTCTTGAAGAACTGGTCGGTCAGCGCAGCCCCGGCGGCCGCGAATATCGAATCGCCCTTGGTCGGGTTTGCCATGGTGACCTGAGAGTACCACTGTCCGGGCTCGGTGGTCGAGTCCAGGCAATTGGGCGTACTACTGGAACACCGGACACTGATCGCTGACCAGGCATACGTTGGGTATGCAACCGGTCACCAACCCCATGATGGAACAGCAGGTTGCGTTGTTCCCGCACTTCAGACTTGGCGGACAGCTCGCGGCGGGCGTCACATTGGTGCAATAGCAGGGCATGTTGGCAGGCAAGGTGACGCCAAAATCACTACAGGTGCAGCGCAAGTTGCTGCTCGCGCACTCGTTGCCGGTCTTGCTGCATGGCTTGCCGATACCAAGCTCGTTGCCCGCGTCGGGCGGACACCCGGCCGGCAGACTGAGCAGCATTGCGTCTGCGCTCCCATCTTGGCCGTCGGCAGGGCCAGCTCCACTTTGGTTCTGCTGGCAGGCTGCCGTAAGAAGCACCAGAAACACGCCATAGGTTGGTCGGCGCATACAGTTTTGCAGTCTATAGCACGGCCGGCTGGGCTAGAGCACCAAACGGTTTGCCTCCCGTCAGAATTGACATGGGAACCCGCAACGGGTTCCCAAACCCTCCCGCGATGGGCTGCGGCAGGCAAAGCCCGCCTCCGCCCACGCGACAACAATCGCGCATTTGCGTCGCGTCCCTTCGTTGCTCGTCGGNNTCAAACCGTTCGGTGCTCTAGAACAGGTAGGACAGGCGCGCCAGAATGGCTTGCGATCCAGAGAAAGTGATCACGCCAAATCTCTCGGTGTCCTTGCCCAGCCCGATTCTTCCGGCCAGAGAAATTCGATAGGATCCGATGTCGAAGGCCAGACCGGGATTGAGGTAGAAGGCTTTCAGGTGGTTCAGGTTCTGGAAGTTCTGGTCGTAGACGTGACTTAGCTGGATGCAGTTGATGAGTTCGAGAGAGAGTCCCAGCCAGCGGACGGGCTGAAGCACAACCGCGTAGTGCGACTCCCAGAAGTAGACGTTCGGGATGTTCACCGGCATATTGAGGAGCGTGGTGTTCTTCGCCAGCATGGCGAGAAGACCCTGGTTTATGGTCAAGGAGATCGGACCATAAGACGCAAGGAACAGTCCAGCCGGGGCTAGATGGAAGTAGTACGGGAAGCCAAACGAATACGGACTTCCATCGATGAGGGTGAAACTGTACTGCATGGTGTGCGTGGGCAAGCGAACCCGCATGCCAAGTCCGACGAACATCGCGATGGGGTCCTTGGCAAATTGCCACGCGTAGCTGCCCCCGCCGACCACGTCTGCGAGGGAATACGAAGACTTCTGCTGATCAGCCGGAGTGGGACGCTGATCGCCCAAGCTGTCGATATACAGCCGCGTAACCTGCACGGGCAGCTCGATGTTCAGTTGAAATCCACCTAGGCGAAGGCTTCCCCCAAGCGCAACGCGATCGCCGGAAGCGCGGCCCTTCACCCAATAGAATGTCGACAAGTCGTTGCTGGCTTCGTAGGTGTGATCGATGTAAAGGGTCGACCCCGCGCCCAGGGACTGCACCGGCGGATAGTCGACACCGGGTGGTATCGGCGATTTCGTTGGCGGGGCTGGGGCGGGTTCGGCCGCGGGAGGCAGCTCTGCCGCGGGCTCATCCTCTTGGGCGAATGCGTGTGCCGCGCCCGCGAGGGGCAGCAGCCAGACCAACAGATAGAAAGGTCTCATTTCGGGTGGTTAGGGAACTTCGACCGCAATCCGCAGGAACTCGGTACGGACCAAGTGGGGGTTGGGATTCTGCCGGTGCCAGCGGATTCCCACAAGTGGCCAGAACGTTTGCCGACGGATGCGACCATCCCCCAACTGCCGGTCTCGGGCCGGAAAATCACCGCATGCGGTCGCGGTCCAAATACGGACAGCCAGAAACTGCAGGCATCCACGGAGTGCTACTGGGGATCAGATCAGCAACGCGACGCTGAAGGTGATGAACTCGAAGTCGCTTGGTACGGAGGCGCAGGTGGAGTCGTACGATGATGAGTCGTTACAAGTCGACTCCGAAAAACTGTGGGCGGTGAAATTGAACAGGCCGCCAAGGGCTACTCTGCCCACCGGAAAGAACACACCTGCGGTAAACCCGTAGGCTATTCCCTCCCCACTGTAGTCATTCTTTGTTCCGTAGGCGTCGGTCGCGTTCGACGACCCAGCGTAGGCGAAGATGCCCAGCTTGGGTCCAATCACGAACTCCACGTGTGGGATTCCAAAGTGGAACAGAGGACTGAGATCAAAATCAAAATAGACCTGACTGCCGTCGGCGTACGAATAGCCAGTCTTGGGGCTCAAAATGTCGAGAGCCATCTCCCCGTTGAGCGAGAAGTAGGGACCGATGTGGCCGCCAAGCAGGCCACCCAAGTGAAAGCCGGCCGAATAGGCGTCTGAACCATTGCCCACAACAGAGTTCAGACCAAAATAGGGCATGAAGACGACGCCGCGGCGATAGGGTGGGTGAGGGGGCGGCACATCGTAGCTCTGCGGCGATTCATAGCCTCCTGGTGCAGTGTACGCCGGCGGTGCGTAGTACGTGGTAGGTGGCGCGACGGGCGAGGGATATCCCGGTTGGGGGTAAACTTGCGGGTACCCCGGATAGGCCTGCGGGTATCCCGGTTGGGGATAGGCTTGCGGGTACCCTGGC
>PMJO01000243.1 GCA_003158455.1 Myxococcales bacterium | reverse complement strand
AAGTATGATGAGCGGTGCATGCGAGTTTCTCCTTCCGGCGATGGGGACAGATTTCTTTGCTGCGCTGCGCGGTCGACTTGGAATGCGAGATTGAAGTTATCCAGCTATCACAAACCCTCCCGCGCATCCACAGCGGGCTAACAGCTACCACGGGATGAAGGGGAAAAAGCAATCGCGTGACCAAGCGGTGCGTCCCCAGAAACAATGCGGGAGCGCGTTGCGGCATGAGCGCACCGTTCCGATAGTGGACGGCGGACGGGCAGGGCCAAGCGGAGCAGGAATGGAGTACATTCCGTGGGAGGCCACCCGCGCGAATAGCGCGTCGCGAGCCGCAACTGACGATCCGTGGCAAGAACTCTGATATGGGAACCCTGAAAGGGTTCCTATACCCTACCGCGATGGTGCTCGGCGAGCAACGAGGGCGCGCGCGAAGCGCGCGGGGTGGGCGGGGTGGGCTGTCCGTCCCGAAGCCCCCGTGGGGAAGCTCGCCGGCTCCCCATGCGACTAGGAACGACTACCCAGAATGCCAACCTCCATGCGCGTGCCGGCGCCGGTAGCAAAACCGTGACCGCCTTGCTCGTCGTGCTGCTGGCTTTGGCCTTGCGGGTGGGCTGGGTCCTGCTTGTGCCGACCAAACCGGTGGGTGACTTCGCGATGTACGTGGAATCAGCCGCCCACTTGCTCAAGTTCGGCGCGCTGGACCCGGAGTACATCTTCATGCCCGGGTACCCGTTGCTGCTCGCCCCTGTGCAGGCACTGGGCGGGGGATGGCTGGCATGCAAGTTCGTGGGCGCAGTGGCAGGCAGCCTGGCCGCGGGCGCGGTCTACGGAATCGCGCGCCGGTTGTGGGAAAGTCGGGCCGCGGCGCTGGTGGCCGGCCTGCTGTGCGCCTTGTGGCCGGCCGGGGTGACCATGGCCAGCGTAACCGGCACGGACATGCCGGCGGCAGCGCTGATTGCTATCGGGTGCTACTTCCTGCTGCACTATTCGGCGGAGCGGCCCTGGCTGGCTGCGGTGCTCTTTGGCGTGTTCATGGGACTGGCCACGTACATCAGGGCCATTGCCCTGCCCCTTTGCGCCCTGGCGGTCTTCGGTTTTCGCGCCGCAGGGCTCAGCTGGAAGCCGACTTTGCGCAGAAGTGCCATCTCCTGCGCGGTGGCCGCGCTGCTGCTCGCGCCCTGGGCCGTGCGCAACCAGCTCCGCTACGGCGAAACCTTCATCAGTGACAGCCACGGGGGCGAGACCGCCCTGGTGGGCGCCGATCCGAACACCGACGGCCACTATTCGCGCTCGCTGAATCGGATGTTCCACGAGGCGACCGGCTACACAACCCTGGGCGAGCCTCACCGCGCCGCCGATCGCGCAGCGCTTTCCCTGGCCAAACGCTGGACGCATTTCGACCTCGCATTTGCCCTTGGACTGGTTATCGCCAAAGCCGAGCGGCTGCTGGTTCCCGAGCGCGCCTTGCTCTACTGGCCGCTCTTCCGCGCTGGTGTGTTGCCAGCACCGGCGCTCAGCCTGGCCAGCCGCTGGCGCTCGGCCATCGAGTCGGTGGTGGACACTTTCTGGTTGGCAAACCTGGCGGCTGCCCTGGCCGGCCTCGGCATGGCGCTGGCGCGACGGCGCTGGCTGGCCCTCACCCTGCTGCCGTTCATAGTGGTCCTCGCCGGCCTATACGCCGTCATCTTTGCGGACCCGCGCTATCGTTTGCCCATCAGTGTGCTCTCGTTTCCTCTCGCCGCGGGCGGGCTGATCTGGTTGGCCCAGACGGCAAGAGATGTCGTGCGCGAACGCCGGGTGTCGCGGGCGGTGGGCTGGCAAGTCGGCCTTGCCCTGGGCTTGAGCATCATCACCTTCGTCGGCGCTCCCGCGCTGGCCTGGGCAGGCGGCAAGCTGCGCGAGCACCACCGTTGGTCTGTCCAGGTTTGCCATGTGGATCGAGAGGCCCGCCTGTGTTCCTGGCGAAGAATCGGCCTGCGTGATGACGATGGAACGCCCTGGTTGCGGGGCGTATGGAATGGCATGGGCCTGGCGATCCCGGTGACCGTGCCGGATCGGATGCGGCAGATCGCTGCTGAAACTGAGCTGGACTTGCCCCCCGGCGACTACGCTATCGAGGCGTCACTCGACATCGCGCCGCTGGATGAGTCGGCGAGCGTCACGTCAGGCGAAGTCAGCGTACAGGTCGGTACCGACGCGCCCGGCGCGACGGAGTCGCTGGCCGCAGTGGCGCGGGCTACGCGAGCAGCGACTCCGTTGTCCGTGAGAGTCGAGTCCCATCACGGTGGCGGCAAACTGTCGGTGCGGTTGCACATCATGATCCCACCGGGCGCGCCACAGCCGGCCCGGCCCGGCCGGCTGTGGGTTAACCAACTGACGGCCGTGTCGATTGCGCGCTAGTTCCAACTCAAAACTCTTCTCACCAGCCGATAATCCGCTAGAACTGCCAGCCGTTCATGAAGTTCGACAATGTCTCCATCGTCGGGGTGGCCCACGTGGACGCCCCGCACCGCATTCCGTCCGAGGATCTGGATGCTCGGTTGTCCGAGACCTACCGCCGATTGGGCATGCCGGCGCGGCTACTGGAGAGCCTGACCGGCGTCAAGGCGCGCCGATTCTGGGATGTGCAGACGCAGCCCAGCGACGCAGCCACCATGGCAGCACGCAAGGTGCTTGCCGCGGCGGGCGTGGATCCGGCACGCATCGGCGCGCTCATCAACACCTCGGTGTGCCGCGACTATGTCGAGCCGTCGGTCGCATGCTTCGTGCACGCCAACCTGGGCCTGCCGGAGACGTGCCTCAACTTCGACGTCGCCAACGCTTGCCTGGGCTTCATCGATGGCATGCATCTGGTGGGCAACCTGATTGAACGCGGCCAGATCGACTTCGGCCTGATCGTCGACGGGGAAAGCAGCCGCACCGTGGTCGAGGCCACCCTCGCGCGCCTGAGCCAGGACGCTTGCGATGCGCAGATGCTGCGCGACCAGCTCGCCACGTTGACCGTGGGTTCGGGCGCCGCAGCCATGATCCTGGCGCACACGCGCCTGGCCCCGGACGGACATCGCTTCCACGGCGGGACCAGCCTGGCCGCGACCGAGCACAATCGGCTCTGCCGGGGCCAGCTCGACGTGGGGATCACCGACACGCGCAACCTGTTGCTCCACGGTGTGGGGCTGGCGCAGCGAACCTGGGCCAAGGCCCAGAAGGACCTGGGCTGGAGCGCGGAATCGGTCGATCTGTTCGCCCTGCACCAGGTGAGCGAGTTGCACACGCAGGAGCTGGCCCGAGCGGTCGGCTTTGATCTCGCCAAGGCATTTCTTATCTACCCGGAACTGGGCAACGTGGGTCCTGCCTCGGTTCCGATTGTCTTGTCCAAAGCGATTGACGCCGAACGCGTGGCGCCGGGTGACCACATAATCCTAGGCGGCATCGGCAGCGGGCTGAACTGTACGGTGGCGGGCGTGACCTGGTAGGGGCGTGCAACTGTGATGGATCGCTCGCGCATCCCGCAGTCGCTGTATCCCTTCACTGACCACTTTCTCGATCGCGGTGAGCTGCGCCTGCACTATCTCGACGAAGGCCAGGGCGAGCCGGTGGTCATGTTGCACGGCAACCCAACTTGGTCGTTTCATTTTCGCGCGCTGGTGCTGGCCCTGCGTGATCGTTTTCGCGTGGTGGTGCCCGACCATATGGGCATGGGTCTGTCGGACAAGCCCGGCGATGACCAGTACCGCTACTGTCTGCAAAGCCGCGCCGACGACTTGGCGGCGCTGCTCGACCACCTGGCTCTAGCTGGTGGCGTGGGCCTGGTCATGCACGACTGGGGCGCGATGATCGGCATGGCTTGGGCGGTGCGCTTTCCCGCGCGGGTCGCTCGCCTGGTAGTGCTCAACGGTGCGGCCTTTCACGTGCCACCTGACGCGCATGTGCCCACGGCCCTGCACCTTCTGCGCAACCGCGCGCTGGGAGCGCTGACTCTGCGTAGCTCGGACTTCTTCATTCGCACGGCCGCGCGCACCTGTTGCACGCGTCGGCCCATGCCAGCCGACGTGCTCGGCGCCTATCTCGCGCCCCATGCAACCTGGGCCGATCGCATCGCGCTGCTGCGTTTTCCGCAGGATGTGCCGCTTGTGCCCTCGGACCCTTCCTACCGCATGGTCAGCACCATAGAGGCTGGGCTGGCGCAATTTCGACAAACGCCGGCCATGATTTGCTGGGGCGAGCGCGACGTGGTCTTTCCGCCGCGCGTGCTGGACATCTGGCGCGGGCACTGGCCGCACGCCGAGATCCACCGCTTCCCCGATTGCGGCCACTGGGTACTGGAGGACGCGCCCGACAAGATCGCCGCGTACACGCGCGCTTTCCTCTCCGCCCGTCTGCCGGTTTGACCCAGGCCCTCGCCGTGCTACTGCACGAAGATATCGGGCTTGGGCGGGTCGGCCATGCCGGCGCCGAGGTGGAAGCCCGTGTGCGGCGGCTGGTTGTAGCTCGACTGCTCGAACGACACTTGCGCGCGGTAGTGCGGATCGTGCATGAGCGTGTAGATCCGGCGCTTGGTGACGTCCGTCGTGGTGTACACGCGCAAGGCCGAGTTGTTCGATTCGCGCAGCACCAGCTCCTCGCGCCAGTCGCCGAGCAGGTCAGCGGTCAGGGTCGGCGTGGACTTGGTGCCGTTGTTCGACGCGCAACCGCTTGCGCTGAGCAAGGTTCCGCCGCCGGACTTGGTGATCGAAATGTCGTTCTCGAGCTCGCGCGCTTCGTCGGCGTCCCAATAGATGAGGAAGTTGCTGCCGGCGCTGCCGCTGACCGTGGTGGCGCCAGTGCCGCAGTTGACGTCCCCGCCCGTCGAACTCGAGCACGTCGCGGCGGTGAGATCATTCATGGTGACATACTCGGCGACGCCGCGGCCGGTGTCAGTGTTGTCTTTCGTGATGTTGAAGTAGTACGAGCAAGTGGCGCCATCGTGGCAATCCATGCCGCCAGCGCTCTCGTGAACCGTGAAAACCGAGATCCCCTTGCCCTTGACCAGTTCCCCAATGTGCATGGCATCGCCATGGCCGATCCCGGTCGTGCACCTCAGGGTTCCATCACTGCCGATGGTCGTCGAGCCAGTGATGATCTCCTGCGCGCCGTCGCGATCTACGTCCGCCGCCATCGCCGAGTGGTCGCCCTGACCCGCGGCCTTGCTATTCCCCGAGCCATCGCTGTCGAAGGTCCAAACCTTCGACAGGGTTCCATTGCGCCAGTTGTATGCGGACATGGTCAGGCGGGTGTAGTACCCGCGCTGCTGGATGATGCTCGGTCGCCCGGTCGCGGTCTTGCCGCTGCCGGTGTCGCTGACGAATGCGAATCCGCCGTTGAAACGATCCACGCGGTTACCATAGGAATCGCCCCAGCTCGATACCGTGCCGCGCGCAACCGGGTAATTCACGGTCGACAGTTCCTTGCCCGTTGCCCCGTCGAACACCGTCAAGTATTCGGGGCCGGTCAGGATGTAGCCGTCCGAGTTGGCGTACTTGACGCTGTCGTCGTCGCTGGCGGCCGGCCCCGTGTGCAGATACGTGCCGGTTCCATCTTTCGTGCCCGGTGCTGTCTTGCACGCCACCTCGGCCTTTCCGTCGCCGTCGAAGTCGTACACCGAGAACTGCGTGTAGTGCGCGCCAGCCCGAATATTCGGCCCGAGATCGATACGCCACAGGTGCTTGCCGGCCAGCGTGTACCCGTCCAGGAAAACATTCGAGGTGACCCCCGACTGCGAATTGTCCTTCGAGTCTGACGGATCCCATTTGAGGACGATGTCGTAGATGCCATCGCCGTCCAGATCCCCTGGGCTCGCGTCGTTGGCGCTGTAGCTGGCCCCCGACGGGCTGGTGGCCGGCACNNGCACTCGGTTCCGTTGATCACGGCGGCCACCGTGTAGGTCGAGCTGGTGGTGCCGGCCGCGTCGAGGTAGTTGGTGCTATCGGTGACCGTCGCCAGCTTGGTGCCCGCCCGGTAGACGTTGTAGGCAATGCTGGCTGGGCTGGTCGGGTTGTACTCGTAGCCCATCATGCGCCAGCCCACGTAGACGCCGCCCGAAACCTTCACGGCCACCACGCCGCGATCGATGTCTTCCATCTGATAGTGCCCCGCAGTGGGTGGTGCGCAGGATCCAGTCTGCGTCGCCCCACCCGTGCCCGGGGTACCGCCGCTCCCGGTGCTAGCACCACCGGTCGCCACACCGCCGGTCGCCGTGGACTTCCCGCCCGTCGACGTGGTCACGCCGCCGGTCGCAGTCGTCACGCCGCCGGTCGCCGATGTTTTCCCGCCGGTGACCGTGGTCGAGCCGCCGTTTCCCGGCGTCGCTGGGACATCACTGGACGCGTCCTTGGGTGCAGTGTCGGCGGTGGTGGAGGCCCCGCCCGCCCCGCCGGTGCCGGGCAGCGTGGTGCTCGCGCCCCCGCCCCCGCCCGCGGCGGTCGTGCCACCAGTTCCGCCGGTCGCTGGGGGCGTGGTGGCGGTCGATCCTCCGGCGCCGCTCGTCTTCGGGCTGTTGGTGCCGCCCGTACCCAGAGTCTGGGTGCTGCCGCCCGACCCTGTCACCGCCTCCGAACCCGTAGAATCGCAAGCCGCGATCAAGAAGCTCGCCGCCAAGAGGGCCAGGAACATGCCCTTCGGGCCCGAGGCTTTCTGCCCGAGGTGTCTGAGCGCGTTCATCGCTTCCTCCGCTGACTTGAACAACTGCTGTCCTCCTGTCTCCATTCTACCGGACAGCTATGCAGTGGCCCTGGATCTCGGCACGGCTCATTATGATCGAAAACGTGACGGGACCGCAACCCGGCAAAAGCAGCAAGCCTTCCAGTGGGCGAAGGGGCGCCAAGGGGCAATCGGCGAATGCGACGAGTCGGAGAGCCGAACTGCGGCAGCGAAGGCGAGATGATGCGTAGAGAGAATCCGGCTCATTCGTCCTATGCACCTGCACCCACTCAGCCTTCGACTACTTTCGGCCCGCGCGGGCCAAAGAGGCGGCGAGCCAGCTCGGCCAGCCAACGACCCTCGGGAGTGGCTGGCGCGCGCAGCTCCCCAGTGCGAGCGCCCGCGACCAGCGCGGCCATCTCGGGAGAAAGATCGGAGAGCTGTTCCAGAACGCAAAACAAAGTGGCGTGGCCAAGGCTGGCGCCCGTGCTCGCGGACCAGGCGTGCGCAGCAGTCGCAAAGGCGGACTGTGGCGGCAGCGGCTCTTCCGCGTAGTTAGGCGGACCGAGGTGGTTGACGGCGTTGATGACATGCTGGCGACGGTCGCGGTAGTTGAGCCGCCGCAGTTCGTCGGGTGCGAGGGGACGACCGATGTGGATGTCCTGCTGGCCCATGCCGATGGGAAAGTCGATCTCGTCAGAAACCGGCGCCACCGGCAGGCCGCCCGCGAACCGCACAGGAACAACCGGCCGTCCCAATTGGACGGCCATGTCGAGAAACGCGCCGGCAAGCTTGTGCACGGGCGTGCGACAACTGTGGGCCATGGCGCCCTCGACGTGGACCATCACGCTGCGGCCGCTGGCTGCGATCTCAGCCGACATCTCCCGGATGATCCCAGGCAGCGAGGCGCTGTTGCCGCGGTCGAAATACTGCGACATGCGCGGACTGCGCAGCCCCGGATACGAAAACACGTGCTGCATGAACCGGTCGAGCCAGGAGGTTTGGTTCTCGATGCGCGCGAGGGTGAGCACGGGCGCGCCCATCAACGCGGAGGCCACGATGGCGAAGATAGTGGATTCAACCGCCACCTGGTGGTTGGCGAGAAAGATGACCCCTCCACTACGAGCGGCATTCAAGGCCTCGGGGTCCGCGCGGTGAAGTTGGCGGAGGAAGCGCAGGACCAGGCCGCGGCAGATATCCTCGACCGGGGGAGCCGTGCCGGCCAGCAGGCTGCGCCAGTACGCGCGCGTGGCGGGCAGTAGTTCCGCAGCCGTCTGCGAGTGAGCGGCACGGCTGACCACCCCGGCATCACGCCCGCGGTCGGGCTTGGTGTCGACGAGCATGCCCAGTCCCGCCACCTGGTAGATGCGCTTGCCATCCACCCACAACGATGCGTCGGCAGTCGCGAAGGGTCCGGCAGCGGTGCGACCCTGCTCGGTGATCTCCATGGTGATTGTGATCAAACGGTTGTGCGGCACCACCTGGCCGCGGTACTTCCAGGTCACCGCCCGGCCGGGCTGGATGGGAGCAAAGCGCGGTTGCGCCAGCCCTTCGGCGAGCCCGGCGTGCAGCATGTGAAACTGCAAAAGCTGCAGCATGGCCTCCAGGCCCAATGAGCCGGGCTGCACCGGATCCTGGAAGAAGTGCGCCTTGAAAAACCACTCGGCCGGGTTCACGTCCTTTTCCGCGCGCAAAAAGCCCAGTCCGGCCCGGCCGCCGCGTGGGTCGCAAGCGGTCACGCGGTCGAGCATGAGCAAGCGGGGCTCGGCCAGGCGGAGCGAGCCTTGGCAATAGCGGGCCGGACGCGCGGTCAGATCGACGAGGAAGGCGGACGCGGCGCCCAGCTCGGCGGTCTGCTCGTCGGTGGTGGAAAGACCGGCCTGGTTTTCGAAGGTCGCCGCGGGAAAAAAACCGAATCCGGTCTGCATTTCGTACACCGGCGTCTCGCCCAGCAGGCAGCGCACCCGGAACGACTCCAGGATCATCCCGCCCGAACGTGAGACGCTCGCGAGCGTCGCAATGGTGCGCAGCGGACCAGAGGCGGGCAGCACCTCGGCCAGCATCTGCCCGGTGCCGTCGAGATTTCGAAACGCGAGATCCTGATCGCTGCCAAGCGCGCTGCCCGCGAAACTGGCCAACCAACCGCAGGGTTGCAGGGCTGCCTCTAGCAACACGCAGAAGGGCATCACCGGATGCCCGTTCTCCGCGAAGTACCACGCGTCACCCGGCACGTCGTATTCGACTTCGATGCTCGCGCCGGCTTGGCACGCGCCCATCTCGCCCTCGATGCGCACGACGCGGCTCATGAAGTGATAGGGCGGGCCGGGCAGCCGCGCCACGCGACGGGGTCCGTCGAAACACGCATACATCGGTCCGAAGGCGTCCGAGGGTTTGCCCCAGGCGCAGGCGAGCAAAGAGCACTGGTCGAAGCGAAAGCCGTTCACCTCAGCCACCGGCTTGGCATCCGTGCTCTCGCGCAGAAGTTCGGGGTGACTGGACAGCGGACAGTCCGGCACCAAGCGCAGGCCGACCCGGCGCGCGTGGAAGGCTTTCAGCCCGTCCACCGTGCCCAGCAGGTCCGCGTACACCGTGGGCAGCGGGCCGTCGTGCACCTCCTCGACGAACATCTCGCACACCAGTTCCTTCGAGGTGGGGACCACCTGGCCGCGACACTGCAGTCGATACTTTTCCTCGGGCACGGGCTCGAAGCGCCAGCCGTCGCGGGCCAGGCTGTAACCCATGCCCGCCAGATAGATGGCCATCATCTGCAGACAGCCCTCGAACATGAGGGTGCCAGGCATGCACGGATCGTTCTTGAAATGGCCGGCAAAAAACCAGTCGTCGGGCCGAATGCTGGTGACCGCGCGCAGGTAGCCGCGGCGCCAAGGACCGCCGCTGGGATCGAAATCGAGCACCCGTTCGACCAGCAGCATCTTGCCGTTCTGGATGGCGGGCGTGCGCACGTGGGCCTGGCCAGCCTCGAAACCCGGGCCGAAACAAGCGAAGAGTTCGCCCTCGGAAAACGCCCGCACCTGCGCGGCAGACAGTTGCCGTCGCGTGCAAATCACCGCGGGCGGGTCCAGGCGCGCGGCGGGGCTGATCGCCTGGCTTTCGGGCGTCCACAGCACGCCGGCCGACTGGTCCAGTTCCTCCTTGGTGAAGAATCCGGCCTGACCCTGACGTACCGTCAGCGCGGGTCGGCGGTTGACCGTGCAATCATAGTGAAAAAAGAACAGGCGCACTTCACCCTGGCGCGCGTGGCTGTCGACGTGAATGTCATAGCGAAGCGTTTCGCTCGGCCGAGGCAAACTGCCGTGGTAGGTCAGCTCGCAACCCAGCAGGCGGTAGCGCCGCTGTCCCCGGTTGAGAGCGTCGACGCCCAGGTACGAGATGAGAAAGAGGTCGGCCTGTCCCGCCTCGATCATGATCCCCGCGGGCATGAATCCGCGATGCAAGAACCACGAATCCTCGCGCACGTCGGTCTCGGTCCACACCGTGCCCAGACCCATCGAGCCGGCCGCCGCGTCCAGACCCACCACTCGGTCAGCCAGCAGCAAAGGAGGCTCGGGCATACGCACCTGGACCGCATACTCGTCTTGCGGTTTGCAGTGCGGACCAAACAGATCCGAAATGCAGCCCGCCGCGTGCGTCTGCAGATCGCGCCGTGAGAAAATCGGGCCACAGGGACGCTCCTGGTCTGGCGGCGGGGCGTGCTGGTCCTCCGCGCTCGGCAGGACGATGCTGGCGAGTTGCGCGGCCGCTTTTTCGTCCGCTGGCGGAGAGGTGGTGAACAAGGGCCGCGCGCCCAGCAAGATCCCGAGTGCCCGTTGGCGGCTCTCAAGGAACTGCCGGTGGGCGGACGTCTGTTGGGTCAGATGGTCCTGGTGGACCTGCGCGATCTGCCGCCGGTGGGCCAGGACACGGCCGAGAACCTCGGCCATCGGCCCCTGCAATCCCGGTAGCGCGGCAGGCGGCGAAAGACCGACGCCCGCTTGCGCGCAGACACTCTCTTGCAAGACTGGCGGCAGCCAAGGCGCTGGCGGCATAATCTGTACCGCCACTTCGCCGGCGTCGCGGTTCGTGGTCACTGCCGACCCGCGCGCTTCCCACGCCGGCCAGGTCGGTTCCGCTCGATGCGCCGCAAGCACGAACAGGGGTGGCTCGGGCAGGCGCGCGCTCGCACGCAAGGCCGCCAGAAATGCGGGTTCGTTGTCGGGCGAAACGCCCGCGAGCGGGCGGCGCAGATCCGCGGAAGGCTCCTCGATGAAGGAGCGGGCCGCTTGCCCGCCCAAGGCCCGGGTCACGATCAGAGCGCCGAGCGGCGTCTTGCCTTTCCAAGGCGTGATCCGTCCGGTTCCCGGCGCACCTGGCAGCACGCGATAGCCGCAACAAAGTGCCGCCGCCGCCACGTGCAGAAGCCCCGAGGCCGCATGGGCGTGGCCGAAGAGCGGACGCAGGCTCAGCACCTCGCCGTCGCCCAGGCGCAAGTCTGGCTGCTTGCCCCGCTCGTCGCCGAGGACCGCCAGCACCTGGTCCCCGTCGCGACGGATGTCGTCGAGTCGTTTGAGCACCAGCACCACGGCCGCATCGCCAGCCTGCTGCCGATCTGCGGAAAGGCACGCGGCTGCGGCCGCCAAGTGCACAGGCTCGACCGACAGATCCACCGCGGCTACCAGCGCGGCGTCAATCTCCCCCTGCGCCAAAGCCCGGCGGGCGATCTGCAGAGCGCGAATGCCGGAAAGCTCCTCGCTGCAAACACTGAGGCTGGGGCCGCAGAAGTCGAACTGACTGTTGAGGCGATTGCTCACGATGTTGGGCATGGCCCCGATGACGCCCGCCGCGCCGAGGAGTGGCACGAATCCGTCGCGTGCTGCCGGCACCCAGTCCCGTGACGCGCCCAGCGTCTCGGCCCAGCCCGCGACGCGCCAGCGTGCCCCGTGGCGCGCGATCTCGGCGTCGCACTGCATGCCCACGATGACTGCGGTTCGTTCGCGCGGCAGGGTCGATGCCACTTGCTCCACCGCCTCGCGGGCCGCGGCTAGGACTGCAAGCTGCTGGGGCAGCGTTTCTTCCAGATCCTTGGGGGGGAAACGCAGGCCTGCGAGAGCGAGCGACACTTGGTCCGCAAATGCGCCATTCCCTATCGACTTCGGATTCCCCGTGAAGATGGCTTCGGCGAAATCCGCGACGCTTCTCCCGCTACCCACCCTTGCGCCGATAGCGATGATGCCGACACCGAGGGACGCCGCAACCGACTTGCTGCGCGTTCCCGCTCGCTTGCCGGTCGGCTCTTCGACGATCAGATGCGCGTTGTTGCCGCCGAAACCAAAGGCGCTGATGGCCGCGCGCCGCGGGACCGGATCGTTCCACGGCTCGGGTGCGCGCGGCACGCGCAACGGCGTACCGTCGAGGACGGGACTGATTTGGTCGAGTGAAGGGGTGGGCGGCCGCACCCCGGCGCGAAACGCGCCCAAGACCTTGATCAAGCCGGCCGCGCCAGCGCCGGTGATAAGGTGTCCCAGGTTGGCCTTGAGCGAGCCGATGGGCAGCGGTTCGCGACGGCCGGCGTGGACCTCGGCCAGGGCACGGATCTCGACGGCATCCCCCACCCCGGTGCCGGTGGCGTGACATTCGACCAAGGAGATGTCGGAGGGCGAAAGTTCCGCAGCCGCGTAGGCGGCCCGCAGGGCACGGACTTGGCCTTCCTGCGACGGAACCAGCAGGCCGCGGCCACGGCCATCGTTGCCCAAGCCGATGCCGCGAATCACGCCGAGAATGCGATCTCCGTCGCGGCTGGCGTCTTCCAATCTTCGCAACGCCAGCAAGGCCGCGCCCTCGGCCGGAATCAGGCCGTCGGCCTCGGCATGAAAGGGCCGGCTGCGTCCGCTCGGGCTGAGCGCGCCCAGGGCGGTGAACCCCTGGTGGATGAAGAGATCGTCGGCGCGATTCACCGCCCCGGCCAGCATCAGATCGGCGCGGCCGTCGTGAAGAAAATCGCAGGCCAGCTTGATGGCGTAGATCGAGGAGGCGCACGCGGCATCCAGGGCGAACGCGACGCCGCCCAAGCCCAGGGCCTGGGCGAGAAAGTGCGCGGGCAAGCCCGACATAAAGCGGTTGCGCGGGTCCACTTCTGGCAGCTCCAAGCGGTCGAAGTTTTCGCCGGCGCCGAGGAGCCGTTGCAGCCAAAACCGTTCCGCAAAGCGCGAGAGCGAAGAGCAGGGATAGGAAAGGTTCCCGATGACCACACCGGCGCGGACCTTGTCACCGCGAAAGCGAACCTCGCGCAAGGCCTCGCGTCCGGCGTGAAGCAGCCAGTGAAAGAGTGGATCGAGTGTGACGACTTGGTCTGCGGGCACAGCGAAGCCCTGCGCATCGAAAATCTCGTCGAAGCCACGCACGTACCCGCCGCGATCGTGCAGTGTCCGATCACGCGTGTTCTTGCTATTGCTGGCCAGGACTAGCGCCGGGGCGATGCCCCAGCGGCCGGCCGGGGCAGTCCCGATCACGACTCGCGCTTGCAGAACCGATTGCCACAGCTCATCGGGCGACAGGGCTCCGGGCAGGACGCAACCTTGCCCGACGATGGCAACGGGGGCAAAGCTCATGAGCGGGCGGGCGAGCCATTCCCGGCGCGCCGGCGCGGAGCAGGCGCCTCGGGCGCACCGGCGGGATGCTCGTCGCGCGGGAGCGCGTGTACCTCGATGCCGCGCAACTCGGCCACTACGCTGCCGTTGCTGGCCAGGAACACCACATCCGATACGGCTCGCTCCTGCGAGGCATCCCGGCCCGCCAGTACGCAGCGGACAATCCCTACCGTCACGCCCGGGTGATAGATGTGCAGGCTGGAAATGGCGGTGGGCAGAGAGGCCGCGCCCAACTTGCGCCGCGCCCACAGCACCGCCGCTTGCAAGCCACCATCAAGCAACGCCGGATCCAGCTGCCACGGACCGGGCCACTTCCGCGCGGTGACTCCTTCCAAGCTGGCGGTCAGCCCGCCGTCGGCGATGCCGTCGACGGAGCGAATCACTTGGAAAGCAGGGCCGTGAAACAGAACCTCGCCGTCGTAGATGACGCCGGACCAGGGCAGAAGGTCGGAGGGCGGGGCCAGGGTGCGGTCGGGAAGCGGAGACCGCTCTTTCATCTCGCAGATGGCCGAGTAGTGACGGCTGCCATCTGCGCCGAGCAGCTCGACCGCGATGGTAGCTTCGTGGCCATTGGAGAGCTGGCGGGCACGCAGCCGGAAATGTTCGGCGGCGCCCTCGTCGAAATGGCCGAGACGGATCCCGCGCAGCACCTGCACATCCCGGCAGGCGGCCAGGGTCAAATCCGGACGGCAGGCCCGCGCCGCGCGGGCAAACCATTCCAGCACCAACGCCACCGGCACAACCACGACGCCGCGCACGCGATGCCCGTCGAGAAAAGCGCAGTGCACGCGGTCGACCACGATTTCGGCTTCGATCTTCTGCGCCACGGCCGGCTCGGCCAGACCGTGCCCCGAAACCACGCCCCCTATCACGACCTCGGCGTCGCCCGCAGCACACAACTCATCACGCATCAGGCGCGCCCCCACCTCGATCGGGATGAGCGGGACGCCCATCGCGGCAAAGCGCGCGCGCACCGAGGCATCAACCATGCCGCCATCCCAGGGCCCCCAGCCCAGGGCACGCACCAGGCAGCGCGGCCCGCGCCGGCGCTGCTCGAGCGCGGCCACCTTATTGAGCACCTCGTTGGCCATCGCGTAGTCGGCCTGGCCCTGGTTGCCAGAGTGGGCGGCCAGCGACGAAAAGAGCAACAGAAAGGCCAACTCGTCGTCGACTGTGGCATCGAGAAGCGCGCGCAATCCCACCACCTTGGTGCGGAACACCTTGGCGAACTGGGCGTCGGTCTTGTCCGCGATCAGCTTGTCGGCCAGGGCGCCGGCAGCGTGAATGACACCGGTAATGGAACCCCAACTCGCGCGCGCCTGCGCCACCGCCTCGGTCACCACCCCCGCGTCGCTAACATCCACGGCAACGTAGCGGGCCTCGCCGCCGGCGTTGGCAATGGCCTGCAAGCTGCGGCGAATCTCACGCACGGCCAGGATGGCCGCCACGCGAGCGCCCAGCTTGGCCGGGCTTGCGCCCTCACCCTTGCCTTTGGCCTCGGCCAGCAGCACACGCTTGAGCTCGGCATCGCCCTCGACGCCTCGGCAGCACGAGGGCTCCTCTTCGACGACGGTGCGGCCGAGCAGAAGAAAACGGCAGCGGGCGGCACGCGCCAGTTCAATCACGCATGCGGCGGTCACGCCGCGGGCTCCACCGGAAACCACCACCACCGACCGTTGATCGAGCGGCAAGGCCGAGGTTGCGGGCAGCGGTGCGGAAACCGTTTGCAGCACCACCCGCGCTCCCTCGACGGGAAGACCCACCTCGCGTTCGACCCCGCCCGAGAGCAGCTCCGCGCACAGAACCTCGGCCACCTGATCGGGTGAACGGCCCACGCGGCCGACGTCGATGGCGCGCACATGCGCGGAGGGCCACTCGATGGCGGCGGTTCGTGCCAAGGCCGCGGGACCTGCCAGCCACGCGCGCTCGCAACCGGACAGGCCGAAGTCGCCGCCGGTATCTTGCACCATCACGAAGGTTCCACCCTCCTTGGCAAAGCGGGCGGCCACCGCCCGGGCCGCACGCAGAGCTTCGCGGTTCACCGCCACCGCGTCTTCGATCGAGCGGGAGGCGCGCAGGCCACCCAGAAAGACTACGGCATCAGCGTCGGCCGGGATTTCGTGAACCAGCCGGGCCGTGTTGCCATACGCGCCGAGTTTCTCGATCAACGCCGCGCCCACTCCGGCACCGTCGTCGGTCACTACCAGATTGCGGGCTGCCGCCAGGCCGGGCGTGGCCAGCCCCAAGGCGGCAGTGGGAACGACTCTCAGGGCGAATCGTCCAATCGATGCCTGGGCGATCGGCGCCGGACTGGCTGCTGGGGACGTCGCAACCACCACCAGGTGGCCGGGCGCCCCGTCAGCCTGAACCTGTCCGCTCTTCTGACCGGAGGCACGGCTTTCGTCCGCGAGGGCCGCAGAACCCGCCTGCTCACCCAGATATGCGACCATCTCGCGCAAAGTGCGCATGCCTGCCATGCGCGCGGCGCTCACCTCGGGCAACCCGGGCGCCTTCTCCGTCACGGCTGACAGGATTTCGACGCGTTTGATGGAATCGACGCCGAGGTCGGTTTCCAGGTCCATGTCGAGACCCACCATCTCCGCCGGGTAGCCGGTCTTTGCCGCCACCACGCTCAACATGAGAGCCTGCAGCTCCGCAGGGGAGATGGCGGCTGGCGCTGGCGGGACGGGAAGTGCGTGCGGCGGAGCTGCGGGCTTGCTCAAGGCTGCCACTGGCGCAGGGGCCACAGACGCAAGCGGCGGGGCCGGCGGAGCAACTGCCGTGGCGGACGGTGCTGGCGTCATCACCATCGCGACGGACGGGGGGCTACCGAGGGCGGGCAGCCAAGCCGGCGTCTCGGCCGGCGCGGGCAGCAGAACCGCGGCGCCGCCCAGCATGCTGGCCAGGTTGGCCAGGGAGGTCTCCGACGCACGCAAGAACGCCGCGTGCGACTCGGCCATGGCGCGCTGGAAGGCCGCGTGGGCCTCGGCTGTCTGACGCTGGCTCTCCTGAAAGGCGTGTACCCAAGCGAGCTGCACCGCCGGATCTCCACCCGGCGCAACCGTCGGCGCGGCAGCCGCCACTGCCGCGGGCAGCTCGGGTGCCGACGCCGCAGGATTGGCGGACTCGGTGGGCGGCGAAGGGAAATTGGGCTTGGGCAATGCGACTGCTCCTTGCTCGGGCGGATAGATCTTCCCGTAGCTCGATCCATTCAGTTTGAGGGCCATGGCGGGCTTGCGGCGCGCGCGCGGGTCGCCCACCGGCGCGAAGGCGGCCCACAGCCGGGCGTAGTCCACCACTACGCCGGCGACCGACAGCAGGGCAAGCCCCTGTTGCAGGCTGGCCCAGCCCGGCCGTCCCTTGCGGTCAAGTGCGATCGCTCGATGCGGCCGCGACTTGAGAATGTGGCCGACCAGCCCGGTCAGCACCCGTGCCGGGCCCACCTCGACGAAGGTGCGCACCCCAAACTCGTACATGGCCTCGATCTGCTCGACGAAGCGAACTGGCTTGGCCAACTGATGGGCCAGCAGATCGCGCATGGCTTCCGGCTCGCTCGGATAAGGCGCTGCGCTGGTGTTGGCGAAGACTGGGATCGACGGTGCCGCCAAAGACAGCGAGGCGAGAAACTCGCACAGGGGCCGCGCAGCCGGGCTGACCAGGGACGAGTGGAAAGCGGTCGCGACCTCCAGGCGCGTCGCCGCAATGCCCTTTTCACCGAGGCGCCGTTCCACCTCAGAAATGGCTTCCGTCGCACCCGAAAGCACTAGTTGCTTGGGGCTGTTGTGGTTGGCCACCACGACGCCGAGCCTCCACTCGTCGAGCAAGGGCTGCACATCCTCGCGCCGCGCTGCCACTGAGGTCATGGCCCCGGGCACCGCCGCTGCCGCCGCCATCAGTTCGCCGCGCCGGCGCGCGACCCGCAGCAGATCCTCGGGCGTCAGCGCGCCGGCAGCGCATAGTGCGGTCAGCTCACCGAAACTGTGCCCAGCCACGGCCGCCGGGTGCACCCCCGCTTCGCGCAAGATCGCGAGCAACGCCAGGCTGGTCGCGCCGAGCGCGGGCTGGGCCCACTCGGTCGCGGTCAATTGCGCGCGCTGCTCGCTACGCGCGGCCTCGTCGAACCCGGGCCGCGGGAAAACCACGTCGTGCAAGCGGGTGCCAGGCGCGAAATCCAGCTCGGCTGCGCGGTCCCACACGCCCAGAGCGGTCGCGCTGGCCATGGCCACGTCGGCGCCCATGTACAAGGATTGGCTGCCCTGACCGGGGAAGAGAAATCCGACGTCGCCTTCCGCAGGACCGGCGCAGAAATCGATTCCGCCTGGCACGGAGAAGCTCTTGCCCGCGGCCAGCAACTCCGCCGCCTTGCCAAGTTTTCCGACCAGCTCTGCGCCTGATTCGGCAAACACAGCCAGGCGCGCAGGCGCTCGGGCATCAAAGCATTCTTGGGTGGAACGGGCGAGAAAGACCAACCTCTCGGCATCGGCTGTCTCGGCGGCCAGTTCGCGACAGCGCGTGGCCACAACCTCGGCCGAAGCCCCGCTCAGTAGCACGGCCTCGCCGCCGGCTGGTCGCACACGCCAGGGGCGCTGACCCGAGCCGGTGTACTCTTGCAACGCCACGTGGAAGTTCGATCCGCCAAAGCCGAACGAGCTGACCGAGGCGCGGCGCGGGTGGCGCTGGTCGCGCACCCAGGGTCGCGCCATGGTGTTGATGTGAAAGGGGCTCGTCTCGACGTTCAACTTGGGATCCGGACGATCGACTTTGATCGTCGGCGGCAGCACCTGGTGGTGCAGCGCCATCACCGCCTTGAAAAGCCCCGCTGCGCCCGCCGCTGCCTTGGTGTGGCCGATCTGGGACTTGATCGATCCCAGGGCACACCAACCGCGATGCTTGCGCCCGCTCTCCTCGAATACCGTACGCAGGGCTTCGAACTCGGCCACGTCGCCGGCCTTGGTACCTGTGCCGTGCGCTTCTACCAGTTCCACGGTATCCGGACCGTAGCCCGCGTCCTGGTACGCGCGCCGCAGAGCCTTGGCCTGACCCGCAGCCGCAGGCGCATAGATGCTCTTGGTGCGACCGTCGGACGAGCTGCCCAAGCCGGCCACCACGGCGTAGATACGATCTCCGTCACGCTCGGCATCTGCCAGGCGCTTGAGCGCCACCATGCCAATGCCTTCACCCAGCAAGGTGCCGTCCGCGCCATCCGCGAATGGCCGGCAGTCGCCGGTGGGCGAGAGCGCCGGCGTCTTGCTGAAGCATATGTACATGAAAATGTCGTTCATGGTGTCGGCCCCGCCGGTGATGACCAGGTCCGAGTGACCCATGTGCAGCTCGGCCATGGCCATGGACAGCGCCGACAGGCTGCTGGCGCAAGCGGCGTCGGTCACGCAATTGGTGCCGCCCAAGTCGAGCCGGTTAGCAATCCGGCCCGCCACCACGTTGCCCAGGATTCCGGGGAAGGAACTTTCCTGCCACTCGACGTAGTGGGCGGCGATGCGTTCGCACGCGTCGGTGACCTTGTCTTCCGGCAAGCCCATCTCGCGCAAGGCCTTGACCCACACCGGTCGCTGCAGTCGGCTGACCATGGAGCCGAGCAGCTCCTGCGCCGAGGTCACGCCCAGGATCACGCTCACCCGGTCGCGCGGCAGATCCTTGAACGAACCGCCGCACGCGTCTTCCAGCACCTGTTGCGCCACGATCAGCGCCAGGAGCTGGTTGGTGTCGGTGGACGGCAGGATCGATGGCGGCACACCCCACGCGACGGGATCGAAGTCCACCTCGGGCAGGAACGCGCCCCGCTTGCAGTAGGTCTTGTCACGCGCACGCGGGTCCGGGTCGTAGTAGTCGTCAATCAGCCAGTGGCTGGCCGGTATGTCCGTGATGAGATCGCGGCCGGCCAGGATGTCGCGCCAGAAGCCGTCCTTGTCGATCGATCCGGGGAAAAGGGCGGCGACCCCGACCACGGCAATGGGCTGGTGTTTTGGGTGACTCTTCATGCGCTACGCGTAACGGCCAGGCGGCCAGGAGCGCGGAGTATAGGGGAGAAACTCGCCAAGGACCCGCCCAGGTTGATGCTCGCGCTCGGACGCGAGGCCGCTGCGCGTTATTCGCGCCCACCGCGCTGCTAGCCCGCATCCTCACCAGGGCGCCCGACTCACCCGAAACAGCTAGCTCCATCCTGACCCCACACTGACGGGGCCTCGTCCCACGTGCCCGGTCCTGGCCCCTGCTCTGAATGACAGCGCCAATGGGTTGCGCGCAGGGGCGAGGTTGGCATACGATGGGATTCCCGTGCGCCGATTGCCCCAAGTCTTGGTTGCTGCACTCGTAGTTTCGTTGGCAAGTGTCGTCGCATCCCAAGGCAGGGCGGCTGAGAAAACTTCCAGTGCGGCCACAACCGCCAAGGCTTGCTTCAAGCGAGGCCGCACCCACTATCAGCTAGGTGAATATCGTGAGGCGCTGAAGGAATTCAAGGAAGCGTATCGGTTGAAACCAGACGCTTCGTTCCTCTACAACATCGCCCAGTGCCACCGGCAGCTAGGTGAGCTCGCCGATGCAATAAAGTTCTACGGCAATTACTTGCGCGAAGCTCCCGAGGCTGCCAACCGCAACGAGGTGGAGCGACAAGTCCGCGAGCTGAAAGCCGCTGCAGAAAGACAGCAGCAACAGGAGCAAGCGAGTGTGCTGCCGGTGACGTCGCTTGCGCCAGGATCGCCGGAGCCGACATCTCCGCTTGCGCCTGCGGCGACACCGTCGACCGCCGTGCCTCCGGGGCCAGCGACGACAGCGGTCCCGGCGCCTGTTCCACCGCCTGCACCTCCCGCAGGGTCGCGAGGAAGCACAGCGGTTCCCAGCTATGCCTCTGCGCCGATGGTCGCGCGCGCCCCCGATGTCCCTGCCGAGCTGGAAGTGATCCCTGACCCGCCCGAGGCCAATATCCTGGTAAACCACATTTCAGTGGCCACGCGTGGCCCGGTGAAGCTGCGTCTGCCGCCCGGTCTCTACTCGGTGGCGCTGGAACGTGAAGGCTTTCGCAGCGCCGAGGGCGCAGTCACGCTGGTCGGGGGCGACCATGCTAGGCTCGCGGGCACCCTGACCGAGACAAGAACTCACGGCTGGAACGGCCTCGGCCACACATTCGTCGTCCTGGGTGTGCTGAGCGAAGCAGTAGCGATTGCTGCTCATGTCGAGGCCAACCGCAAGATTTCGGGAAGCAGCGACTTCAACAAATGGGCCGCCGCGGAAACCTGGAGTCAGGTTGGGGCCATAACCACCCTCACGCTGGCCGTCACGTGCTACGTAGTGGACTGGTTGGTCAATCGCGATAAGGTCGATCCTGGTCCGCCGAGCATGCTGCTGCCGGCTGCCAAGGACAACCCGTGAAGCGCCTTGGACGTGTCGCACTGGTGTTGGCGTTTGGCGCCGGGCGTGCCAAGGATCCAACAGGCGCAGCAGATTCCCCGATAGCGAGCGTCCCGGTTGGGTCATTTCCACGGACATGACGAATTGCCAGGGTGCTGCGAACCAAAGATTCGATCTCATCGGACGCTCCGGCACAGTCCCGGCCCGAGGAACTTTTCTTGCCGTGTCCTGCCCACGCTGAGCCGCTGCAGATCTGCAAACCAACCGCGGCCTTCTGCTCGCGGTCGCAGAGAGCTGCAAGGACCCGGCCAAGACCGGTACTGGGACAGAAGAACGGTGGAGTAACTCGGTGCTGTCGCCGCGCGTAGCTGCGATCCTGCTGTTGATGGCTGCTTCGGCATGCGGCCGATCTCCGATGGGTAGTGCGATGGGGGCCGGAACCGGCAATCACGCGGGCCAAGGGGGTTCCATCCGCGACGGCGGTACGCCGACCGATGGCGAAGTCGAGCGCACAGGAGACAATCCATTCACCCAGATTTCCGCGGGCGGGATTTCTACCTGCGGGTTGCGCGCCGACGGCACCGCCACCTGCTGGGGCAACAACTCCTACGGCGAGTCTTCTCCCCCGGCCGGCACTTTCACCCAGGTCACCTGCGGTGGACTCCACAACTGCGGACTACGCGCCGACGGCACTGCCATTTGCTGGGGCTCCAACTACTACGGCCAGTCCGCTCCCCCGGACGGGACTTTCATCCAGATTTCCGCCGGCAATTGGTACACCTGCGGGCTGCGCGCTGACGGAACCGCCACCTGCTGGGGCGACAACTCGTCTGGGCAGACCAGCGCACCGGCCGGCACCTTCACCCAGATTTCCGCCGGTGGGGGCTGCGCCTGCGGGTTGCGCGCCGACGGTACCGCCACCTGCTGGGGCGACAATTCCTATGGGGAGTCCACCCCATCGCCGGGGACCTTCACCCAGATTTCCGTCGGCGCGGTCCACGCCTGCGGGTTGCGCGCCGACGGCACCGCCACCTGCTGGGGCGACAATTCCCAGGGGCAGTCCAGTGTACCGGCTGGCACTTTCACCCAGATTTCCGCCAACAACAGGCACACCTGCGGACTGCGCGCCGACGGCAGTGTGGCCTGTTGGGGCAGCAATGAAAACGGGGAGTCCACCCCACCGGCCGGCACTTTCACCCAGATTTCCGCCGGCGAGTATCACACCTGCGGGCTGCGCGCCGACGGCAGCGCCACCTGCTGGGGATACAGTGGCTACGAAGAGTGCACCCCGCCGGCCGACACCTTCTCCCAGATTGCTGCCGGCAATAGGTACGCCTGCGGATTGCGGGCGGACGGCAGCGCCACCTGCTGGGGCCAAAACGACCACGGCAAGTCCATTCCACCGACCGGCACCTTCTCCCAGATTTCCACCGGCTGGGACGGCCACACCTGCGGGCTACGGGCGGACGGCAGCGCCGCCTGCTGGGGCGACAACTCCTACGGGCAATCGACGCCAGCGGCGGGCACTTTCACCCAGATTTCCACTGGCGATCTGCATAGCTGCGGGTTGCGAGCTGACCGCAGCATCGTCTGCTGGGGCGACAACTCCTTCGGACAGTCCACGCCACCGGCAGGAGTCTTCACTCAGGTTTCCGCCGGCGATTTGCATAACTGCGGGCTGCTAGCCGATGGCAGCGCCGCCTGCTGGGGCGCCAACTACTTCGGGGGCGCTACGCCACCGACAGGAATCTTCACGCAGATTTCCGCCGGCTATTTGCACACCTGCGGGCTGCGAACCGACGGTACCGCCGCCTGCTGGGGTGACAATTACTCCGGGCAGGCCACGCCGCTGGGAGGCACTTTCACCCAGATCTCCTCCGGCGCGGACCACACCTGCGGGCTGCGAGCCGACGGCCGTGCCGCCTGCTGGGGCGACAACAATTTTGGGGGGAACACGCCACCGACAGACACTTTCACCCAAATTTCCGCCGGCTGGAACCATACCTGCGCGCTACGGGCCGATGGCAGCCCCAGTTGCTGGGGCAGTTTTGTGAAGCCGCCACTGTAGGCAGAATCTACGACAGGCGGCACTAGCGTCGCGCAGCCCGGGCCAGCGCGGTCTCGTCTGCGCCTTCACGGCCACGCAAGTCGATGTACAAGCGAGCCGCGGCCAGGGCCGGCACGGGCAGGCTCACGATCAGCAACAGGTCGGCCAGAAAAACGCGCAGGAAGACCATGATGCGCCGACTGCTTTCCGGCATCGCCAAGTCTGCCAGGCCGGAGAACGCAGCGGCTAGCACCGCGGCGGCCAGCATTACCACCGTCACGCGCACAGCATCCGTCCGCACCAGGGCCATGCTGCGCAGAAGCGCCGCTCTGCCCCTGGCTCGTTCGAACAGCACCACCAGTGGCACAAACAAGAGCAAGGCTGCCGCGACCAAGCCGGGCAGGAGGAACAAGGCACTTCCCACCGCCACCAGCGCGGCCGCAGGAAGCAAAGCTGTTACAAAGCGGAGACGCCGCCGCCACAGCAAGAGACCCACTTCCATGAAACCGGGGAGCGGCGCGCCCGCGCGCTGGTTGACCAGCGCCACGGTCAGAGCTGCGTAGGTAAGCGGAACCGCCAGACCGAAGACCAACAAGCCCGCTAGCAGCACAGCCGCGAGCCATCGCGCAACCACCGCGGCTCCACTCGGAACCTGCACCGTGCCGTCCACGCCGACCGCTCCCGCCGCAGAGACGTTCGCTAGCGCCGCAAGCTCGGCGGTCGCCGCTTTGTCGATCTTTCCCTGGGCGCGGCTGGCCTGTGCGCGACGGGCCAGCTCCTGCTTGGCGCGCGAAAAATCTACCGTCGTGGCCGAGCCCTCGACCGCCGGACTCGGCACAGCCGAGCCCATGATCGCGGCCACCATGCATGACTTGGCCGCAGTCACGGGAAACAGCAGGATGGCCACCAGTGGAAGCAACGGCCTCCAAGCCCGCAGGTAGACCGTGATGGCTTCGGCCAGCAGCCGCAGCGCAGACACAGCGTCTGCCCCGACCCGCGTTAGCCACGGCAGTTCGCGCCGGGCCATCCCGCCTCGGTTCGGTAGGATTGCCGCGCCCGGCTGGGGCGGTTGCGGGTTGGCCGCGACTGGCGTAGTGGCAGGCGGCAAGTCCACCGGCAGCGGGTCTACGTGTGTGTCGCCTTCCTCGGGCGCGGCCACCCGGCCCAGGCCGCGAGCCGGTAAAGCCTGGGGTGGCTCACGGGCCGGCGGCCGGGCGCTGGCCTCTGCCGGCGGCATCGGCGCAGCAAATGGCGTCACCGGCGCGTCCGGCTTCAGCCGAACGGTTCCTGTCGGACCTTGGCCGCTCTCCACCGCGCTCGGCGGCGGGACGGGCGGCGGAGCGGGTGCCTCCTTTGTCGCTGGGGCGAGACTCTGCACTGCGACTGGGGCATGCATCAAAATGGTGCGGCCCTTCTGTCCATCCTCTGCAAAAAAGCCTGGGTATGCCGGCGAGTGCGCCGTCGCCCCTGACGATGCGGGCGGGACAGACGCGCTCGGCGCTGCGGCCGGCGCAGAGGCGGGCAGGGCGGCGGTCGACGGCGTCGCGGGTGGAATCGGCGCAGTGGGTGAAGCCGGCATCGCGGCCGGCGCGGCTGCCGGCGACTTTGCCGGCGGCGTGGCCCCGGCTGGCTTCTCTGGCGCGGCTGCCGCCGCTGGCTTGGCGAGCGGCGCGGCTGCCGGCGACTTTGCCGGCGGCGCGGCCCCGGCTGGCTTCGCCGGCCCGGCTGCCGCCGCTGGCTTGGCGAGCGGCGCGGCTGCCACCGGTTTGGCGGCCGGGGCTGCTGCCGGCGATGTCTTCGGCGCGGATTCCGATGTCGCAGCAGCGGGGTTGCGAAACCCTGCGGGCATGGGCATAGGAGGCGGCGCGGCCATACCGAAGATGGTTTTTCCCGCTGCCCGGTTGTCGATCAACTTTCCCGTGGTCGGGCAGGTACGCGTCTCCGGCCGATGCTGCTTCTCGCAGTGGGGGCAAGTCTTCACAGGGCAGCCTCACGGCCGCGTGCAAGGGATGCAGGGTCTTCGCGGCTGACGAAGAAACGCAACGCTAGTGGTGGCGCAGGCTTCACGGCGGGCTCGGCAAGTGGGGTCTCATTATACCCTTGGCTGAAGTAGCCTGCAGCAGCCTTTGCTGCTGGCTCGCAGGCGTGGCATTCTGTGACCGATGTCGGACTCACAGGAAGCCGCGGCTCTTCTTTCGGGTGCTGCCGTCGCTGGCGAAACCGCCGCCCGGCCGACGCCCGAGGTGGTCGAGCGCGACGTCGCCGCAGTACGCGAGCTTTGCGAGGCTCGGCGCGCCCTGTGTACCGAGATCGGCAAGCGCATCATTGGCCAGCACGAGGTCATCGACCACCTCTTGATTGCCTTGTTTTCGCGCGGCCACTGTCTCTTCGTGGGCGTACCTGGCCTGGCCAAGACTATGCTCATCCAGACCCTGGCTGATGTGCTCGACCTGTCCTTTGGCCGCATTCAGTTCACGCCTGACCTGATGCCGTCGGACATCACCGGCTCGGATGTCTTGGAAGAAGACCGCACCACCGGCCGGCGCGTGTTCCGCTTCGTGCGTGGCCCGATCTTCGCCAACGTCATTCTGGCCGACGAAATCAACCGCACCCCACCCAAGACCCAGGCCGCGCTTCTGCAATCCATGCAGGAGTACCGCGTTTCGACCGGCGGAACCACCTACCAACTACCCCTGCCCTTTCTGGTCTTCGCCACACAAAATCCTATCGAGCAGGAGGGCACCTATCCCTTGCCCGAGGCGCAACTCGACCGCTTCATGTTCGAGGTGGACGTGGGCTATCCCGACGCCGAGGAAGAGGTGCGCATCGCCGGCCAGAGCGCGGGCAACTACCACCCGGTGCTGCGCAAGGTGCTGTCGCCCCAGCGCATCCTGGACCTGCAAGACCTGGTTCTGCGCGTGCCAGTGGCAGACCATGTCCTGCGCCACGCGGTGGCCCTGTGTCGCGCCACCCGGCCGACCCCGGGCGCGAACGATTCCATCGGCAAGTACGTTGCCTGGGGCGCGGGTCCGCGCGCCTCGCAGCACCTGGTGCTGGCGGCCAAAGCGCGCGCCGTGCTCGATGGCCGCTATGCGGTTTCCATCGAGGACGTGCGGCGCATGGCTCTTCCAGTGCTCATTCACCGGCTGGTCCGCAACTTCCACGCTGAAGCCGATGGCGTCTCGTCGCGCGCCCTGGTCGAGCGTCTGTTGCAGACCATCCAACCTGACGGATAGCCGCCCAGAAAAGCAGCCGTGAGCGAGGGCGCCACAGGATCAGGAGAGCCACCGCGGCCCGGGTTGCTCGACCCCGTCGATCTGGCGCGGCTGGCCTCGCTGGAGCTGCGCGCCCGCACTATCGTCGAGGGCGCGTTTTCCGGCATGCACCGGAACTTGCATCCGGGCACCTCGGTGGAGTTCACCGAGCACCGCGAGTATGCGCCGGGCGACGAGATTCGCCGCATCGACTGGAAGGCAGTGGGCCGCGCCGACCGCTATTTCGTCAAGCGTTTCGAGGACGAGACCGAGATGCGCACCTTTCTCGTGCTCGATGCCTCGGCCTCCATGGGCTATCGTCGGCTGGGCGTATCCAAGCTGGACTACGCTGGCTACCTAGCCAGCGCCCTGGCCTATCTGGTCGGCCAGCAGGGTGACGCCGCCGGGCTGCTGCTTTTCGACGAGAAGGCGCGCAGCTTCCTGCCGCCCTCCACCCGGCCGGGACAGATACGCGAGGTGTTCCGCCTGCTGGAATCCGCCCAACCCGCCGGCCGCACCGATGCGGCGCTCGCCCTCGGCCGCCTGGGCGAGCAGATCGACAAGCGGAGTCTAATCATTGTCATGTCCGATTTGCTCGACAGCGAGCCGGATGAACCCGGAGTAGAGGCGCGCGGTGCCTTGCCCGAACGCCTGCGCCAGCTACGCGCGCGCGGGCACGACGTGGCGCTGTTCCACCTGCTCGATCCCGACGAGGTGGAGCTGCCGTTCGACGACCTGATCTTCTTCGAGGGTATGGAACCGGGTGACCCGCGCACGCTACTCGCGCAAGCGTCTGACCTGGCGCAGGCGTTCAAGCGCGAGTCAGCCGCCTTTCGCGATCGCTGGCGTGCGGCCTGTCTGGAAGCAAGCATCGAGTATCGCTTTGCCCGCACCGACGCTCCCCCGGCCGAGGTCTTGCGGGCTTTCCTGGCCGACCGCCAGCGCGCCGTGAGGCACTAGATGCGTTTCTTGGCGCCCTCGCTTCTCCTCGGCCTGCTGGCAGCCCTTCTGCCCTGGCTGGTCCACCTCATCGGCAAGCGGCGGGCGCTGCCCGTGCGCTTCGCGGCCATGCAACTGCTCATGCGCGCCGAGCGACGCATCTCGGCGCGACGCCGCTTGCGCGAGATCCTGCTGCTGGTCGCGCGCACCGGCGTGGCCGCGGCCTTGCCCCTGATCTTCGCGCGCCCGTTTGCCGAACGCACCACCGACCTGCCGGTGGCCAGCCTGGATCCGCAGAGCGCGGTCATCGTGCTCGACGATTCCGCCAGCATGAGCCGCGCCGCGGGTTTGTCGACCATGTTCGAGCGCGCCCGCGATCGCGCGCGCGCGCTGGTACGCCAGTTTCCCTCGGACGTGGATTTGGCCTTGCTGCTCGCCTCGGCCGGCTCCAGCCCCAAGATCAGCGAGCTTTCCCCCGAGCGCGCGCGTGTGCTCGAGGCACTGGAGAGCATCGTCTGTTCCGCGCGGCCGGCTGACTATGCCAGCGCCCTGCGGAACGCGTCGCTTATTCTCGCGGGATCGGCGCATGCCAAGCGCCGCATCTACTTGTTCACCGATTTGCAGGCTGCGGGTTGGGAGTCCGGCACCGGGCTGCCGGCCTCGGGCGCGCCCGAGGTCATCATCGACGACGTGACGGGTGCAGCCCCGTGGGGAAATCGGGCGGTGCTCGACGTGGGCGTGGTGCCCGCGCCTGAGGCGGGAGCCGGTGGGATCGCGGTCGACGCCGAGTTGGCGGATTTCTCCCTGACCGGGATGCGCGGCCTGGGGGTGGGCTTGAAGGTGGATGGCGTGGCGGTGGCCAAGGGCTTTGTCGATCTGGCGCCGGGCGGGCGCGGCCACAAGCGCTTCCTGCACCGGCTGACCGGCGAGGGCGGCGGCGCGCACGAGGTGGAGGTAGAGATTGATGGCGACGCCTTCCGCCTGGACGATCACCGCTTGGCCCATGTGGAGTTGGCCCGCAGCATGAGCGTGCTCATCGTCAACGGCGATCCGCGCACGGCACGCAACGAGGATGAGCCGTTCTTCTTTGCGGCTGCGCTTCGCAATGGCTTGCCGGGCGCGGCGGTGACCATCAAGCTGCCCGACGACGTTTCGCCTGAAAGCTTGGGCGGCACGACCTTGGTGGCCCTGCTGAATGTGGCGCAGCCCTCGCAAGCCATGGCCTCCGCCCTGGCGCGATTTGTGTCAGCGGGTGGCGGACTGTTCATCTCAGTCGGCGACCGGGTGGATGCGACGATCTGGAACGAGCGCATGGCCAAGCTTTTGCCCCAACCCCTGGGACTGCCCCGCACCGCCTCGGCCTTACCCGGCCAGCATGCCAGCGAAATCGTCGACGATCGACCCGCCGAGCGCCTGGCACCGATCGACCGCAGCCATCCCCTGCTCGCCAGTTTCCCCGAGCGGGGCGAGGGCCTGGTTTCGGCGCGCTTTTTCAAATACATGCTGCTCGACCCGGCGCCGGAGAGCGCGGAACGCAGCGTGATCTTGCGCTACGAGAGCGGTGCCCCGGCGCTGGTGGAAAAGCAGGTGGGCAAGGGCCGCGTGATGTTGCTTTCCACCACCGTCGACCGCGAGTGGACCGACCTGCCCATCCGCACCGGCTTTCTGCCGCTGGTGCGCGAGGCCGCGCGCCGCCTGGTGGGGGTCACCGGCGACGACGAGGCCGCCTCATTGCGCGCCGGCGAAGCGCGCACCCTGGTTTTCTCCGGCGACGAGCAGCGCCTGGAGGTGTCCCGCCCCGACGGCTCGGTGTGGGTGGCACGGCGCGAGCCGGCCAGTGCAACCAACAGTGTTCTTTACAGCGAGACTGATCGCCTAGGCACCTACCACGTGCGCGCCGTCGGTGCCGACGGCACAGTCAGCGCACGCCCCGAGCTGGACTTCGTGGTCAACCTGGATACGCGCGAGTCCAACCCCGCGCGGCTCGACCCCGCCCTGCGGCCCGATCGCATCGCGCTTGCCTCACCCGGTGGCAAGCCTCCCAAGCACCGGGTCGAACTGTGGCACACCCTGGCCGCGATCATGATCGCCCTGCTGCTATGTGAGTCAGCGCTGACCCTGCGGCGACGAAGGGCGTAGCTTTCAGGCCGCCGATCACAAGATCACCACTGCACCAAACACGCCCAGAGGCCCTTTGTTTCGGCTACGTCCCGGGAAACCTCCTGCGTTTGGTTGGGCAAACTTCAGGAAACCCGCGGGCCCTTTTCCACTTATTTTTCGGTCCATTTCGTAGGTGATCGAAATGATCCAGCTTTTTTGAGCTCGATCTGATAGGCGGTCAGGGGAGCGTCCTGGATACTCTAGCTGAAGTTGCGATCGGGATGGTCACGAGGCAAACGCCGGCCAATTGTCGAAACCAGGCGGGGAAGGTCGCCGACTTCACAATCTGGCAGCACTGCCCACCCTGGTTTTCTCCGGCGACGAGCAGCGCCTGGAGGTGTCCCGCCCCGACGGCTCGGTGTGGGTGGCCCGGCGCGAACCGGCCGCCCCAACTCGCAGCGTCCTCTACCGCAATAGGAGTCGAGCAGCCCGTGCTATGCTAGCGGCTCTTCAAGAACGAATCCACGCAGCGTCTTCGGGAAGGACTCAACACCGATGAGAATAGAGCTGCCAATCCTGTCCACGCTTCTCCTGACTGCTTGCTACGATCCTATCGATGAGCCCCCGCCGCCCGGTCCCTATAGGGTGGGTTACCAGGAGATCACCTTCACCGATGCGACCAGAGGCAGGACGCTTAGGACCGCATTTTGGTATCCGAGTGTCGATGGGACAACACCCGATCCGTCGGGTGGACCCTACCCTCTGATCATGTACTCACACGGCGACAACGGTCGGTCCACGAATTCCCGAAATGATTTCCTGAGGACCGCTTGGGCTAGCGAGGGGTTCATTGTTGCGGGCCCCGACCATCAGAAGAATACGTCGTATGACGCTGACAACAGCCCAGCAAACCGGGCTGCCATTCAGTTTGACCGTCCAGCTGATATTCGGTTTGTCACGGATCAAATCCTCCTGCTAGACAAGGACACGACAAGCTTCCTCTACGGTATGGTCGATCCTGACGCCATTGGCATGTCCGGTTACTCTTTCGGCGGGCATACAACCATCATGATTGCAGGGGCGACACCCAATCTCGACCATCTCGCTGACTACTGTCAGCTCAATCCAGACAACGATTGGGATGTGTGCGGTTTGCAGAACGAGATCCAACAGCTATTCCCAGGCCAGCGAATCATCGATGAGTCAGACCCGCGGACCAAGGCTGCCCTCTCACTGGCCGGTGATGGCTATGGCTGGTTCCAAGCGGATGGCATGGCTAAGATCAAAATCCCAGTCATGTACGCGGTGGGACGTCTTGATACCGCAGCTCCGTTGAGCACGCAGACAATGCCCGAGTACCAAGGCACCGTCTCGACGAAGTACTTGTTCATCCAGGACCAGGCCAACCATTTTGCCTACGCGATGGACTGTAGCGGGCAAACCCGCCGCTATTGCCGCACCATCCACGAGCAGATCATCTACGTCAGCACTGCCTTCTGGATGCTGCACCTGAAGAACGACCCTCAATATGGCGACAACCTGCGGAACTACGCCTCTGCCCAACCGGACGCAACGCTACTCAGTGAGGCCGCTGAGTGATGTCGCCTGCTATCGGTTACGGTTTGCCTACGAACGTGGTAACGGATTGTGCGTCGAGGGAGGCGCTAAACGATCCGGCGGTCACGCTGATGGCCGTCCCAGCAGCCAGCTTGGAGCTGGAGGTGGTGACGTACGGGGTGACGGACGCCGGCCACGCCGTGCCCGCGACGAAGAAGGAAACGCTCTGGGCCGAGCCACCATTCACCACGACGATGACCACCGTCCCATCCGACAGGTTCGAGAACGCCACCACCAGAGGCTTGGATGAAGATGGGGTTGGGGCGCCCGAGACGTCGACGCGGTAGTATCCGGGGCGCACGTACTTGCTGAAATTCCCGAGCGCATAATACTGAGCGGGGGGACTGCTTGCATTCGGCACGAACGCCTGGGTCCACCAGTAGTGCCATCCGTTGACTCCACCGGTCGTGAACGCGGCGTAGACCATCGTCGCGATCGTGATCGGACCCGTGTCACCCGGCGTGCACTCTGTCTCCCAGATATGTTTAGTGTTGTTAGCGGGCGGAGCCGGACGTGCAAAAGTCCCCGCGCTGGTGGTCCCGTAGTCGTGCGTAGCGATAATTCCGACGTAGGAACTGGCAGTCGCATCGGCCAGAATGGCGGTGCCGAAAGAGTCGCCACCCCAGCAGTTGCCCCAGTTGTCGGGCTCGGCCGCGAGCACCTTGACGGGCGGGTTGAGCGCGGCCAGCTTCGGACCCAGCACGTTGATGAAATTCACCATCGTGGTCTTGTCGTAGATGCATGCTTCGTAGGTCGCATTCCAATCTGGCTCGTTTTGCGCCGAGACGGCGAAGAGATCCACGCCGCTCTGCTGCTTGTAGTACGCGGGAAACCCCGCGAGCAGCGTGGCCCAGGCGTCGTAAGAGCCCGTCTTCAGGGTGTCATTGCTCGCGCCGCCGTTGACGTTGCCGTTGTTCTTCATACTGGCCGGCGGCGACCAGGGCGCTGCCCACACCTTGCAATCATTGCCGGAAAACTTGACGCAGGCCTTCCCATCGGCAGTCCCGGCGTTCCCCATCAGCACGCTCGACCCCGACACGCTCTCGATGCCAATGCGGAGTAGGTTCAGCCCGATCCCGTTGACCGGGTCCCACAGGGCCGTCTGCATTGCTGTCGAAGATGAGCCTTGCCACACGTCGGCCAACCCGAAGCCGTCCACAACTTGATGGGTCTTCGTCGGATCGACCGTGATGGCGCCCGCTGGGGCGGTCCCCACCGGCTTCGTTCCGACGAATACCACGGTGCTTCCGCCCGACCCAGTGACACCGCCAGTGCTCGGCGCGGCTCCGCCGGTGGCGCTACTGCCACCCGAGCCGCTGCGACCGCCGCTCGCGCCACCGGTTGCCGGCAGGCCGCCCGAACCGCTGCGACCGCCGCTCGCGCCACCGGTTGCCGGCAGGCCGCCCGAACTGGTCACCCCGCCGGTACCATTGGCGCCACCGGTTGCCGGCGGGCCGCCCGAACTGGTTACCCCGCCGGTACCATTGGCGCCACCGGTTGCCGGCAGGCCGCCTGAGCTCGTGACACCGCCTGAACTAGCCGCACCTCCGCTCGCCATTGTTCCTCCCTCGCTGGGCGCGCCTCCAGTTCCCGGTCCCCCGCCGGTTCCCGTGGCACCTCCCGTGACCGACGAACAACCAGCGCCCGCAATCGCGAAGGCGGCAACCGCTGTACACAGAAAATGGCCGGATTTCATGCGCTACTCCTTGTGTGAGATGCGGAACTGCGGGAACGAGCGACCACCACTGCGACGGCTGGCCTCGCAAATACATGGCGCCCGACCCGCTTCAGCCAGACTACTAATTAACTAGTGTCTGAATGTCCGAAATACGGTCCAACTTTTAGTCACCAAGCATAGCAGGTCCGCGCGATGGCAGGGTCATTTCGAACAGGGTCTTGAGCGTTCGGGCCCCCTTCCGGCCCACATCCGTACGACCTGAGGAGCGCTCGCGCGAAGCGCCAAATCGGGTTTTCGGACGCTTCCAGTTGCCGATGAGTCCACATGTGGATGGAGAGCGGAACAGTGTCCCCCACGCCGCCCGCGCCCAGCGCAGCAAGGAGCCAGGGCGTCTTCCCCTGGCGCGCGAAGAAGCCCTCGGGCTGGGGAACGGGCGCCGCACCTTGCCGTTCAGCGCGGCGGGGTGGTGTCGGCGATGAAAGGACCCTCGGGGGCCACGATGGCACCCACCAGGTTTCCCCGCGCGATCGCGCCTGGCCACACCACACTGCGCACCACTTGGCTGCCTGCCGCCACACGACCGCCGCCGCATACCACGGTCCACGGACCTACCACGGCGCCTGGCTCAATCACCGACCCGGCCGCCAGCCGAACCGGCGGTACGATGCGGGCCGAGGGATCGGCCTGCGCAGCGGAATCCACCCCGGCAAGCGGCCCAGGCGGATGGGAAAGCAAGCCTGGGTTCGCGACCAAGGCCAAGTTTCCGGCGAGATAGCTTTCGGGGGTAGAATGCTCGGCGAAATAGCCGGTCATGGTCATAGCCCCGACGCGGTCGCCGGCCCGCAGGGCCGGAATGTAGGCATCTCCGATTATGTCGGACACACCTGCGGGTAGGCGGTCGAGCAACGCAGATTCGACCACATGGATACCGGTGAACATGCGCGGGGCGAGCGGCGCGCGTGCGGTGCTGGGCGCGCGCTGGCCGCGGATGCTCACCACCCTGCCCTCAGTGTCGACGCCAATGGGCGCCCACAGTTCGGGATGAGGATCCTCGCGCAGCACCATGGTGGCCACGGTTCCCCGCGGCTCCTGCGCATGGGCCGCGATGACCGTACGCAAATCCACATCCGCCGCGACCTTGCCGTTGATGATTAGCACGGGTTCGGAAGCAAAAAGAGCGCGAGCTTTGCCCACGCCCCCGCCTGTGCCCAGCAGCTCTTCTTCGACTGAGTAGCGCAGGTTGACCCCGAACTGCGAGCCATCGCCCAAGGACCTGCCGATCTTGTCGCCGTGGTGGTGCAGATTGATCACGACGTCGTGCAATCCGGCTTGCCGGCACAACGCCAAGGCATAGGTCACGGCGGGATAGCCACACACGGGAAGCAGCGGCTTAGGAAGAGCCATGCCAAGCGAGCCCAGTCGGGTCGAACGTCCAGCCGCGAGAATCATCACCTGCATAGGCACCATTATTCCACATTGCAGCCTTGCGGTTGCAATTCTGCTAAGCGTGTTCATGGTACGCTCACGCCACCATGAAAATCTGTGTCATCGGAACTGGCTACGTCGGCCTAGTCGCGGGTGCGGGATTCGCGGATATGGGCAACGACGTCACCTGTTGCGACATCGACGGGGAAAAGATCGCCGCGCTCAAGCGGGGCCAGGTGCCTATCTACGAACCCGGTCTGGACAAACTTATCGCGCACAACGCGCAGGAAGGCCGCCTCGCCTTCACCACCGAGTTGGGCGCCGCCGTCGCTGGTGCCCAGGTCGTGGTGCTGGCGGTAGGTACCCCGCCCGCGCCGGATGGCTCCGCCGATCTCAGCTACATTCTTCAAGCCGCCCAGACGGCCGCGTGCGCCCTTTCCGGCTGGGCCGTGCTGGTGACCAAGTCCACCGTGCCGGTGGGCACCGGCGACAGGATCGAAGCCATCGTACGCCAGCACACGCGCCACGAATTCGCCGTCGCCTCCAACCCCGAGTTCCTCAAGGAGGGCGACGCGGTCAACGACTTCATGAAGCCTGATCGCGTGATCATCGGGACCAGCGACCCGCGCGCTCTCCAAACCCTGCAGGCCCTGTACACGCCGTTTACTCGTTCAAGCGATCGCATCCTGGTTATGGACCGCCGCTCGGCCGAGTTGACCAAGTATGCCGCCAATGCCATGCTGGCCACCCGCATCTCGTTCATGAACGAGCTGGCGGTTCTATGCGATGCGGTGGGCGCCGACATTGAACTGGTTCGCAAGGGGCTGGGCTCGGACGCGCGCATCGGCGCCAAGTTCCTGTACGCCGGGGCGGGGTTCGGGGGAAGCTGCTTTCCCAAGGATCTGCGCGCGGTGCTCAACACCGCCAAGCAAGCGGGCACGCGCCTGGAGGTTCTAGCCGCGGTAGAAGCGGTCAACCAGCGCCAGAAACACCTTCTGGCCGAGCGCCTGCTCAAGCACTTTGGCGGCGATTTGCACGGTCGCAAGATCGCCGTGTGGGGGCTGGCCTTCAAACCCGGCACCGATGACGTGCGCGAAGCGCCGGCTTTGGTCCTCATCGAGGACCTGCTGGCCGCCGGTGCGAGCGTGGCTGCCACCGACCCGGTCGCCATCTCGGCGACGCGCAAGATCGTGGGTGAACGCGTGCAATACCATGCCTCCAACTACCAATGCGCCACCGGCGCCGATGCCCTGGCTTTGGTCACCGAATGGCACGACTACCGCAGACCGAACTTCGAACGTCTCCACGACATCATGCGCACGCCGGTGGTCGTCGACGGACGCAACGTCTGGGAACCGGCCGTCCTGCGCGCCGCCGGGTTCACCTACTACGGGATTGGGAGGGGTCGGGGCGCGGAGTGAGGCGAGATTGGCGGCAGTCGAGGACGCACAGGGGAGAAGCGAGAGCACAGAGCCGGGCGCGGACAAAGCAAGCTACCGGCCGTTCTCCGCGCGCCACCAGGCCACGAAGCGGGGAATTCCTTGATCGATGCTGACCTTGGGCGAGTAGCCTAGATCGCTTTCGGACAGCTCGATGTCGGCCAGGGTGTGCGGCATATCGCCAGGCTGTTCGGGCTGCCAGTCGATGCGCGCCGGCTTGCCCAGGGCGGTGGCGATGCGGTCGACCAGATTCTTCAGGTTGGTGGGATGCGCGCCGCCTAGATTGTATATGCGAAACGCGGGGCCCGCTCCCCGCACCTGCTGCTCGATGGCGGCCAGCACGCCGTCGAGAATATCGTCGATCCAGGTGTAGTCGCGCGAGCTGGTTCCGTCGCCGAAGAGCTGGATGGGCTGGTCGGCGGCGATGAGCCTGGTGAACTTGTGAATCGCCAAGTCGGGACGCTGGCGTGGGCCGTACACGGTGAAGAAGCGCAAGCAGGTGACCGACGTGCCATAAAGGTGATGCTCGGTGAAGGCGAGCAGCTCGCCCGCCCGTTTGGTCGCCGCGTAGGGGGAAAGCGGCCGGCTGCAGGGATCGGCCTCGCTGAAGGGAACCTGACTGTCTTTGCCGTAGACCGAGGACGACGAGCCGAACACAAAACGCCTGATGCCGCGCGCGCGACAGGCGGAAAGCAGGTGCAGGCTGCCGGTCACGTTCACCGCCCAGTAGCGCTGCGGGCTCTTGATCGATGGCCGCACCCCGGCCAGCGCCGCCAGATGCACGACGGCGTCGACTTTGCCCGCGGTGTCCAGGGCAGAATCAATGTCGTGCGGGTCGGTCAGATCGCCCTCGACCAGGCGGAAGGCCGGGTTGCGGCGCAGCCCCGCGAGATTCCGTTCCTTGACTGCGCGCGGGTAGAATTCGTCGAAGTTGTCGAACCCGGTGACCCGATCCCCGCGCGCGACCAGGCGCTCGGCCAAGTGAGAACCGATGAATCCGGCAGCACCGGTGACCAAGATTTCCATCGGGGATAACAATAGACGGCGGACCGCCGCAGCACCAGAGGGAGATAGGGCGATTCATCCGGTCGCGACACCGCTTCTGCTAGGGATGACGGAGGTGGAGGAGGAACTCCACGTTGCCCTTGCCCCCGGTGATCGGCGAGGTCGTCTCGCCCAAAACCTCGTACCCCTGCTCGCGTGCGGCCGCCTTGACCTCGTCGAGCGCATATTGCCGATCGGCGTCGTCGCGCACGATGCCGCCCTTGCCCACCTTGGCCCGCCCCACCTCGAACTGCGGCTTGACCAAAGCGACGACGGCGGCGTCCGGCTGGAGCAGGGCGGGCAGCACGGGAAGCACCAGGCGCAAGGAAATAAAAGCGACATCGACCACGGCGAACGCACAGCGCTCGGGGATGCGCTCGGGCGGCATGAGGCGGATGTTGGTGCGATCGATGACGACCGCGCGCGGATCCGAGGCGATTTTCCAATCGAGCTGGCCGTGCCCGACGTCGATGCAGTACACACGCCGTGCCCCGCGCTGGAGCAGGCAATCGGTGAAGCCGCCGGTCGAGGCGCCCACATCGATGGCGACCAGGTCCTTCACATCTATGGCAAAAGTCACAAGCGCGTGCGCCAGCTTGATCCCACCGCGCGAGACGTAGGGCATGGGTTCACCGCGCAGCCGCAAGACCGCCTGCGCTGCGACCAGATCGCCAGCCTTGTCCACCGGGCGATCTCCGTCGAGCACCTGGCCCGCGAGAATGAGCGCCCTCGCCTTTTCGCGCGTGGGCGCCAGCCCCTGCTCGACCAGCGCCAGGTCGGCGCGCACCCGACCGGCCCGCGCCTTGGCCGCGGACGGCGTGGGTGTGGCTTCTGGGTCGCGGTTTGCTTTGTGCGCCATGGGTCTAGACGAGAATAGACATCCAGGACTTCCAGGTTGCAAACCCGATCGCGACAAGTACAATCCCCTGACCCGTTCCGGCGGGTTCCGGGGCTGTAGCTCAGCTGGNNTTCGATCCCCATCAGCTCCACAAATAAGCTAGTCTTTCTCGTTAGTTGGCGAGCCGGCCCTTTGACGCTGCCGCTGAAAACGGCGAAAAGTTGTGCGGAAAGTTGTGCAACTTCTCGTCGTCTTGGTGCTCATCCGCATTCTCGTTCGCAGGCACTGGCGGGGCCAGCACCGTCATCGCTTGCTGCTGCTTGGCCCCTGCCACTGCCTCGGGCTTGGCATAGCTCCGCGCGGTCGTGGAGAACGACGTGTGGCCCAAGGCCGACGCCACCGCGTGGCTGGTGATGCCGGCCTTCACGGCAAGCGTGGCGTGGAGGCCCCTCATCGATTGCGCCCCGACCACCATCACACCGGCACGCCGGCAGATCCGTTGGACCCACTTGCGACCAATGCCACGTGTTCGATACGCGAAGAGCGGATCCATCGCCTGCCTGTTGCCCACCTGTCGAAGCAGCAGAGGAACGATCTGCTTGGGCACTTCCAGCGTACGCCTCCCAGCCTCCGTCTTCGTGTCCGCGATCCACAACAAGCGCCCACCATCGTCAACGTCCCGAACCTGTCGGTTCAGCACCTCCGACTCCCGCAAGCCCAACACCAGCGTCAGGATCGCCTTCAGCGCACCTTCCTTCTCGCCCTCCGTTTGCCCATGGTTGGCGACTTTCAGTGCAGTCGCCATCCACTTCCTCGCCTCGTCCACCCTGAGCTGCGGCTTTCCGTGCCGGTACCTCCCCTTGCCTTCGATGTTCGCTGCCGGGTTCGCCTTCAGCCACCCCTTCTTCGTGCACCAGGTGAGGAAGGTCTTCACCTGGGCCAAGGTGTTCAAGTGCGTGGTGTCCGCGATACGTTTGCCCTGAACCGTGGTGTGGTTCCGGAGCGTGTCGTACCGTCGGGCACACTCGGCCTCGTCCAGATCTTCCAGGCTGCCGTCGTAACCCAGGAAGAACTGGGTCAACCGCGCCGCCGTCGTCTTTGTCGACGTCAGCTTGTTGCCAAGGTCGTCGCGCATGAACACTTCGTATTCTTCCAATGCTTTCGTGAGTGGTCTCGCGAATGCCTTCTTGAACATCCGCCGTAGTGATCGAGCTACCTGTTTTGCATCTTCTTCCGTCGGGAAGTAGCGATGATCTCGTTGGCCATCTTCATGGACCACGACGATTCGCCACTGTCGCCGATTGGGGTACGGTCCATGGACTCGTCCCCTGGGTTCCTCTTGTCGCACCATGTGGTGCCCTCCTTTCGGCGGTGCGACCGAATGCCAGAGACCTCAATGATACCATGCTGCCGAAGGCGTTCGATCACCTTCACCGCCACTGCGTCGGCAACGCGATCGAGGCCGACCGGCTCGCCGTCGATGAGCAGGTGGGCGCTACGTGTCCCGGGGACGTCTGGCATGATCGCAGGTTTGAGTCTCCCAGAGCGCCTGAGCCCAGTCGTGGACACTTGGAACGGAACTCGTGTCCAAAGTTACCGGCGCTATCCACCGGGGGCCTATGACGTGAGTAAAATTATATCAAAGGATATCTACGGTTATGAAGCA
>PMJO01000115.1 GCA_003158455.1 Myxococcales bacterium | reverse complement strand
GCGACGTGATGACGGCTCCGGTGCGGTTCGTCCCGCCGGACTGCCCGCTGGATCGAGCCGGCGAGATGATGGTCAGCGCGGGGGTATCTCGCTTGCTGGTGCTCGACGACCAGGGACATCTCAAGGGCCTTGTCANNCGGGAGACGCCAGACCACCCTACGGTAGGCCACCCGCACCCCGCCACCGAGCCGACGCCCAAGTACTTCCACGGCGCCCACGACCGCGCCCCTGCCGACGAATTGGGCGCGGAGCACCCCGCCCGTCTCGAGGCCGAGAATGTGAACGTCGGCGGCGACCGCAGTTCCAAGGAATTCCCATAGTCGCTCGGCGGATCGGAAGAGGTCGACCCTGTTCACTGCGGCATGGCTTGGCGACACACCTCGCGAAACCGTCGAGCTGTGAACAGGTCGAGGGGATACTTGTAGGCTGTAATGCGGGGTTTCGCGGCGGTCTTGCCCTCGGCCTTGCGCTGAGCAAGGGGCTGGTCGAGTCCCACCGGGGCTCCATCCACTCTGCCAATGAAGACCATGCCACGGCGCCAAGCTCACTGTTTGGGTGCAAATGCGAGTGCCATTCTGGAAACAAGCCGTCGTGCCCGGAATCTAACTGGACGATATGATCAGACAGAATGCGCAGGCAGAGACCATTTCTTGCCAACCCAAATCGTCGTCGCAAAGCCAGGGGGACGAAATGCGGTCAGTGTGTCGAAAGGGCGGCTCTCGTGCTAACGGCACAATGACAGAGGTCGCACCGCACATCCGCGTGGTGGCTGCCATAATAGAGCAGCGAGGACGATACCTCATCACTCAGCGACGCTCTATGGACGTGCTGGCTGGCTTGTGGGAGTTCCCGAGCGGAAAAGTCGAAGCAGGCGAGACCGACGAGGCCGCGCTACGACGGGAGTTGCGGGAACGAGCGGGAGTCACTGCCGATGTGGGCGGCGTTATCGCGCAGCGCACTCACCGCTCCGGCAGCCATGTCGTTGACCTGGTTCTGTATCGGGCCACCATCGTGTCCACCAAGGAGCCGCGTGCGCTTCGGGTAGCCGAACTCCGCTGGGTGGCACCTCAGGAACTAGGGAACTACGCCTTTCCCCTGGCTGACCAGGCCGCCACCGATTTGTTGCTCGGCACTGCCCAACTGGACAACTGAACCGTCGCGGGGCAGCCGACGCTGCTTTCCCCATATCGAGCCCGAAGATTTCGAGGAGGCAATCGATCGGATCCAGTTCGGCATCGGAGAAAGGAAACCCATTGGCAGGGGCAGCCGACTGTGGACCTTTCAAGCTTGTAATCTCGCCGCAACGTGGCGGCAAGATACTACACCTATGATAGCTGCACAGGGGCGCGAGGGCGGATTTCCAGAGCTTCTCCCGGCGCTCCGCGCACCAAGAGGCCGCAACCGCCATGAAATCTCCAACCAGAATTTCTCCCTTCCTCCTCGTCCTCGGGTTGGCGGTGGGCCTCAGCACGATCGATCTTCGCGGTCAGGCCGCGTCGGCGCGAGTCGCCACGGGGACGACTGAAGCCACTATCACGCGGTTGACGACCAACCTGCTGGAACAATCGCAGTTCGCGCACCATCCGCTCGATAGTGAGCTGGCGGGGAAGTTCCTGGACCGTTATCTGGATGACCTGGACGGAACCCGGTCACTCCTCCTGCAGTCCGACGTGAAGGAGTTTGCGTCGTACCGCGCGACCCTGGCGCAAACTACCCGCAGCCTGGGCGATACCAGTGCGGCCCACGCAATCTTCTCTCGGTATCTACAGCGGCTGGAGCAGCGGGTGGCCTACACCGCCAAGCTGCTGCGCACGGAAAAGTTCGATTTCACCGGACACGATGTGTACTCAGTCGATCGCGAGCACGCCCAATGGCCGCGCGATCTGACGGCGGCGCAGAAACTCTGGCGGCAGCAGATTCGAGCGGAGTACCTGCAGGAGAAGCTGGCCGACAAGCCACCCGAGCAAATCGTGAGTAGGTTGATGCGCAGACAAGAGCGACAGCTTGCCACGATGAAGTCCCTGCGCAGCGACGAGGTGCTTGAAACCTATCTGAACGCGCTGGCCCACGTGTACGACCCGCACTCGGACTATCTCGGGCACCAGGAGATGGAGACCTTTTCGATTGCCATGAAACTCTCGCTTTTCGGCATCGGCGCGTCCCTTGAAAGCGAGGATGGCTATTGCAAAATTCGCGAGTTGCTGTCAGGAGGGCCTGCGGCACGCAGTGGTCTGCTGAAACCAGGCGACCGCATCTTGGCGGTGGCGCAATCAAGCGGGGAGCCGGTCGACGTCACCGACATGCCCCTTTCGCGCGTTGTGGAACTGATTCGCGGCCCGAAAGGGTCCACGGTTAGGTTGACCATTCTTCCCGTGGGCGCTGCCGACGGCTCGCTTCCCAAGACCATCTCCCTGGTGCGCGATGAGGTGAATCTCGAAGACCAGCAAGCCAAGGCCCGCATCTTGGACCTGCCAACCGGTCAGGGCACGACGGTTCGGCTCGGTGTCATCGACCTGCCATCGTTTTACGCTGACCTGGGCGGGCCAGGCGAACGTCGCAGCGCGACGGCCGACGTCGCACAGTTGCTCAAGAAGTTGAAGGCCGAGCATGTGCGCGGCGTTGTCCTGGATTTGCGACGCAACGGCGGTGGGTCGCTCGAAGAGGCGGTCAGCCTGACCGGTCTGTTCATTCGTGAAGGGCCAGTCGTCCAGACGCGCGGTCCCCAGGGTGACATCGACGTGGATGCCGACACCGATCCTTCGGTGCTCTACGACGGGCCGCTGGTCCTGCTTATCAGTCGCTTCAGCGCATCAGCCTCGGAAATCCTGGTCGGCGCGCTGCAAGACTATGGGCGCGGCGTGGTGGTGGGTGATTCCTCGACCTTCGGCAAGGGCACGGTGCAAAACATTCTGCCGCTCGCGCTGGTCATGGACAAAATGGGACTGGCGCATGCCTATGACCCCGGCGCGCTCAAGGTCACGATTCGCAAATTCTATCGACCGAACGGTGCCTCGACCCAGTTGCGCGGCGTCGCGTCCGACATCGTGCTGCCGTCCCCCAGCGATTTCAGCGAAGTGAGCGAGTCGACGCTCAAGGACCCGTTGCCTTGGGACACCGTAGCCCCCGCGCCCCACGAGCGTTTGAATCGGGTACAGCCGTATCTCCGTGCTCTGCGGGATAAGTCCATCCAACGGGTAAGGGCGGAGAAAAACTTTGCCCTGCTTGCAGACGACCTCGCGCAAGTCAGGAGGAACCTGGCCACGAAGTCGGTCTCACTGAACGAGGCGGAGCGCCGGCAAGAGTTGGCGCAATCCAAGGCTCGTCAAGACGAGCGTGAACGCGAAAGCCGAATCCATCCCGCTGCCCGGCCCGCCACCTACGAAATCACGCTCAAGAACGTCTCCTCGCCCGGTCTACCCCCGCCCATGGCAGCTACGAAGAGCGTTGCCGCCGCACATGGCGCGAATTCTTCTTCCGCCCCGAACGCACTTGACCAGGTCGCGGCCGGACGCTCGCTTGACGACGACATCGTCCTCGACGAGACCATGAAGATCCTGGCGGACTATGTCGATCTCTTGAACGGCGGAGCCAATTCCCCGGGTCACTCCGTGTCCGCCCTCTAGTCCACCGGCCACCTGTCCACACGGCAGTCGCAGGTGCGATGCCTTCAGGCGACGAAGACGGTGCAGTGAATGCCGGCCGGTTCCGCAGGGTGAGCGACAGTGATCATTTCACCGCTGTAATGGTCCCGCAAGATTCTGGCATGGGTAGCGTGCCCATAGTTGCTCTCGACAGTCAGAACAAACAAGGAGAAGACCACATGGAAGCTGCAGTCAATCCTGTATCGAGCAACGCCAGTCCAGCCAATAGCAATGCGTACGACGCCATTCCAAGTCGTAGTGTCTGGCACGGAGACGTGCAACAGATCCAGAAGGAGGTTCAGGACACCGCCGGGTGGGTGCCTGCGCTGCAAACGGAAATGGCGCGGGTGATCGTCGGGCAAAGGTACCTGGTCGACCGTCTGATCGTGGGCCTCCTGACCAATGGGCATCTGCTGCTCGAAGGCGTGCCTGGGCTGGCCAAGACCCTGGCGCTCAAGACTCTTGCGCAGACACTTGTGGGCGCGAAGTTCCGCCGACTGCAATTCACGCCCGACATGCTGCCCGCCGACGTCATCGGCACCATGATCTACAACCCAACCTCCGGCAGCTTCCAGACCAAGCACGGTCCGATCTTTTCCAATCTGGTGCTCGCCGATGAGATCAACCGTGCGCCAGCCAAGGTGCAGTCGGCTCTGCTCGAGGCCATGCAGGAGCACCAAGTGACCCTGGGCGAGGAGAGCTACCCTCTGCCGGATCCATTCCTCGTGATGGCGACGCAAAACCCCATCGAACAGGAGGGCACCTATCCTCTGCCAGAGGCTCAGGTCGATCGCTTCCTTTTAAAGCTTGTCATTGGCTACCCGTCGAAAGCGGAGGAACGCGCGATTCTCGACGCGATGGCCACCAGTGAGCCGGATCTCCATGTCGATCCGATTGTCTCGATTGCCCAGTTGGCTCATGCCCGCAAAGTGGTCAACCGCATCTACGTCGACGACAAGATTCGCGACTTCGTCGTGGACATCGTCACCGCGACGCGCGCTCCCGCCAGCTACAGTCTGCCCATCGCCGACTATCTCCTGTTTGGGGCATCGCCGCGCGCCACGATTGCGTTGACCCTGGCATCACGCGCCTGGGCCTTCATGCACGGGCGGGGCTACGTCATTCCATCCGACGTCAAGACTTTGGCCCCGGATGTGTTGCGACATCGGCTCGGCCTCACCTACGAGGCAGAGGCGGAGAACATCCAGGCCGACGATCTGGTCACCAAGATTCTCGCCGCGCTACCCAACCCGTAACGGTGTGACCATGGAAAAGAATATCAAAGAGATCCTGAAACAAGTCCGTCTCATCGATATTCGCACACGCCGCCTCGCCACCGACGCCCTGGCCGGACAATTCCACTCGATGTTCCGGGGCCGGGGCATGGATTTCGAAGAGGTGCGCGAATACGTTCCGGGCGACGAGGTGCGGACCATCGACTGGAATGTAACTGCGCGTGCGGGACGCCCGTTTATCAAGAAGTACCGAGAAGAACGCGAACTGACCATCGTGCTCGCGGTCGACGTGAGCGCCTCCGGCGACTTTGGCTCGACCGCGCACACCAAGCGTGAGATCGAGGCGGAGATCGCATGCGTGCTTGCCCTCTCTGCCGTTCGCAATAACGACAAGGTCGGGCTGGTCCTGTTCTCCGACCAGATTGAGACATTCGTTCCACCCCGCAAGGGCCGCCAGCATGTCCTCCGCATCGTGCGCGAGGTCCTGAGCTGTCAGCCCAAGCGCCGTGGCACAGACGTCGCGCACGCCCTCGATTTCGTCAACGCAGTGACCAGGCGGCGCGCGATGGTGTGCGTTCTCTCAGACTTCCAGAGCGCTGGCGATCCCGCCCATATGCTGTCTGCGCTGCGGCGCTCGTTGCGCATGGTTCGACGCCGGCACGACCTGGTCGCCTTGCACGTGAACGACCCACGCGAACGGAATCTCTTGCAGGTGGGTCTGCTCACCATGGAAGACGCCGAGACGGGCGAAATGATCGAGATCGACACCGGCTCCGCCGGCGTGCGAGAACGCTTCGCCGAGCGCGCCCGCGAGCGGGATCAACGACTCGAACGAGCGTTGCGCGGAGAATCGGTCGATACCGTCGAGGTTGACACCTCGGTGCCGTACATCCCGGTCTTGATCGCGCTCTTTCGGTCGCGAAGAGGGAGGCGACGATGAAACCGCACGGTCACATTATGTCCTTGGTCCTCGGCGGTCTTTTGTGGGCCACCCCGCTTTGGGCAGCAACGGCAATTGCCCCACCGGCGTCGGCGCTGGCGCCTGCACCGGCGTCGACCATGGAAGACATTCGGGACATTCGCGGGCCGGTGCCGATTCCCCTGTGGTGGCGCTGGCTGGCGCTTGGCGGAGGTGCGGCGTTGCTGCTGGGCTTGGGTGGGTTCACCGCCGTTGTGATGCGGCGGCGACTTGCCAAGCCTCTTGCACCCCACGAATGGGCGCTTCTGCGTCTTGAACAGGCGAAGCCGCTGGCGTTGGCTGGGCAGGTACGCGAATACGCGGGAGCGGCCTCTGATGCCGTCCGCGAGTACATCGAGGAGCGCTTTCTGCTGCGTGCTGCCCATCTGACCACCGAAGAGTTCTTCGAGAATCTCGTGGCTCACGAAGGCTCGTCGCTCGTTTCGCATCGGGAGTCTTTGCTTCAGTTCATCGGGGCCTGCGACATGGCGAAGTTTGCTCGCCTTCCCTTGGCCAGGGAGCGAATGGTGTCGCTCAACGATCTGGCGCGTCAATTCGTACTCGACACGGCGCCGAGCAAGGCCGAAACCCAACCCGCACCCGCGAGGACGTCATGAACCTTTTCCTACATCCGCAAGTCTTGTGGGCGCTCGCGCTCTTGCCGTTGCTCGCGCTTTGGCTGGGCCGAAAAGGGGCCAGGCCGGCAGTCACCTTCTCGAACATCGAGACCGCGCGCGACGTCGCGCGGGCCACGCGTAGCCGCTGGGGGCGATTCCTGGGAATCGCCCGATGGGTAGGATTGGCCTTCCTGATCGTTGGTCTGGCTCGCCCGCAGCTTGGACATGCTTCGACCGAGGTCCAGGCCAGTGGCATCGATCTGGTGCTCGCAGTCGACATTTCCGGTTCGATGCAGGCCCTGGATTTGACTGAGGGTGGTGAGCCGAGCAGCCGGCTCGAGGTCGTCAAGTCTGTGGTCGCACAGTTCATCAAGAATCGGCCGAACGATCGCATCGCCCTGGTGGCGTTCTCGGCAGAGCCATACTTGATGAGCCCGCTCACGCTCGATCACGATTGGTTGCTGCAGAATCTAGGTCGGCTGCAACCGGGCATGATCAAGGACGGCACTGCGATTGGCTCGGCACTTTCCGCCAGCATCAATCGACTGCGCGGCCAGAAGGCGAAATCGAAGCTGGTGGTGCTGCTCACTGATGGACAGAACAACGCGGGAAAGATCGACCCAGCCCTGGCCGCGCAGGCCGCGCAGGCCCTCGGGGTCAAGGTCTATACCATCGGGGTCGGCACCAAGGGAGAAGCGCCGATGCCCATCACTGACGACAGCGGGCGTACGCGCATCGTGATGACCAAGGTGGACGTGGATGAAGGGTTGCTCAAGACCATCGCGGACACCACAGGCGGACGCTTTTATCGCGCCACCGACGCCGGATCGCTGCAGCGGATCTATGGCGCGATCGACAGCCTAGAGAAGACCACGAGGAACCTGAAGAAATACGAGCACCACGAGGAGCGCTTCGCCTGGCTGGTGTTTCCAGGAATGCTGCTTCTGGCGGGAGAAATAGGGCTCGGCCTCACGCGTTTCAAGAGGATCCCATGACCATTCATTCCATCACCTTCGTCCATCCCGTCTGGCTACTGGCTGGCCTGCTCTTCGCCGTGGTCATCTTGCTCCTCGGTGCGCGGCTCGACCGCAAGCGGCGGCTTGCGTTGGCCGCATTCAGCTCACGCCGCAACGGCGCGGCCTCGTCACTGTCTCGCACACGCCGGGGGTTCAAACGGGCCCTTCTGGTAACCGGTGCGCTGCTCGGCTGCGCAACTCTCGCGCGGCCACAGTGGGGCGTTCGCTGGGAGGAGGCGCAGCGACGGGGGCTCGATCTCTTGTTCGCGCTCGACACATCAAAGAGCATGCTGGCGCCGGATCTGAAGCCGGACCGGCTGACGCGCGCCAAACTTGCCATTCGCGATCTGGTCGCAAAATTCGACGGCGATCGGGTGGGTCTGGTGGCCTTCGCCGGGGATGCCTTCCTGCAGTGCCCGCTTACGCTCGACCGAGGCGTATTCGAGCAGACCCTCGATGCGCTGGACACCACGACAATCTTTCGCGGCGGCACCGACGTGGGCCGGGCCATCGATGTAGCCCGCTCGGCGCTGCACAACCAGCCCGCGAATCGCAAGCTGTTGGTATTCCTCACCGACGGCGAAGATCTCGAGAGCCACGCGCTCGAAAGCGCTCGCGCGGCGGCGGCCGACGGCATTCGTATCTACACCGTTGGCGTGGGAACGCCGGGCGGAGAGTTGATCCCGCTCGGGGCAGAGCCCGGCCAGTTCGCTCGCGACGACAAGGGTGGCTTTGTTCGCTCGCAACTTGACGAAAACACCTTGCAAGCAATCGCACGCGTGACTGGTGGCGACTACCGCCGACTGGGACTGGATGGCCGAGGGCTGGAGGCTCTCTACCAGGATGTGCTGGCCAAGTTGCCTCGGGAAGATCTCCACTCGCGCATGCACCAGATTCCCATCGNNTTCCTGGCGCTGGAGCCGCTGGTTGGGGAGCGTCGCAGGCGTCGCGTGCTCGAGGCGGAGCCCGAGAAGCGATGGCCGAAGCTCGCGCTGCTCAGGCGCAGAGTGGTTGTCACATTGGCGATTGCAGCTGTCACCGCAGTCGCGCAAAGTGCGAACGCATCCCCGCGCGACGCCGAGCGAGCGTATCACGCCGGGAAGTTCAAGCAATCAGCAGATGAATATGGGCGTGCGCTGGCTCGCGCACCCAACGACGTGAAACTGCAATACAACCTGGGCGTCGCGGCCTACAAGAGCGGCGAATACGCCAAAGCCGGCGACGCCCTCGGCCGATCCCTGCACGCGGATCGCCTCGATTTGCAGGAGAACGCCTACTACGACCTGGGCAATGTTCTCTTCCGCGTCGGGCAGGAGACGGTCGCGAAACAACCGGAACAGACGACCGAGAAGTGGAAGAAGTCGATCGCTTCGTACGAGTCAGCCCTCAAGTTGAATCCCAAAGACCAGGACGCCATCTACAACCGGGATCTCGTGAAACGGAAGCTGGCGGCCCTTGAACAGCAGCAGAAGCAGAAGGACGAGCAGAAGAAGAAGGAAGACAAGACGGGGCAACAGAACAAGCAGACCCAAGAGGGCAAGCAGGGTCAGAAGGACCAGCAGGCCAAGAACGAGCAGGGCACACAGGACCAGAAGGACAAACAGGCCAAGCACGCGCAGGGC
>PMJO01000289.1 GCA_003158455.1 Myxococcales bacterium | reverse complement strand
TCTGGCCGTTCACCCGCGCCACCAACAACGAGCGTTTGGGCCCGATAGCCGCACTTTCCAGGATCTGGATGAGGCCCTGGCGGCGCGCACGACGGCGCGTGAGTGCCAGTACGCCCCCGGCCACGGCGACCAGCACGACTATGGCCAGGACCAATGACAAACCGGAATGGCGGGGGCTGCCCGCAGCCGGTGGCGCAGCGGCGCTGTGAGCCGGCGCCACCGCGCTGGCAGCGGCCGTGGGTGAGGCAACCGAAACCGATTTCGCGGGCGGGGTTGGCGCAACCTTCGGAGTTGCCGCAACCTGGGTTGCCGCAACCTGGGCGTCGGGCCCGAAGGGGTCAGTCGTCTTGGCCAGCGCCGGTCCGGCGGCTACGGGCGCCGCGGCCTTGCCTGTGGGCAGGGCGGCGGCCTCGCGTTCTGGTATCGGTTTCTCTTCGGCGGGGGGCTTGGCTCCCGGATTCTCGTTTTCCTCATTCTCCGTCTTGTCAGCGAAGGGCATCTCCGCGGGCAAGGCCAGCGCCGCCTGCAGCAACTCCTGCGAGGCGCTGCGGCCCGTAGACTTGGTTTCGCTCTGCCGCCCGGGAACACGCGTCCCCTGCCCTTCCACTATCGCGGCGGCGCCCGCGTTTGAGTCGCAGGGGAACTGTACGCGAAGCCCCGACGGCAGAGTCGCGACCGAAGCAGGCTCGTGGCAGCGAACGCCGGGATCGAGCGGAACTTCGAGCTTGGTGTAGCGAGCGCGGGTTCGGGCCACTACGGGGTGGTCGCCATTCTCGAATACCTCGCGCACCGGGGTGGCGTTGTCGACAAAGATGTAAGCCAGACGATGGCCGACCATGGGCCGGGCTACCCGGGCGGGAACCGGATCCGAGGTGGCGACCTCGACGATGACGTCACCCTCGTGGGTTTCGCTGGTCACGCCCGTGACGGTGACGGCGGCAAGCGGAAGCAGGGCCAGTTGGATCAGCATCTTGGAGTCCTCCTCAGCGTAGACGTGCGATTCGTTCCGATGGGCTGACGATGTCGCTGATGCGAATGCCAAACTTGTCGTTGACCACCACCGCCTCGCCCCGCGCCACCAGGCGACCGTTAATAAGGATGTCGAGCGCTTCACCCGCGATCTTGTCCAACTCGATGACCGAGCCGGGGCTTAGATTGAGCAAGTCCTGGATCGACATGCGCGCCCGCCCCAGCTCCACCGAAAGATCGAGTGGCACATCGAGCAGTAAATCGAGACGTCTCCCTTGCGCTCCAGTATCGGGGGGGGTTGGGTTTTCCTCAGCCATGGTTTCCTCTTGCTAGATCTCGCTATGCGGCTGCCTGGGTGAAGTTTTGCGGACCCACTCGCGCGGGCCGGTTGGCGGTAGCGGCATGATTGATGGGCTTCAGCACCTCGACTGCGATTCCGCCCCCGATGACCTTGGGCATGCCGGTCATCTTGGGTCGCTCCTGCACCAGCACCGGCAAGGGTGAGCCCTCGCTGGTGTTGAGGGTGACCACGTCACCGATCTTCAGACCGAGCAGGTCAGACAGGCGCAAGTGGTAGCGTCCCATCTCGACCCGCAGTTCGACCTCCACCAGTTCCAGCTCGCGTGCCAGCGCCTGGCCGAAGCGCACGTCACGCTGCCCGCCCAGGCGAGGCGGTGAACTCAGTATCTTCTTGGCCGCCTCTACCGCGGCATAGGGAATGGCCAGCATCAGACGGCCGTCGATGGGACCGGTGACCTCAAAGGCACACAGAATGCCCACGTCGCTGGGGGTGGCAATGGCGGCCATGCGCGGGTCGGACTCGAAGCGCAGAATCTGCGGCTTGAACGACAGCACGCCCTCCCACGAGGTGGCCATGGCCTCGGACAGCATGTTCAGCACATTCCGGAGCACCACCTTGCCCACGTGGGTGAGGTCGAGCCGCGCCTCGCCGGGCTCGGACTTGGCTTTGCGATCGCCGAGCGACGCAACCAAGAGAGAATGAGCGAGCGGAGCTTCGACAATGACCAGCGCCAACCCGTGTCCGGCGCCCAGGCTCATCACGCCAACGGCATTCTGCCCGGTGAGCAAGCTGTTGATATCGGCGAATTTCATCAGGCTGGCGGGCGCAGCCGTCACCCGCAATTCCATCCGAGTGCGTCCGGAGAGGGTGCGGCCAAAAAGCGAGGCAATGCGGTCATTGATGGAATCCAGGGTGGGCATCTGGCCGCGGATGATGCGGTCTTGGCTGGTGAGGTCGTAGGGCACCACTGGCCCCTTGGCCTCGTCCACGCCGGAGTCGGGAGAAACCTGGCCCTCCTGAATCGCCTGCATCAACGCTTCTACTTCTGTGGGATCGAGTGGAGACGCCATAGCCTGTGAGCCCCTGGTTATTGGATGATGAAGTCCGTGATGTACAAGGCGTGGATGCGCCGGCCCGGCACCACCTCGTCCAGTCGCTTCATGAGGGCGGACTTGGTCCGTTCGATGCCCTCGCTGCCACGCAACTCGTCGAGGGTGCGGTCGGAAAAATAGGTAATCACCGAGTCGCGAATCTGCGGCAGGCGCGCCTGTACCACCTCACGGTCAGCATCGCTGCTGACCTCCATGTCGAAGGCCACGCGCACATAGCGATCCTGGTCGACCCCGCGAAGCTGAATGACGAAGTTCTCCAGCTTGAGAATAGGCCCGGGTGCGCCCGCAGGGGCATGCCCAGCCGGAGTGGCCTCGCCGTGTCCGCTGGACGCGGCGGGTTCGGTGCTGGCGGGGGCAGACGCCGCAGGCCTCCGCATCACCATCAACAACACCGTGCCCATCATCACCACATTGACCACCAAGATGATGGGAACCAACTTGTTCCCGCCTGCTCGGGTTTTCTTTGCTTCCGCTTCCGCTGCGGCTGGGGCCGCTTCTTCGTTCTGTGCCATGGCCACTCTCCAGCGGTCGGTTCAGCAAGCCGCGTGCCTCTTTTGCGGTAGCGATCTCGCGGACTTGCGCGTGTCAGGCCACTGACACAGCCAGGTCTTGGCGTCAGGATGGTGGCGGGATTTCGCCAGGGGGCCACGCAGACGGATGGGAAAGAAGAACTAAAGGCTCAGTGTCATTGCGCCGAGATCATCTCAGGATGCCGCCATGAACTTGACCCCTTCGCACCAGGACCATCCCACGGAACAGTCCATCGAGACCTTCGAGCCCGGCATCCTTGCCCGCAAGATCGAAGAGATCGCCGTGCGGGCGGTCACCGACAGCAAAGCGATCCAGCGCAGCCTGCCCGATGTGGCGGCGCACGTGATCGAGCTGTGCCAGCTTGCCTTCACTGACGCCGCCCGAGTCGAGAAGGCGGTCAGCCGAGATCCATTCATCAGTGGTCAGTTGGTCTCGGTGGCCAACTCCGCCATGTTTGCCCCTCGAGTTCCTATCGTCAGTGTGCGCGATGCTGTGGTTCGCCTTGGCCTCGACAATGTGTGCGACATCGTGATGATGATCGTGAGCAATTCGACCATGTACCGGGTCAAAGGTTTCGACAAGGAGGTCGAGGTACTGCGCGAGCGAGGCCTGGCGGCCGCGCTTGCGGCTCGCGCGATGTCGCGCCTGATGCGGTCTGATCCAGCCGACTACGCCTTTCTGGCTGGTCTCATGCACGACATCGGCGAGTTGGTCCTGCTGGAACGCTGCGCGACCCTGGGAGGGGTCACGCCTGAAATGATGGCCGACGAAGACGAGGGGCCGGTCATTCGCGCGACCATCGCCCGCCTTCACACCGAGTTGGGTGCAGCGGTGTGCCGTATCTGGAAGCTGCCACCCAGCGTGGTGGATTCGGCCTTGTACCACCACAACTGTCACAAGGGTGAGAACCGGTATCTCACCACTGCCTTGGTGGCGGCTGCGGATCGCATCACCGACCACATTGGCCCGCGCGCGGGCTCCCTACCACTTGACGTCGAGGATCCGCTATTCGCTGACCTCAAGCTCACGCCCGGCCAGGTGCGCGCGGTGGTGCTTGAGACGGAGCGCACCCTGCCCGCCCTGTCCATTGGACACTAGGCAGTTACCGGTTCCGGTTCCGGGGCCGGGGCCGGGGCCGGTGGCCGGTTCCGGGGCCGGTCGCCGGATTCGGTGCCGGCCACCGGCTCCGCCGCCGTCAACCTGGCCGCTCAACCAGCTGCGAACTTTCGAGAGGCGGTACCAGGCCAAAAATGTGACGGCTGGAGTGCTCTGGTCAGGATCATGACGGCCCAGAGAGCGAGTCCCGCTGGAGGCAGAATCGTGGCCGCAAGGCCAGGCGATCGTTCGGAAAAATTGCCAGGCCCGGTTTCCGATGGTGGTCGGCACGTGGCTTGCGAGAGCGTTCTTCCACAAGGAGGCTCCCGTGAAGTCAGCAACCGCAACCATCGCCGTCGAAGAATTCAACCTGCCCACCGAACTCACCCCTGAGGTGGAATCGTCGAAGCCTACCCTCGACCAGCTTGCGCGCGAAAACGCCACTCTGCGCCACGCCCTGGCCGCGAGCAGCCAGATGCGCAATCTCGCATACCGCGATCCGCTCACAGACTTGTGGAACCGGCATGTCTTCGAAAGCCGTTTGCTCGAGGAGCTTTCTCGTGCGCGCTATCGACCGAGCTGCTGTCTTTCGCTCGTAGTGGTGGACGTGCTGGGCATGACCGCCATCAACGAGATCCATGGGCGTGATGCCGGGGATCGCTGTCTCAAAGGAGTCGCCTGCCTGCTGCGAGAGGCTGTGCGCGAATATGATGTCGTGGCGCGCCTGGGCAGCGACGAATTCGCTCTGTTGCTGCCGGACACCGATGCCCGCGGTGCCGGGCACGTTGTGTCGCGCGTCCGCCGGTTGGTCATCGATGCCAACGGCCGCTGGGGTTTGCCCCTGGCCGTAAGTTTGGGCTGCGCCACCACCCCCGACGGAGAAACCAGCGGCAGCAATCTGCTTCGCTGCGCCGAGGTGGCCATGCAGTGCGATCAAGAGCGCCGTGAGGGCTTGATCTAGTCGCGCGCGGAGCCTGCCGGCCTTCGGGACGGACAGCCCACCCTGCCCACCCCGCGCGCTTTCGCGCGCGCCCTCGCCGGCGGACAGCAGTTTTGCTGACATGACGCGGGCCATTTGGGTGTCGGCAAGTCGACACCCTCCGCTCAGTCACCGCGGTTCTCTTGGCCTGAACTGGTGGACCGTGGGTTGCATGGAGTGTTACGCAGTGATGATTGCTCCAAGAATTTGCTGGCGAGCGGGCGCAAACCTGCCGAAAGGTACAAGAGAGGTTGTGTAGGATGGAGCCATACGTCGAAAAGCATGCCTCCCCGCCGGCCGCGGTCGCGGCACGCATTCTCATCGTAGACGACGAGCCGCCGGTATTGCAGGCGGTGCGCGGGGTCATTGAGCAGATGGGCCACCTGGCCCAGGAAGCCAGCGACGGGGAACAGGCAATTGCAGCGCTGCAGTCGGAAACGTTCGACCTAGTCGTCACCGATCTGCGCATGCCCAACCAGGATGGGTTCGCAGTGGTGCGTCGGGCGCGGGAACTGCCGGCACGCACGCCCACTGTCGTGCTCACTGCCAGCGCATCCATCGCTGATTGCGTTGAGGCCATGCAGGCGGGCGCGTTCAATTTTCTGGTCAAACCTCTCAACCGCGACGAGCTGCGCAGGGTGGTGTCCAGCGCGCTGGCCACCGCGCGACCGCAGGCCAACCAGGAGCATCCGGCGGACGCCGGCCAGCCGCAAGCCGCGCTCATCGGCGCCTCCCCGCTCTTGCGGCACTGTCTCGATTTCGTCGACAACGTCGCGCCCACCGATGCGACTGTGCTCTTGCTCGGCGAAAGTGGCACCGGCAAGGAAGTGATCGCGCGTCTCATTCATGCTTTTTCGCCGCGCGCGGCGGGTCCTTTCGTGGCGGTGGACTGCGCGGCCCTGCCGGAAGCCCTGGCCGAGAGCGAGTTGTTCGGTCACGCCAAGGGTTCCTTCGCTGGCAACACCGAGTCCCAGCCCGGTCGCTTCGTCGAAGCTGACGGAGGTACCCTGCTGCTCGACGATGTGACCGCCCTGCCCTTCGCGGTACAGGGCAAGCTGCTGCGGGTGCTCCAGGATCGGGCGGTGAAGCCCATGGGCGACGCCCGCATCCGCCAGGTGAACACGCGGGTGCTGGCCGCCACCAACCAAGATCCCGAGGCCCTGGTGCGCGAGGGGAAGTTCCGTGCCGATCTTTTCTTCCGGCTCAACGTGGTCCCCATCACCCTGCCTGCGCTGCGCGAGAGAACCGAGGATGTCCCACGCTTGGCCGAGCACTTTCTGGCCCTGGCCTGCCGGCGTACCGGAAAGAACGTCAACTTCTCCGAGGCCGCCCTGGTGACCTTGCAACTCTACGACTGGCCCGGCAACGTGCGCGAGTTGGAAAACATGGTCGAGCGCCTAGTGATCATGAGCGCAACCGACACCATCGGGGTCAGCGATCTACCGATCCATGTGCGCACACCCTCGGCGCGTCTGGCCGCGGTCGCGGCAGCGGCCACTGGGACGCCCGGCGACCACATCGATCTCGCCGCCACCCTGACGCGCATCGAAGCGACGCTCATCGCGCGCGCCATGAAGGCGGCCAACGGCAACAAGACCCGCGCGGCCGAAGCGCTTGGTCTCAACCGCACCACCCTTATCGACAAACTCAAGCGCGTGGGAACCGAGCAACCTGACTAGTCCGCGACATCTGTGAGGGAAAACATGCCTGTCGTCCTTCGTCCCTCTGCTCTGATGGCCCTGCAAAGCGAGGTAGCACTCACCCGCGAGATGGCCACTCGGGTGGAGGAAAGCGTTCTGGCAGCTATCGAGAACAATGGCCTGGAACTGCCGACCATGCCTCTGGTTGCAGCGCGCGCCTTGACCATGCTGGGTCGCGATGACTTCTCCTTCCCCCAGATCGCCGCACTCATCGAGACTGATCCTATCGTGGCCGCGCGCCTGATCCGACTCACCCACAGCGCGGCCTTTGCCAGCTTGTCGCGTTTCGATTCGGTCCTCACCTGCGTGACACGGCTGGGCGCTGAGGAGTTGCGCCTCTTCTTGGTGGAGACTGCGGTTCACCACGTGTTGGAGTCGCGCGATCCCTGCATTGCCCAGATGTGCCGCGATCTCTGGCGCCATTCCTTGGCGGTGGCCGTCGTGTCGCGCGATCTGGTCAGCGTGGTTCATGGTTTGCACCCCGACTCCGCCTACCTGGGCGGCCTTCTGCATGACGTGGGTCGTCCCGTGCTGGCCGCGACCCTGCTCGACGCTGAACAGCGCCTATTGGGCACGCGCGTGCAGCGCTGGATTATGCCGTCGGCCTGGCTGGCCATCATCTCGGGCAAGCATCGCAGCGTGGGCGCGGCCATCGCACGCAAGTGGGGGCTGCCCGACCCGGTGACCAACGCCATCCGCGACTCGGCCGACTACGACATGGGTGATCGCTTCTCGACGGCCAACCTGGTGCTGCTGGCCGACACCCTGACCAAGCGCGAAGGGATCTTCGTGGGACCCATCGACGCTGGTGAAATCGAGCGACGTCTATCCATAGGCAAGCAACTCCTGTCAGTGGACGACGCCTCGGTGGAGCGCCTGGTCGCGGATCTGAGTGATCGCGTCGCCAGCCGGATAAGTTAGCCCGCATCGTGGGACCGTTGACCTGTACCGCGGCGGCGACGCCCTGCGGTTTTCGATCGAGACTGGCGTGACGCGGCGATTCTGTCTATAATCGGGCGTTACCCCGGTCGGAGCATGCCTTCCTTCGCACAAAAGCCTACCTTCTCCTTGCACGCGACCCGCGCGCAGACCTTGATATTCCTTCTGGGGCCGTTGCTTCTGGCCTGCGAGAGCGGGGCCCACATGAGGGACGGGGCTGTCCCGGTCACCCAGCGGTTTGCCGAGGTGTCGGTTCGCTTGGAGGTGCCAAGTACCGGCGCCCCCGCCTTGTCGGTACTGGCGTTCCGCGCGAACGTGACTGATCGGTCTGGGACGGACGTGCTGGGCGTGGTGGACCCCCTGGTGGCGCCCGCTCCTGATGGCCCGTGCGAATTGCGCGACGTGGCCGGCCAGGCTCGATCCCTGCGCGCCCAGGGCGGCGAGGTGAATCTGGAGGAGCTGAGTGGCGTGTCGGTGGCCGCCGGCCCGGATGGTCCGGGACTGCGTCCGGCTCCGCGTGTGTATCCGCCNNGTGCCGCAGGTGCTCACCCTGGAGTTGCCCGGACCTGCGGACCGGCCGGCCAAGGTGGTGTTGACCACCCCAGGCGTGCCGCGCGTCCTGGATCAAAACCAATTGCCAATGGCCACGGGAAGCCGTCTCAATGTATCGGGCGACCTGGTGTTGCAGGTGACCGGGCCGGAGCGGACCTTCTTGGAAATCCGCCCATACGGCGCACCCGTGGCGGTTGCCTGTGCCCCGGGCGCAGGCGGGCAGGTCGTGGTGTCACACGACCTGCTTACGCGCATGGCGGCCGCGGCGGGAGGGGTTCCGGTTTCGCTTGAAGCCGTGTGGCGCGAGAGCCGCATGGTCGTCGGGGCCGCTCTACCACCCACGCGTGTATCCGTGGAGGTGCGCTCCTCCACGGTGGTGGACCTGCGTCCGTGACTTCGCCCCGGCAACGCGACACGCGGCGGTTTTCCCGCCGGGACGCGCTCCTGCCCGTGGTCGTGCGGGCTGCCGGCAACCGGGTCGAGGCNNGGGATCCGGCTCGACACGGCCGACCTATCCGAGGGTGGGGCTTTCTTGCGCTCCGACCTCCTGTTTGAAGTAGGCGAAACCCTTGCGCTGGAGGTCCCGCTGGCGACCGGCGAGACGCTGGCCGCCCGTGGCCGTGTGGCGTGGGTCACCCGGGGCGGGGGCGACAAGGCGCCCGCGGGCATGGGAATCGAGTTCGACAGGCTGTCGTCCCAGGACCGCCGCCGCCTGACCCAAAGCCTGCGGCAGCTGGCCATGCCGGCCCGCCGAAAGTCCGCTTGAACCGAGGAACTACACTATGGCCGAGACCCTGGACGAACTGACCTATGACTACGAGGACGAGGGCGTGCTGGTCCGCAAGCAACTGGACAAGGTCGTCCTGACCAAGGGCTCATGGGCCACCCTGATGTTCCTGTACCAGGAGCTGGACAAGGCGAGCAGCAAGTTCCGCGCACCCAAGATCGCCATCGTGCGCTTCAAGAAGTTTCACGGCTCCTATCGCAAACAGTCGTCCTTCAACGTNNGAAGGCGAGGCGGCCGAAGCGGAGCCCGCGGGCGGCGGCGACGAGGGTTAGCTGGCAGCGTTGCGGCCACAAACAAGAGGTGTGAGGTGATTCTTCTCGTCAGCCACCCGCCGCTGAGAACGCAGAGGTGAGAGGGGAGGCCACAGAGTCGGAGAAAAGGCCGTGATGTCAACAACAAACGAATCCTTGGCCGGCCCAGCTTCGGCAGGAGCTGCGGATGCTGCTATTCCGTTCAACCGTTCGGCCATCGAGGGTGAGGAAGCCAATCACATCGGCCAGTCAGTTTCCATCGGCCAAATCGCGGGCGACCAGAGCTACTCGCGCAGGTGCCAGGCGCTGCTTGAGGAGGTGCTGGGCGCGCCCAAGGTGCTGCTGACCACATCCTGCACGCACGCGCTGGAAATGGCCGCGCTCCTTCTCGACATCGGTCCGGATGACGAGGTCATCGTGCCGTCCTTCACCTTCGTCTCCACCGCCAATGCGTTTGTCCTGCGCGGCGCCCGCATTCGCTTCGCCGACATTCGCCCCGACACGCTCAACCTCGACGAGAAGAAAATCGAATCCCTCATCAGCCCGTGCACGCGGGCGTTGGTCCCGGTTCACTATGCCGGTGTCGGCTGTGAGATGGACACCATCCTGGCGATTGCGCGTCAGTACCGCATCTCGATCGTCGAAGACAACGCGCACGGCCTGTTCGGCAAGTACAAGCAGCGCTGGCTGGGAACCTTCGGAGCCCTTGCCACCCAGAGTTTTCACGAGACCAAGAACATCACCTGCGGCGAAGGCGGGGCCCTAGTGCTGAACGACCCGGACTTCGTCGAGCGAGCCGAGATTCTGCGCGAGAAGGGAACCAACCGCAGCCGATTCTTCCGCGGCCAGGTCGACAAGTACTCCTGGGTGGACATCGGTTCAAGCTACGTAATGAGCGACGTGCTAGCCGCGTTCCTCTACGGTCAACTGGAGGTTTGGCGGCAGATTCAGGAAAAACGCAGGAGAATCTGGCAACGCTACGACGCCGAGCTGCGCGCCTGGGCCCTGGATCGAGACATCGGTTGCCCGGTCGTGCCGGAGGGCTGCGAACCAGCCTATCACATGTACTATTTGATTCTTCCTTCCTGGCAGATTCGCCAAGCCTTGATTGCTCTTCTCAAGAGCCGCGGAATCATGGCAGTCTTTCACTACCTGCCGCTGCACCTGTCGCCCATGGGCCAAAGACTGGGAGGCCGGCCGGGCGCCTGCCCGGTGAGCGAAACCATGAGCGATCGTTTGTTGCGACTGCCATTCTTCAATTCCCTTGACCCGGCATCCCAGGGGCGAGTGATCGATGCCATCCACGATTTCAGATTCTGAACAACCTGTCGACCTCTCGGTCGTGGTGCCCGTGTACCGGGGCGCGCCTTTCTTGCACGAGTTGCATCGCAGGCTAGTTGCCACCCTGCAGCCTCTGGTCGCGCGCTTCGAGATCGTCCTGGTCGAGGACGGCGGCCCCGACGAATCGTGGAGCATCATCGAGGACCTTGCGCGCCAGGATGTGCGGGTGCGCGGCGTTGCCCTAAGTCGCAACTTCGGGCAGCACCACGCCATCACCGCGGGCCTGCGCCACGCGCGCGGACAGTGGATCGTGGTCATGGACGGCGATCTCCAGGATCCGCCCGAGGAGATCGCCCGACTGTGGGCCAAGGCGCAGGAGGGTCATGACTGCGTGCTCGCGCGCCGAGCTCGGCGGGACGATGCTTCCAGCAAGCGCCTGTCCGCATGGCTGTTCTACCGGGTCTTCAACTACCTGGCCGATCTCAACCATCGATACGACGGCACAGTCGCCAACTTCAGCATCATCTCAAGGCGCGTTGCCGACTCCATCAATGGTATGGGCGAGGCGGTCCGCTTCTACGGCGGCTTTCTAACCTGGACGGGCTTCGCCAAGGCATATGTCGACGTCCGCCACGTTCGCCGTGCCGGGGGTGAGTCGGGCTACACCTTCTTCAAACTGATGAGGCTCGCCACCGACATCATCCTGGCGCACTCGAACAAGCCGTTGCGGCTGTGCGTGTACGCGGGGCTGCTGCTGTCCGCGTGCGCCTTTGTGGGCGGGCTGGTTCACATCGTGCGGGTGGTAGTGCACGGCTCGCCGGTTATGGGATGGACCAGCCTCATCGTGTCGGTCTGGTTCGGAACGGGCGCGATCATTCTGGCGCTCGGCATCCTCGGCTTGTACGTCGACCGTATCTTCACCGAGGTCAAACACCGGCCCCTCTACGTCGTCCGAAAGACCACCTTCGATGATTGAGCCGGCCTGACCGGAGACGAAGCGGAAAGGAAAAGACGCATGGCTAAATCGAAATCATTCACGTGGCTTCCACTCTTTGGCCTATTGCTGGGCGCATGTTCGGGCACCGGGTCCTACACCATCCTGGTTCCACCCAACCAAGCCGCAGCGCCGGTTCGTGATCTGACCGTCGGCCACGACGGCAAGCGCCTCGCCATGGCCAAGGCCTTGGGGGCGCAGCCCGAGCACACCGGCGAGGCATGGGAGCTCGGGGTGTGGTCGGTGAATGAAGGCAAGCTGGAATTCGGGCGGGCCCCGGGCGCAGTCGTTTCCGCCGCCTTCTCGCCCAACGGGAACATGCTCGGCTTCGTGGCCCAGGACGGCCTGTGGTTCATCGACATGAACGGCAGGAATCTGCTCGGGGCGCTCGGTTCCGACGGCACCGTGGCCCCATTCCTGCGCATGGGCCAACTCCGCCGAGTGCGCTTCATGGCCGTGGGCCTCTCGGCGCTCGCCTGCGGCTCGGACGGTGTCGTCGCCCATCGCCCGGACAACGTGCAGAAGGTATGGCTGGGCAAGCCCGAGTGCACCGCCCTGGATGTGAGCCCCGACGGCCAAGCGGTTGCCTTGGTGTTTGGCCTGCGCGACGAACGCAACCTGGCCGAGGTCCGCTACGGCGAGACCGGCGCGCTCTTGAGTCAACTGCGCGGCCACCAAGATACGGTAATCGACATCTGCTTTACCGGCCGTACGCAGGTGGCCACTGCTAGCCGCGACAACACCATTCGTGTGTGGCAGGCCAAGTCAGGCCAGTCGCTCCGGGTGATTTCCATTCCGCCCATGGTCACTCATCTGGCGTGCAGCCCATCTGGCCACGTATTGGCTTCCGCCCATTCCAACGATCCCAACATCCACCTTTGGGACGCCGAGCGCGGCGAGCCGCTCGGCGTGGCGAGTGGGCAAGGAGCCACGGTCACCGCGTTGGCCATCTCGCCCGACGGTAGCGCCCTCTACTCCGGCGCCGAGGACGGCTCGATCTTCATGTGGTCACTACCCAGGTAGCAAGACTCTGGTCACTGAGCCACCAACGGTCCTGCCTGAATGACGGCGCCAACCAAATCGATAGTTGCGTTGCCGCTGGTCACGGTCGAGATGGTCAGTCGCGCCAACTTGATTTCTCCATTTTGCCCAACTGAGAGGGTGCTGAGGAGGTTCGCATCCACGACCAGCCTGCCCGCCGAGTCGGGCGCGTCGCAATAGCAAACACTACCGCTTCGCGGGAGTCTGAGCAGCACGGTCGCGTCGCCCGCGCCTTCCGGAGTCCACGAAACCTCGAATGCCTGACTGCGATCGACGATGACCGGCGACGGCCCAATCGGCGGCGTGATCCCCGCCAGTGGCGGACCCGTCTGCAACACTCCCGCGAACGACTCAACCTCGTTTCCGGCCGCAAGAACCCGGAGGGCGTCGCCGGGGCTCCATGGCTGGCTGTCCACCGGCCCATAGTCACTTAGCGGCGAGAACCATGACCAGCCCAGATCGGACATCCCATATAGATTGCCAGAATAGTCCAGCGTCGCGAGAGTGGTCGCCCCCGCAGCGGCAGCGATGGTTATCCTGCCGGCATCCGGGGGTTTCCCGGGGAGAGGCAGCCCGCGTTCCTCGACTCCGCAGCAACAATTTGGGCAGCCGCCGATGGCAGGGCGCGGCCCAGTCGTGAAAACCGCCCGAGAGACGTAGCTGGTGGTGGCCTCATCCTGCGTAATCATCGCCAGGACGACGCCAGAGTAGATTGCCTCGGAACTCGCATCGGCAGTGCCCATGCCTAGGTCGGCACTGGTCGCCGCGTCGATAGGCCCGTCGTCCCCGCCCACGACGGCATCGCGGATGCGGAGTCCGCCGCTCCCCCCGCATCCCACCCCGCCAGCCAGAAGCGCGACAACGCTCCATCGGGTCAAGGGACGCAAGGCAAGCAGCCATCCTTTCACAGAATTATTATCCCGCCCATCACCTTACACGATCCACCATTAGGTGGCGCGAGCAGTTCGGGAAGCCACCAGACGGACGGGGATGTGGTTTGGGAATCCGCCGGATGTGGGTTACGCTTGCGTGGTGGATCGCGACGAGATGCTTCGCGTGCTCAAGGCCCTCGCGGACGAGGCGGTGGAGTACGTTCTCATAGGGGCTGCGGCGATGGGCGTGCACGGGGTCGTTCGCGCAACCGAGGACCTGGACATCTTCATCCGTGCGATCCCGGAAAACGTCGCCCGTCTCCGTCGTGCGCTACGGGCCGCCTACGACGACGATCCGAGCATCGACGAGATCAGCACCGAGGACCTGCTCGGCGAGTACCCGGCCGTGCGCTACTATCCGCCCAGCGGCGATCTCTACCTCGACATCATGACCCGTCTCGGATCAGCGGCCAGCTACGAGACCGTGGAAGCGGACACGAAGACGGTGGCGGGTGTTCCGATTCGCGTTGCCACACCCCGGGCGCTCTATCGGCTGAAGAAGGGGACCATCCGTCCCCTCGATCGCCAGGATGCGGCCATGCTTCGGCAAGCCTTCGACCTCGAGGATGACGGGCCATGAAGCGCGTGCAGAAGTTCCGCTCGCTGGACGAGATGGCTCGTGCCGCGGTGCTGGTCTTGCCCGGCGGGGAGTTCGAGCGCTTCGCGCGTCACTGTGCGAGGTACTTCGCCATCGCTCCGCACGCATATCCCCGTGGCGTGTTTCGCTTCCGTACGATCGAGGAGGCCCAGGCGGCGCGCGAACGAGTCACCGCGGACGGTATTCGCGCGGCGGCTCTTGCCCCACTTTCCGGCTCTTGACCACCTCGATCGGTCACGCACCACTCCCGCGAGTTGGGGCCGTGGCACTGGTTGCTCGTCGCTGCCGTCCGAGATCCCCCTTCCGACAGCCATGATGGCGCAGGGTCTTCTTGCCACGTCTAATCAGCACCATCGCATCCCCGTCGGCCAGGCTGCGATTCTCACTGACACAGTCATCGCGCAGACCGAACAGCATACACGCTTTGGGCTGCGCTATGGGAACGGCCGCCAGCGCCAGCAAACCTTTTGCGCCAACCGCGCCAGATGCCGGTACTATTGATGTCGTGTGTGCGGAGGCCTATACCCAAACCTACGGCGATCGTTTCCGCGTTGAAGGCGATGCGATCGAGGGCGGCATGGGCCTGGTCTATCGGGCCAAGGATCTCAAGACCGGCGAGTATGTCGCGCTGAAGTTGCTGGCCGAGCCGCAGGGCACGCAGTCCCTGCGTTTCCAGCAAGAGGCCCTGGTGCTGGCCGAGATCGCCCACCCCGCGATCGTGCGCTACCTGGCCCACGGCTCCACCCCCCGCGGCGAGCAGTACCTGGTCATGGAGTGGCTGGAAGGCGAGACCCTGGATGAACGCGTGGGGCGCGGGCCGCTGCGCGTGTCCGAAACCGTGCAGATCGGTCGCCGGGTGGCCGAAGCCCTGGCCGTGGCGCACAAGCATGGCGTCGTCCACCGCGACATCAAGCCGGCCAACGTCTTTTTGCCCGGCGGCGATTTCAGCCAGGCCAAGGTGCTGGACTTCGGCATCGCGCGCCGGCTTTTCGACCCGCAGCAGAACCTGCGCATCACCAGCCCC
>PMJO01000327.1:7762-7886 GCA_003158455.1 Myxococcales bacterium | reverse complement strand
CCGCTGGCGCGCATCCATGTTGGCGAGCGTGCTGCCCACCAGGGCCTCACCCACGGCGCGCGTCTCCGGACCCGCGTAGTCCTCCAGGTACTCTGTGAAAGTCGACAGCGCGTTCGGATCGCAG
>PMJO01000327.1:0-7702 GCA_003158455.1 Myxococcales bacterium | reverse complement strand
GGCGTCTCGCGCGTGGACATGATGATGCCGGTGTAGGGCACGGCCAGGCGCAAAATTGCGACGATCTTGCGAAAATCAATGTCGGACACCGGGTGGGGCGGGCTCGCCGCAATGTCGGATCCGATGGCCGGCTCCATGCGCGGGACGCTGATGGTGTGGGGGCCGATGCCAAAGCGCGCCTCCAGGTGTCGAATGTGTTGCATGAGCGCCAGGATCTCGAACCGCCAATCGGCCAAGCCGAACAGGATGCCGATGCCCACGTCGTCGATCTCGGCCTCCATGGCGCGGTCCATGGCAGAGATCCGCCAATCGTAGTCCTTCTTCTTGCCCGCCAGGTGCACGCTTTGGTAGGTCGCGCGGTGGTAGGTTTCCTGGAACAACTGGTAGGTGCCAATGCCCGCGCGCTTGAGCGCGCGGAATTCATCGACCGTCAGGGGCGCGACGTTGGCATTCACCCGGCGGATTTCGCCCTTGCCCCGTTTCACACCGTAGATCGTCGCAATGGAATCCAATACGTACTGGAAGCCTTGGCGCGGATACGACTCCCCTGCCACCAGCAAGATGCGCTTGTGGCCCTGGTCGACCAGGATCTCGACCTCGCGGCGGATCTCATCCTGCGTCAGCGCCCTTCGCTTGACCTGTTTGTTGCGTGCGCGAAACGCGCAATAGGTGCAGTCGTTGGCGCAAAGATTGGACACGTAGAGCGGCGCAAACAGCACCAGCCGCGGCCCGTAGATTTGATCTTTCACCGCGCGTGCCGTCTGGAAGATCTCGCCCAGCAGCTCAGGATCGCTGACCGCGGCCAGCGTGGCCACATCCGCCATGCCCAGCCCGGCCAGGCCACGGGCCTTGGCCAGCACCGCGCGCACATGTTGTGCATCCTTGCTGGCGGGTGCCGCCAACACGCGAACGATTTCGCCCTCGTCTACAAATCCAATTGTGTCGTGCATCTTTTCTCCTCCCTACCCTAGGTCATTCACCGGCGCGACCGCCGGTAGGTGGACGGTGAATGTCGTACCCACATCGGGCTGGCTCGCCACCGCAACCTCGCCGTCATACAGGGTGGCCAACTTGCGCAAGATCGACAGTCCCAAGCCGCTGCCCATGATGTTGCGGGTCTTGGTGTTCTTGATGCGCACGAATTCGCCGAAGAGCTTGGCAGTTTCCTCTTTGGTCATCCCGATGCCCGTGTCCTTCACCGCCATGGTCACGCCCGCGGGCCCGTCCGCCAGGGTCACGTCGACGCGGCCGCCGTCGCGGTTGTACTTCACCGCATTGGACACCAGGTTGTTGAGCATGATCTCGATTTCGCCCCTATCGGCCTGCATCACCACCGGTGCAGAGGCGTGCAGTTCCATGGTGATGGCTCGCTCCTGCGCTGCCGGCAGGGCGGTCTCGATCGCCGCGCGCGCCACCTCGACCAGATCGACCGGGGCGAACTCGCGCGCCTTCTGTCCCGACTCGATGCGCGTCAGGTCGAGCAAATCGACAATCAGTTTCCGCATGCCGTCCAGGCGCACCAGGCTACGGTCGACGGCGCGCTTCGCGGTCTCCGGATCCGTGGCCGCGCCTTCTTGCAGGAGCCGTAGGTATCCTTCCACTGCCACGAGCGGCGCCTTGAGCTCGTGCACCAGCACGGACAAGAACTGAAAGCGAACCTGGCGCTTTTCTTGCGCCAGCTTGCGCGCCTGCCAGCGCAAGATGTGGTGCCGGGCCGCCTTGCGAACCGCATCGCGCAGTTCTTCCGGGGTGAACGGCTTGGCCAGAAAATCGAAAGCGCCCCGTTTGGTGGCGCTGACTGCGACATCCAGCGACGCGTACGCGGTGATCATGATGACCAGCGCATCGTCGTGTCTTTGGTTCAGTCGTTCCAACACGTCGAGGCCCGACATTCCGGGCAACTTGTGGTCAAGCAGGACAATGTCGAACTTGCGCGTCTCCATCGCCTGCAAGCCCTCCTCGCCGCTCTCCGCCTGCGCCACTTCCAGGCAGACATGTCCGTCGGTGTCGGGCAACGCCACCCGAAACCCGTCGAGCACCCGCGATGCCCCGACCCGCATCCCGACTTCGTCGTCTATGACCAACACACACAAGGTGTCCATGGGACTGGCCTCCAGGTTCTCGGCAATTGCGTTTCCTCTCAGTGCTGCTTTCATCGGTAGGGGACACTCCGTACTTCTTCCCCGAGAAAACGCGTCCGACTCCGGACGCGCAGTTTCGGCTGGGGTGGGTCACACGCTCGAAAAACGGTCGTCATCGAGCGTCCTTCAGTCCTTCGCCTTCCGGCGGCGAGAAGCTCATCGATTCATCGCGCTGCTCGAAGCGTGGCAGGGTCACGGAAAAAGTCGTGCCAGTGGGACCGGTGGCCGGGTCGGCGTTCGACTTGAGCCTGATGCTGCCCCGGTGCATCTTGACGATGCCGTAGCTCACCGCCAGGCCCAGCCCGGTGCCGCGGCCCATCTGCTTGGTGGTGAAGAACGGCTCAAAAACCCGCTTCATGTTCTCTTTGGGGATTCCCATCCCCGTGTCCTCGACGCCAAACAGAACCTGTTCATCGTTCACGGCGGTGCGCACGGTTAGCCGACCGCCCGCGGGCATGGCCGCCAAGGCGTTGGTCAAGAGATTGGTGAGTACTTGCCTGATCTGGTCCGCATCCAAATCGGCCGAAGCGGCAGGATCTTGATGTTCGACCACCAGCTCTATGCCGGCGGGCACCACCACGCCGCGCAGAGAGCGCTCCACCAAATCGGCAATCCGGGTTGGCAGCAAAACGACTTTGTTCTGGCGGGCGAAGTTGAGCAAACCAGAGACAATCTTCTTGCAGCGATCGGCCTGCTCGACAATCATCGCCACATCCTTCGCTTGCGGCGAATCCTTTGCGCAGACTTCGAGCAGGAGGTGGGCGTAGAGCAGCACTACCCCGAGCGGATTGTTCACCTCATGCGCAATCCCGGCCGCCAACTGACCCATGCTGGCCAGTTTCTCCGCCTGGACCAGGGCCTGTTGCGTGCTGGCCAGTTTGGTATTGGACAGGTCCAGTTTCTGCACCGTCTTCTTCAGCCGCTCGATGGTGTAAGGCAGACACATCTCGTCTTCGGCCAGACCACGCAAAATGGCCACCGCATGCGCGCGACAGGTGTCATAGCCACAGGCGCCGCAATTCAACTCGTCGTCGGGACCAAATTTTCCCATCTCGATCATGACGGCGTGGATCTCGTCGGCAGATGGGGTGGGCATGCTCTGGCTGGCAGTCTGGAAGCTGCGGGTCATCGGCAGTTCGCGCAACTGGTCCATCTCGGCCGACCACGCCGCGCGATCAAAGCTGGCGCGCTGGCTTTGCACATGCCGACTGACGTGGGCGCGCCGGGCAAAGGGCGGCAGCTCGACGCTCATCCCCGCGCCCATCACGCAGCCGCCGCGACAACAGAGCAACTCGAGCAAGTGCACATTGAGCGCGCCGGCGGAGAACTCCTGCAGGGCTTCGGGGAACGCCGCGCGCCCATCNNCGGTCCCGATTCCGGCGGAATCCAGCATGTCCCGCAACTCGCGGAAGGTCAGCACCGCGTCGACGCGGTCCTCGCCGGTCAGGCTGGCCGCCTCACCCTTCTTGGCGATGCAAGGCCCGATGAATACGACCTTGGTGTCGGCGCCGTAGCGTGCGCGCAAGGCGCGCGCCGTGGCCAACATGGGCGACGCGATGGGGGCCAGGTGGGGCACCAGTTCCGGGTGATAGCGCTCGACGAAGTTGACGATAGCCGGACAGGCCGTGGCGATGAAACTCTCGTTCGGCCGCCGCGCCAGCAGGTCGCGATAAGCGCGGGCCACCAAGTCGGCGCCGAACGCCACCTCGCACACCAGCGAAAAGCCCAGCTTGCGCAACGACCCCACCATGCGCCGCGCGTCGCGCTCGCCGATCTCCGCCGGAAAACTGGGCGCCACACACGCCGCCACGCGCGCACCGCTGCGCAGGAGCGCATTCGCCTCCGCGACCGAGCTGAGCACGCGCTTGGCTCCCTGGCTGCATACCAGCACGCACGACCCGCAGCCAATGCAACGCGAGGGGATGACTTCGGCCTGCCCCCCGGCTATCCGGATTGCCTTGGCCGGGCACTCACGGACGCACGTGTAGCAAACGCGACACCGCTCCCGAATCGTGCTCACCAGAGAAAGGTCGGTGGGCTTCACGGAGAACCCGCTTCCCTTTCAACCCCGGCTGGCCGCCGGGCAAAGAAAGCCACCTTTTCTAGCGTGACGCCGATGTCGATATGTTCGACGTAAACGTCCGGTGGAAGACGCAAACGGACGTCGGCGAAGTTGAGCAAACTCCGTACTCCCGCCTCGACCAGAGTGTCGGCCACGCTTTGCGCAGCCGCAGCCGGCACTGCGATCATGGCGACGTTGATGCCCCGCTCGCGCATGACCGTCCGAGCCTCGCTGATGTGATACGACGGGCAACCATTTATCATGCGATCCACCTTGGCCGGATCGATGTCAAAGGCGGCGACGATCTGGAGCAAAGGTCGGCGTCCAAGAAAATACGCGAATAGGGCGCGGCCGAGGTTGCCCACGCCCACCAGCGCCACCGCCTGTGTGCTGGGCGGGTCTAGAAATGCGCCAATACATTCCTCCAGAACCACGACTTCGTATCCGCGGGTCGGGCTGCCTTCGTAGCGAACGTTCATGAGGTCACGCCGCAGCTGTTCAGGTGTCACGTCGGCCAGTGCCGCTAGCTGGTGTGAGAACACGTAACGCGTCCCCGAAAAAGCCAAGTCGCGCAGGATGCGGCGATAGAGAATCAGTCGAACCACCACCAGCTCGGAGACGGTCCGCCTGCCTGCCCTCAGCTGTTTTGAGATTCGCTTCCTCGTCATTGTTGTGAATCTCCGAACGCTGTTATGCGTTTCACAGCTAGCATATACATCGTATGGGCGCTCTCGCCCTCGAAGTCAAGAATAATCTCCCGCGGCGACAGCCCCGGCGGGGCCGCTTGAGCTACAAGGTTCTGCGGTCAATCACGCGCTTGGCCTTGCCCTCACTCACTGGCAGGCTCGCTGGAGGCAACAGTCTGACCTTGGGTTTGGTCAGGATCTCCGAGCGCAGGCGAGCCGCGATCTCGCGTTCCAGGGCGGATCGCTGCGCCTCGCTCATTTCCAATTCGCCGCGCGCCAGTTCCGCCTGCACGGTCATGTCGTCGCGGCCCTCAAGCAAAATGAGGTAGTTGCGACCAACCTGCGGGATAGCCATGAGCACATGTTCGATCTGCTGCGGGTACACATTGACCCCGCGCACGATCAGCATGTCGTCGGCCCGGCCGGTGATACGCGCCAGCCGACGGTGGGTTCGGCCGCAGGCGCAAGGGCCAGGAATTACTGACGTGATGTCGCGCGTGCGGTAGCGCAAGAGCGGCATGGCCTCGCGGCACAGGGTGGTCAGTACCAGTTCACCTGACTCGCCGTCAGGTAGCGGCTGTTCCGTCTTGGGATCGATGATCTCGAGAATGAAGTGGTCTTCCCAGAGGTGCATGCCGGCCCGCTTCTCGCACTCGAAAGCCACGCCTGGGCCGTTCATCTCTGACAGGCCGTACGAGTTGAAGACCTGGACGCCCAGGCCCTGTTCGATTTTGTCGCGCGTTTGGAGGCTGTACGGCTCGGCGCCCACGAAGGCCCGACGCAGCTTGAGCGGCGTGCGGGCGTCCGCGCCCTTTCCGTCGAGAAAATCCGCGAAGTAGAGAGCAAAACTGGGCGTCAGGTGCAATGTCGTAGTGCCAAAGTCTTGCATGAGCGCGAGCTGCTTCTCGGAATTGCCTGGGCCAGCCGGGATCACCAAACAGCCGATCTTCTCGGCCCCGTAGTGGGCCACCAGCGCCCCGGTGAAAAGGCCGTAGGTCATCATGTTCTGAAGAACGTCGCGCGCTGTCACGCCGGTGGCCACGAAACTGCGTGCGCAGAGCTCGGCCGCGTTGTCCACGTCCCGTGGCGAAAAGAACAGCGCTTTGGGACGGCCAGTCGTGCCGCTCGATGTGTGCAGGCGCAAGGCCTCCTCCATGGGAACCGCCAGCAGGCCCGCTGGATAGGTGTCGCGCAGGTCGGCGCTGGTGGTGAAAGGCAGACGCTGTACGTCGGCCAGCGACTTGATGCTCTCGGCCGTGACCCCTCCCACGGAAAAGCGCTCGCGGTAGAGCGGCACGCGCTCGCCTAGGCGCGCCACCAGCGCCTGCAGGCGACCAAGTTGCAACCGCTCCAGGTCAGCTCGCGCAAGCGCCTCGATGCCGGGGTCGCGGAACATCCCCTAGCCTTCGAAGGGCTGCGCTTCTTCGACGATGAAGTTGGGGATCTCGTCGACCACGGCGTAGACCAGACGGCAGGCGCGGCACACAAAGGCGCTTTCGTCGGGCCGCAGTTCCAGCGCCCCCTTGCACTTGGGGCAGGCCAGGATGTCGATCAGCTCGCGGTTCATCGGCATGAACTGCTTATACAACGACGCGGCCCGGGTTTCTAACTCGTGCGGGCCGTGCTAGGAAATGTCCATGCTGAAACAGATCGTTTTTGCAGTTCTGCTGACCGCGTCCTTGGTGATGTTCGCCTGGACGCTCAGGCGCTTCACCAAGATGCTCTTGGCCGGCCGCCCGGAGAAGCGGACCGACCATGTCGAGGCACGGGTGGACTCGCTGCTTTCCTTCTTTTTCGGCCAGCGCAAGGTCATCGAGACGATTGATATCCCGGCCAGCCGCTGGCCGCGCTTCTCCAGCCTGATGGGCAGCCGGCACCACTTCATCATTTTTTGGGGATTCCTGGTCATTTGCCTGGGCACCCTGGAAACCTTCGCGCAAGGACTGTGGCCCGCGTTCTCCTGGTCACTCGTCCTAGGCGACACCCTCGCCAGCGCACTTGATGCTGCGGTGGACAGCATGAACCTGCTCGTGCTCGCGGTCATCGGCTTCGCAGTCTTCCGCCGCCTGTTCCTCAAACCCCGCCTCATTCCCATGAGCCGCGACGCCGCTGCGATTCTCGCGGCCATCGCACTTCTCATGGTCACCCATTTCGGAATGCACAGCTTCCGCGCCCTGGCCGGCCCGTCCGAGCCCGGGTTCTTCCTCTCTGATGCGCTGGCCGGCACCCTGCTTGGCCACGTCTCGTCGGAAACCGCGGGTCTACTCTCCGAAGTAAACTGGTGGATCCATGTGGTGGTGTTGCTGAAGTTTCTCAACTACCTCGCCTATTCCAAGCACAGCCACATCCTCGCGGCCCTGCCCAACATCTACTTTCGCCAGCTCGGCCAGCGCGGCGTTCTGCCCAAGCTGAACCTGGAGGCAGACGACATGGCGCAAACCGGTGTGGTCTCCGAATGGAAAGACTTCACCTGGAAGTCGCTGCTGGACGGCTTCGCCTGTACCGAATGCGCGCGCTGCTCGAACTATTGCCCGGCCAATCGGACGGGCAAGCCGCTTTCTCCCATGCAGGTGGTGCATGATCTGCGCGACGATCTCAAGTCACGCCTGCCGGATCGGGGACCGCTCGATGACATCATCGAACGCTTCCAGCACGGCAAGGTTGCGGCGGAGGAAGCGCGCCAGCCGCGCGAGCTGATCGGCGGTCGCACCAGCGAAGAGGCGCTGTGGTCGTGTACCACCTGTGGTGCCTGCCAGGAGGTGTGCCCGGTGTTCATCGATCATCCGGGCAAGATCCTGGAGATGCGGCGCAAT
>PMJO01000263.1:11057-11254 GCA_003158455.1 Myxococcales bacterium | reverse complement strand
GGCCGCGCGTTCGAGCAGGCGCGAGTGCAGGTAGAAGATGTCGCCCGGGAAGGCTTCGCGTCCCGGAGGGCGGCGCAGAAGCAGCGAGAGCTGCCGGTAGGCCACCGCCTGCTTGGACAAGTCGTCGTAGATCATAAGCGCGTGGCGGCCGCTGTCGCGGAAGTATTCGCCCATGGTGACGCCGGTGTAGGGCGCCA
>PMJO01000263.1:0-11008 GCA_003158455.1 Myxococcales bacterium | reverse complement strand
TCGCCGATGATCAACTCGCGCTGGCCGCGGCCAATGGGAATCATCGAATCGATGGCCTTGATCCCGGTCTGTACCGGCTCGTGCACTCCCTTGCGTGCGATGATCCCAGGCGCCTTGATCTCGATCTTGCGGAACTCCTTCGCCTCGATGGGGCCCTTGCCGTCGATGGGAATGCCCAAGGCGTTGACCACACGCCCGACCAGCGCGTTGCCCACCGGCACTTGCGCGATCCTGCCGGTGCGCTTGACCGTGTCGCCCTCGCGCACGGTTTCGAAGTCGCCCAAAAGGACGACCCCGACGTTGTCCTCTTCCAGGTTGAGAACCAGGCCGACGACGTTCTTGCCAAAATCCAGCAACTCGCCGGCCATGGCATTTTCCAAGCCATAGACGCGGGCGATGCCGTCGCCCGCTTCCAGCACGGTGCCAGTTTCACTGATGGCGACCTTCTGGTCGAAGCCCTCGATCTCTTTGCGAATGACCTGGCTGATTTCTTCGGCGCGAATCTGCATGGTCTTTCCTTGCGGCTGCGGTGGTGATGTCAGTTGAGAATCTTGCTGCGGAGGGCGTGGAGGCGGGCGCGCAGGCTGCCATCCAGTACTAGGCCCGACACCTGCGCGACGATGCCGCCGAGCAGGGTGGGGTCCACCTCGGTGGTCATGATCACGCTGCGGCCGGTGCGTCGTTCCAGCGCCCGTCGGATTTCAGTTTCCGTGGTCCCATCGAGCGGTCGCGCTGAGCGCACGGTGGCGCGGGTGCGTCCCAACTTTTCGTCGCACATCTCTTGGTAGGCGCGGGCGATAGCGGGCAAGGCGGCGATCCGGCCACGTTCCAGCAGCAGGAGCGCCAGGCTTTGCACCTCGCGCGTGGGCGCCACCCGGGGCAGCAGCCCTTGCAAGATGGCGCGCTTCTGCGACAGCTTGAAAATCGGATTGGACAGCGACTGGCGAATGTCGGTCGCTTGGTTCCACAAGGCAGCCATGGCTTCCAATTCGCTGCCCAGGGCCTCGAAGTTGCGCTGGTCGACGCCAATGGCGAACAGGGCGCGCGCGTAGCGGCGGGCAATCGATCCGGCCAGGGCAGCCATCAGCGCACCACCTCGGTCGGCGCTCCCGCGCCTGCGGCAAACTCCTGCGCCAACCGGCGCTCGTCGTCCGGACTCACCGAGCGCTTGAGCAGCTCGTCGGCCAGCTTGACCGCGGTGCTGGCCACCTCGGCGCGCAGGCGCAGCTCGGCCTCCTTGACCTGCTGGTCAAGCTGGAAGCGTGTCTCGTCCTGGATGCGCTTGGCCTTCTCCTCGGCTCCGGCCAGCAGGCGGGCCCGCTCGCGTTCCCCTTCCTCGTGCACGGCTGCGCGTAGTGCGGCCAGCTCCTGCTCCAGGTTGGCCAGGCGCGCGTCTTGCTCGCGGAAACGCTGCTCGGCCAGTGCGCGCTCACTTGTGGCGGATTCGATGTCGGCCTTGAGTTGCTCGTGCCGGCTGCGGAAAGCCTTGCCCAGCGCGCGGCCGCCGAAATAGATGAGGAGAAAGAGAAGGACGCCGAAATTGAGAAGCTGCAGCGCCAGGGTTTTGGCATCGACGCCGGTATGCTCGCCGGGTTCCCCGTGGCCGGTGCTGGGCTCGGCAGCGGGCTCGCCCGCGGCAGGCGCGACACCGGTGTGTGAAGGTTCGTGGTCAAACGATCCGGATACTGGCTCGGTCAGGGTTGGGTGGTCCTCGGCGCGGACAGAGCCGCTGGCCAAAGCCAGCAGAGCCGCCAGGGGCAGCCATGCGCGCTTCACGACGCCAGCCTCCGGCCCAGAGCCTTTTCCGCTATCTCGCGTCCCAGGGTGGCTGCACTGTCAGCCAGGCTGGCCCGCTCGGCAGCCAGGGTCGCGTCCAGCTTGCTTCGCGCATCGGCTAGCATCTTCTGGGCGGCGGCTTGCGCCTGTGCCACCACCTCTTGCTCGCGCGCCAGCGCCTGCGCTCGCACCGAAGCGCGTTCGGCCAGCCCAGCCTTGCGCGCCTCGGCCAACTGGGCCTCGATGCTTGCTAGGCGGCCGGCGCTGTTGGTCTCCAGCGCCTCGGCTTCCGCGCGCGCGCCCTCGACCCGGCGGATGCGCTCCTCGCGCACGCGCAGGTACGGCTTCCAAAGCCACCTGGTCAAGATGATGGCCAACAGCAAGAACAGGCCCAGCATGACGAACACTGTGCTGTCCAGGTCGAGGAGCTGCTGTTCCGCGGCCTGCGGCACAGCGCCCTGGTCAGGAACAACTTGGAGGAGGCAGCGAAGCATCGTCACGGGTGCTGGCCCCGGCGCCTAGCCGGTTGAAGGGGAGGGTGGGGCGCTGCCGCCCCCCTTGCTGGCCTTGCCGCCCGCCGGCCGATGTGGTGGCGCCTCGGTGGCAGAGCCGCCCGGCTCCATTTGGCACTGGCCGTCGAACAGGACTCCCTTTTCGATGAAAAGCGACGGTGTGTTGATGTTGCCACGCACACGGCCGGGAGTATGAATCTCGACGCCGCGCTTGGCCACGATGTTTCCGCGCACGGTGCCCTGGATCACGACAGAGCCGACCGATACCTCGGCGTTGACCTCGGCGCCTTCACCGACGATGAGCACGTCCTCGGTGAAGACCTCACCGGACAGCTTGCCGTCCACGCGGACGGTGCCTTCGAAGGATAGCTTCCCCTCGAATTCGCTGCCTCGGCCAAGAAGAGTGGTGACCTGCTGGTTGGCGCTGGCCTCGCCAGTCGTGGGCGTTAGGGGGATCGAAGCCATGACTTCGGGGAACCCTACAACCCAAGACCATCGGCAGTCAACGCGATTGGGGTCAAGCGATGACAAAGGCTGGCACGTCGCCGCGGCGACGCCTCGCCTTCGTCCTTGGCGAGAATGGCATCTTTCAATATCCCGCCGGCGCGCCCCCGGATCGTGGCTCGCCCGCGCCAGACAGGCCCGATTTGTTGCGAACCACGACATTGACCTTGCCAATCTTGTCCCGGGCCTCCACGTGATGGCCCTTGGCGCGCAGGAGCTCGACGGTGGAAACCGGCAACCCGGGCTCGTACTGCAGCACATCCGGGCTCCACTGATGATGGACGCGCGGCGCCGTTTGGGCGGCTTGTGCATCCATGCCGAAAAGCAGCGCATCGAGCAGGACCTGAATGGTGCTTGAAATGATGGTTGGGCCGCCGGCCGCGCCCAACACCATCTCCACGCCGTCGTCGCCTACTACGATAGTGGGCGACATTGAAGACAGCGGTCGCTTGCCCGGCGCGAGCCGGTTGCCGTCGCCTGCCACCAGCCCGAACGCGTCGGGCACGCCAGGAGCCAAGGAAAAATCGTCCATCTCGTCGTTGAGCAGGACCCCAGTATTGCCGGCGAGTAGATGCGCCCCGAATTCCAGATTGATGGTGGTGGTCAGCGCGACGGCATTCCCTTCGCGGTCCACCACGGAAATATGGGCGGTTCCCGCGTCGTGGGCCGGGGTCGTGACGGTCGGCGCGGTCGTGCCGTAGCGTTCTGGAACCAGGATCCCATCGGGGAGAATGCGGGCCCGCAACTCGCGATGGTATGAGGCATCGAGCAGGTGCGACAACGGCAGGCTGACGAACCCGGGATCGCCAAGAAAGCGGCTGCGGTCGGCGAAGCCGTGCTTGAGGGCCTCGACCAGCAGGTGCAGGTAGGCCGGATCCTGCGGTCCGGCTGGAAACGGGTTCCAGGTCTGCAAACGATCGCTGAGAATCCCGAGTACCTCGAAGGTGACTACCCCACCGGCCGACGGCGGCGGCATGACGAAGATGCGCCGGCCGCGGAACGTGGTTGCCAGCGGTGTTCGCTCGACCGGTGCATAGCGAGCCAGGTCGTTGCGGTCGAGCACGCCGCCCGCGCCTTGCACGGCGGTGACGATGGCGTCGGCGATCTCGCCGCGATAGACGGCTGCGGCGCCCGCGCGGCGCAGATGTGCGAGGGTTTGGGCCAGCTCAGGCCGCCGGACCAGATCACCGGCGCGGAGATCAGCCAAGCTGCCACGCTTGCGGACAAGCACCCGGGGAAGGAAGCCGGCAGCCTCGCCCGGGTTTTGCTTGAATTCGCCCGCCACATGCTCGACCAGCCAAGCTGAGGCTGGGAACCCGCGTGCCAGGACCTCGGCCGGCTCGATGCAACGAGAAAGTGACCGCTTGCCCCAGCGCCGCACGAGTTCGGCCAGCCCAGACGTCTCGCCCGGCACGCCCACGGCCAAGCCGCCACGAACCGACACAGATCGATCGATCTTGCCTTCCCGCAGGAATAGCTCTGGGCGCAGGGCCGCGGGCGCGGTTTCGCGAAAGTCCAGCGCATCCACCTCGCCGGTCCTGGCCGAATAGACAAGAGCAAATCCGCCGCCGCCCAGACCCGATGCGAAGGGGTTGACGACACCAAGCGCCATGGCGGTGGCACAGGCTGCATCAGCCGCATTCCCGCCCGCGGCCAGCGCCCGGGCACCCGCCTGTGAGGCCAGCCGAGAATCGGATGCAACCATGCCGTGGGCGGCGTGGATCGCGTGGGAAGCCCGTCGGCTCTGCCGGCGGCGTACCATCNNCGAGCGAAGCGAGCGGGGTGGGGGTGGGCGTGGGGGGCCGAAGGGCGGAGCGAACCCTTCCAGGGTTCCCATGTCAGTCGCGTGGGGAGAACGTCGGGTGGGGGTTCCCATATCAACGACGGCGGCAGGCGGTCCCACGCCGAGCAGGGGGAGCACGCCGCGCTGGACAAGCAGGCAACCAATCAACGATTGAAGGAAAGTCACTGCCGTCGTAACCTCAGAACATTCCCGAGTAGGGAACCCCCCCATGGACGAGCCGTCAAGCCCTGAAGACAACGCGATCACACTCCGGATCAAGTTCAAGAGTGCGAGCCTCGACGAATTTGTCGCGCGCTACGGCGCAGACGTAAGCGCGGGAGGCATATTTATCCGAACCAAGCAGCCGTTGGCCGTCGGGTCGCTGTTGCGTTTCGATTTCAGCCTGGCCGATGGCAGCTCGCTGCTGGCGGGTCTGGGCACGGTGGTGTGGGTACGCGAGCCAGATCAGTCACGCGTTGGCAGTATTCCCGGCATGGGGCTCCGTTTCGACCAACTAGCACCTGAGAGCCAGCCGATTCACCAGCAGATCTTGGCTGCCAAGGCCGGTCGTGCAGATCGGCCGTCCGCGATGCCTTCGCCTGCTCCTCCTCCTGTTCCGGCGGCGCGACCCGTGGCTCGGCCCGTGACGCCTCCGCCCATCGTGCCCCGCCCGGCGCCCGCGCCGCCGGTGGCAACGCCGCCTGCTCGTCGAGCAACGCCCGACACTTTCGATGAGTTCAGATCGGGTGGCAAGACCGAGATCGCTGACAAGCCGCCCAGTTTCTACTTTGATTCCATGGACAACGCACGTGGCGTCGGAGCGGGCGTGCGGCAGGAGGCTGCGCCTTCCGCACCCGTCGAGGACGCGGAAACTGACTCGCGGAAGCTGGCCGCAGCCGACTCGTCGTGGTCCGAACCCGTCGACATCAGTGAAGAAGCTGGCGCGGCGGTTTCGTCGTCTGGAGCTGCTGCGGCGCCGGCAGTCCCTGCGGATTCGGGCCCGGCCCGTGGTGTGGGCGGCACGCTGGCACGGCAGCCTTTCGACCTCCCGCCGATAGGTGGCACCGAGCCCGCGCCGGTCGCCGATCTTCCGCCACCGTCCGGGCCAGCGAAGGGCGCGACTGCCGGTCGTGCTAGCTCCGGCGCGCTCAAGACGGCGACGGGGCAGAGCTGGCTCGACCAGGCCATGGACATTTCGGACAGCGCCGGCGCGGCTCCGCTGGAAACCTCCGCAGAGCACACCGAAGAAGTGCAGGCTCGACCGGAGGCAGAGCTGGCCGAGGCACCAGCGCCTGGGTCCGGCGAGGCTCAGGCGCCGGCGTTCCAGGACGCGGTACCTGCCCAACCGGACATCCGCGATTTGGGGGCCCGGAAGCCAGCAGGGCAGGGCAGGAAATTGGTCGTGGTCGGGATTGTGGCAGCAGGGCTAGCCTTTGTTGGCGTCTATCTCTTGCAGACCAAGCCGTGGCAGCCGCGGGTTGCGCCCGTGTCCAGCCCGACCCCGGCCATATCCGAGCCCGCACCCGCAGTTCCCCCCGCGGCGCCCCAGGTGCGGGCGCCCCTCCCGCCGGCCGCTCCGGCAGCGCGAGCCGAGCCGGTCAAGCCCGCACCGTCGGCGGCGCGAGCCGAGCCGGTCAAGCCCGCTGAGAAAGTTCCAACGCCCAAGCCGACAGAGGTGGCAAAGCCGGAGGAGAACCCCGCGCTGGGCAAGCACCCAGGCCAGGCGGCCGGATCGTCCAAGAAGACGGCGGGCAAGCCTGCACCTACGCCTGGCTCGGGGCAGGTGGAGACCGTGTACATGCTCAAGGTGCGATCCCTGCCGGTTGGCGCGCAAGTTCTCATCGACGACGAGCCCATGGGGCCAACGCCTTTCCAGCGGCGCATCTTGGACGCCGACAAATCGCACAAGGTGACGATCCGCAGGCTCGGGTATGAGCCCTATGAGCACATCGTCACCCCTGCGGACGCCTGGGCGAAGGATGGCAATACCGAAACCATGAAACTGGTTGCCAAGTTGAAGAGGATCAAAGTCCAAGCCGATGCGCCGTCGGCTGTGCCGGAAGCTCAGCCCGCACCCGTGCCGGAGCAGTCAAAGCAGCCGTAGGTATGCCGTGAGCGCAATTGGTCCTCGGAGGTCGGCGTGGGGTCTTGCGAGCTTGGTGCTGATGTTGTTGGTGTTGGGCGGTTTGGGCGTGGCAGGGATTGTGGGTCACAGTTGGGGCGGCAAGAAGCAGTCCGCGGCAGCACCCAAGGCGCGGGCAGCCGCGCGCTTCGCGCGCATCGACTCGCACACTCACATCAGTCCGGATGGCATCGAGCGCGCCCTGCAGATCATGGAAACCTGGGGCATCGTCGGCATGGTGAACCTGTCGGGCATGAGCCCCGGCCCGCCGCAGCACGGACTGGAAACCCAGCTTGCCGCGGCCCGAGCCTCAGGTGGGCGCATCGCCGTGTTTGCCAACGCCGGCTTCATGAAGGCGCTGCGCATGGCCAATGCGGGCATCCGGGCCGACTACGGCAACGTAATGGCCGAGGAGCTGGCATTGTCCAAACAGCTCGGTGCCATCGGACTCAAGATTCCCAAGGGCTTGGGCCTGGGTTATCCCACGCCCGACGGCAAGCGCGTGCTGCCGGTGGACGACCCGGGGCTGGATCCGCTGTTCGAAAAGGCGGGTGAGCTGGGCATGCCGGTGGCGATACACACCGGCGATCCCAAGGCTTTCTGGCTGCCTGCCGACGCCAAGAACGAGCGGTGGGACGAGTTGCAGGCTCACCCCGAATGGTCTTTCCGCGGCCAGCCAGTGCCGTCGTGGGAAGAGCTCTACGCGGCCTTCGAGCGGCGGGTGGCCCGCCACCCCAAGACTACCTTCATCGGGGTTCACTTCGGCAACGATCCCGAGGATCCGGATCACGTGGCGAAGATGCTCGACAAATACCCCAACCTCTACATCGACACCGCCGCGCGCGTGCCTGAGATCGGTCGCCAGGACGCCGCCAAGATGCGGCTCTTCTACGAGAAGTATCAGGACCGCATCCTGTTTGGCACCGATCTGGGAGTCGCGGCCGAGCAGGACGGCATGATGTATGGCTCGAACGGCGCTAACCCGCCCACCCTGGAGGACGAGGCGCGCTATTTCACCTCGACCTGGCGTTATTTCGAGACGCGCGACAAGCAGTTCGAAAGTCCCACGCCCATCCAGGGTCGCTGGAAGATCGACGGGGTGGGCCTGCCCGAGGCTATCCTGCGCAAGATCTACTTTGAAAACGCCGCCCGCGTCTTGAAGTGGCGGCCGCCGCCCGGCCCGGTCGTGGCGCCTCGCCCCGCGCCGGGTCCAGCCACGGCACCGGCCAGCCTGGCCATGCCGCCCCCGGCAGGGAAGTAGACCGCGTCACGAGGCTGTCACACCGTCGGCATCGCGAACTTCTTGACGTCGAATCCTCTCTGCCCATAATCATCGCCTTCCACATTCCGGAGTAGCTCAGTCGGCAGAGCAGGCGGCTGTTAACCGCCGGGTCGGGGGTTCGAATCCCTCCTCCGGAGCCACCCGATCGCCCCCACCAACTTCGGTGGGCTGGCGATTTAACTGCGGCCCCGCGGTGCCCTGTCGGGGCATCGCGCTTTTTGGCCTGTATTTGCGAGCATTTGCGCGAGTCGGCTGGGCCGGTGCCCACGGTGGTGGCTTTCGCAGAGATCACGATCGCGGGCGCCAGAGTGGCTGATCCAAGTTCCGGGCGCTCTCTGTGGGGGCCACTGGGGAGAGAGCAGCAGAGAGCGGTTAACAGCCAGAGAGCGCGTTTAACAGGTTCGGCCGCCTTGGGGCCGGTTTGGGGCTGCTTCTCTGTTAAATCGGGTTCGAATCCGTGGTGCTACCCCGTTCTGTCCAGAAAAGCATCGCCATGATTCTCCCATGAATTCGAGAGAATATGGAGCTTGGAAAGGCGAGGCCGAGGCGACAAGGTAGCCACCAATGTTGCCCATGACGCTGCAGTTCTTGATCGCGATGATCGCCGCCGCGATCAACGATCGGCTGCAACGCGAGCTCGACTATGTCGAAGAAGAGAGGCACATCCTACAGGAACAGCTCGATGCCCTGACGGGTGGCAAGAAGCTCTCCTTCACCGCCCACCAGCGCCGGCGCCTGGCCACGGCCGGCAAGCAACTCACCCCGGACGAACGGCGCAGGTGCTGCCGGCTCGTCAAGCCAGAGACGATTCTCGCCTGGTTCCGCCAGCTGGCCGCGAGAAAGTACGACAGCTCCAAGGCCAGGCGAGGCCGACCCGCCAAGCCCAAGGATGTCCGCAAGCTGGTCATCGAGATCGCGTTGGCCAACCCGTCCTGGGGCTACACGAAAATCAGGGACGCCATGCGCACTGGACTCGGCATCGAGATCGGCCGAACCACGGTGGCGAACATCCTGGCGGAGGCTGGCATCGAGCCGGCGCCGGAGCGGGAGAAGACTCGCACGTGGAAGCAGTTCATCAAGGCCCATTGGGGTTCGCTTTGTGCGTGCGATTTCTTCAGCGTCGAAGCCCTCGGGCTGACCGGGACGGTTCGCCACATGGTGTTCTTCGTGATGGTATCGAAGACGCGCGTGGTGGAAATCGCGGGGATACGCGTAGATCCGGACGGCGAATGGATGAAGCAGATGGCTCGTAACCTCACCGACGCGGTGGATGGGTTCCTTCGAAATGCGACCTACCTGATCCACGACCGCGATCCGCTGTTCACGGAGGCGTTCGAAGCAGTCCTGTGGGACCGAGGGGTGAAGTGCGTAAAGATTCCGGCGCAGAGTCCGAACTGCAATCCTCACGCGGAGCGGTTTGTCAAAGCGGTGCGGGACGAGTGCTTGCGCCATTTCGTGTTCTTCGGAGAGCGACACCTGCGGTTCGTGCTCAAAGAGTTCATGGCGCACTACCATCGGGAGCGCTTTCACCAGGGGCTTGGTGGCCAGTTGATCGAGGCGCGGGTCGGCTCGACGAGCGACAAAGGGGCTCGTGGCAAGGTCGTCTGTCGGTCTCGGCTGGGTGGGATGTTGAATTTCTACTACCGCGAGGCCGCCTGAATCATGACGATGAATTACCGGACACTACGGGGTCAGCTTGGTCATCGCTTGGGCCCCTTCCTGTCGTCATCGCCCGCCCCGCCGGCGTGAACCCACTCGTCGATCTCGGAGAGCTTGACCTTCCAGAGCCTGCCGACCCGGTGAGCAGCCAGTCTCTTGGCTTCGTTCCATCGGTAGACAGAATCCTTGGCCACGCCGAGGTGGTTCGCGACTTCGTCCACGGAAACGGCTAGATGCGCGGGCGTGTCCATTGGACCGGCATGTTATCACCCAGTCCGGTGATCCTGGTAAATGCCGTAGGTCATGGCGGTTGACGGTGAGCCCTTCGCCCCGGGCTCGCTCCTCGCTACTGTTTCCGAGCCTTGCGTGGATCCACGTGCGCTGGCCTCGGGGTAGCGCTATCCAATCACCGACAACCGCTCGCGTTGCTTCGCCCAGTCTTCCAGACGCACCACTTCCCGCAGGGCACTCTCGCTCATCGGCTAGACCCCATCCACCGACTCGGCCAACAGAATCTGTTCTTGGATATCCGGCGCCAGCAGGCTCAGGTCCAGCAGTTGACTGATCCTCGCCATGGAGAGTCCAAGCCGCGTGGCCACCTCTGCACAGTCGCGGACGGCGCCACGGTCGATGGCGTCCTGGATCTTGTGCGCGAGGGCCAACATGATGGCTACGCGCGCTGGGCGGCGGACGGGCTCGGCCGACGGTGCCGGCGGTGCATCGACAAAGGCCCTGCCGTGGCCGCGCTGGACGCGGTGGAGCTTGCCGGTAAAGACGTGGACGCCGGCAGCGGCATCGGTCGAGGCTGTGGTCTCGGCTTCGTTCATGAGTTCACCGCCATGGCCGGCGACAAGTTTCCGGACACTACGGGTGCCGATCTCCCAGCGAGCACTTCGACACCGCATCGAGGTTTCGCCAGCGATCTTGAGCCGCCGGCGCACCAAAAATCCAATCGCGCCGAGAGCAACAAGCACCAATTCGTTCCATTGCCGTGGCTTGCCTCCGATGGAGCAGCCACAGCCACTCGCGCCACCGCCCGACGCTGCGGTTCCACTTGATCCACTAGCCGTATGGCTCGTGTCGCCGCCCGACGAGGAGTTTCCCCTCAAGTTCGCGACTCCACCTGAGCCGGCGGGGGTTGTTCCGCCGGTCACCTGTGTGCCTCCGGTTTGTGCGGAGGCTCCGCCTTGACTTGCCGCCCCTGCCGCTCCGCCCAGGCCTCCCGCTCCACCATTCGTGGATACGGTTCCGCCGATACCAAGGCGGCCGCCAGAGCCCCCTGCATTGGATCCGCCAAGACCAGCACCGCCTGTTCCCCCTGAGCTGATTCCACCCGCGCCGATGGTGCCCCCGGAAGCGTTCGTGCCACC
>PMJO01000334.1 GCA_003158455.1 Myxococcales bacterium | reverse complement strand
GTCTTGTCGGTGCACAACACGTCCATGGCTCCCAGGTTCTGGATTGAGTTCAGCCGTTTGACGATGACCTTCTTGCGCGCCATAGCGATGGCGCCCTTGGACAGACACACCGTCACGATCATGGGCAGCATCTCGGGCGTCATGCCCACTGCCACGGCCAAGGCGAAAAAGAACGCCTCGTGCCAGTTGTGCTTGGTCAACCCATTGATGAAGAAGACCAAGGGCACCATCACGACCATGAAGCGGATCATCAACCAGGTGAAGCGCGCCACGCCTTTGTCGAAGCTGGTCTGCACCCGCTGGCCCACGATGGCCTTGGCCAGGCCGCCCAAGTAGGTGCGCCCGCCGGTGCCCACCACCACGCCGGTCGCCGTGCCGCTCTCCACGCTGGTGCCGAGGAAGCAGATGTTCTTCCCTTCCAAGGGCGAGGCGGGCGGAATCGGTTCGCGCGCGTCGAACTTCTCGACCGGCAGGGATTCGCCGGTGAGGCTGGCCTGGATGATGAACAGGTCCTTGCTCGAAAGCAGCCGAATGTCGGCCGGGATCATGTCCCCAGCCGACACGCGCACTATGTCGCCCGGCACCAGCTCGGACAGCGGCACTTCGCGGGTCTGGCCGCCGCGGATCACGGTGGCGGTGACCCTGATCATGGCCTTCAGCTTGGCGGCCGCGGTGCTCGCCCTGGTCTCCTGGACGAAACGCAACGCCACCCCCAAGACCACCATCATGACCATGACGACGGCGGCGCGCAGGTCGCCGGTCAGTGCCGACACCACCGCCAGCAGCGACAACAGGATGACCAGCGGGTTGAGCAGGGCCTTGACCAAGAGGTCGCGATAGGTATGCCGTTCCTCCTGCGCCACCGCGTTCGGCCCATACTGCTCCAGCCGCCGCTCGACCTCGTCCTGGGCCAGCCCGGTGGGCGATGAGCCCAGATCGGCCACCAACTTGTCCCCTTCGCAAGTCGCCGCACTGGCAAGCTGCTGCGACAGACCTCCGGCGATGCTGTTCCGTCCAGGCAAGCCCAGCCGTTTGGGCAAAATAGACGGAAGAAAGAAGGGATTTCGCATGGCAGGCTATGAGGGCGGATGGTTCGCGCTGGCTTCCCCGTCGACCGCGCGGCGACGGTCTCCAGTATAGCGTTGCCACGCATCTGGCAAGGGCTTTGAACGCTGAATTTGCACTCGCAATCTCTGGAGTGTCCCTGGCCGACCAGCCGGGCTAGACTCCATGTTTCTGCCTTGGCGGGACACATGCACGGCCACCACCATCACCTGCACGAAGGCGTGCGCGGACTCGCCGCTGCGGATAGCGAGAAGCGGTTGGTGGCGCTCTATTCCGTGCTGGCTGCGCTGCTTCTCACCGGCGCCAAGATCGCGGTCGGGCTATGGACAGGCAGCCTGGGCATCGTGGCCGAGTCGCTCCACTCGGGCCTCGACTTGGCGGCGGCCGTGGTCACGCTGTGGGCGGTGCGGGTTTCTGGCCGACCCGCCGACGCCGAGCATGCCTACGGCCACGGCAAGATCGAGAACCTGTCGGCGCTGTTCGAGACCGTGCTGCTCCTCGGCACCTGTGTTTGGATCTTCTGGGAGGCGGTGCAACGTCTGTTCTTTCGCGCCGCCATTCATGTCGACGCCAACCTGTGGGCGTTCCTGGTCGTCATCCTGTCGATCATCATCGACTACTCCCGCTCGCGCGCTCTTCTGCGGGTGGCAAGAAAGTACGACAGCCAGGCTCTGGAGGCAGACGCCCTGCATTTCTCCACTGACATCTGGTCGTCGCTGGTCGTGCTGGTCGGGCTATTGGGTGTCCGGGCCGCGCACGAGTTGGGGATAGCTTGGCTGGCCAAGACCGACGCGGTCGCTGCGTTGGGGGTAGCGGCGGTCGTGGTCTGGGTCAGTTGGCAACTGGGACGCAAGGCGGTTGACGACCTGTTGGATTCCGTGCCCCCTGATCTGAGCCGACGCATCGCGGCCGCAGCCAAGGTCGCCGACGTGCGCGAGGTCAGGCAGGTGCGCGTGCGCCGCAGCGGGCCCGGCCTCTTCGTGGACTTGGCCTTGGTCCTCGATCCGGGCGAGTCGCTGGAACGTAGCCACGAGATCTCGGATCGGGCCGAGGCCGCTATCAAAGCGCAGTTTGCCCACGCCGACGTTGTGGTCCACCTGGAGCCCGGCACGATCTCCACCGACGATCTGGCAGCGATGGCGCGCCGACGGGCCGAACGCCACGGATCGAGTGCGCATGCCATCCGGGTGTTCGAGGAAGACGGCCGCCGGACCATGGAGTTGCATCTTGAGATGGCGGAGAGCCTGCCCCTGGGCGAGGCGCACCGTCGGGCTTCAGCCTTGGAAAGCGACCTGCAGGCCGCCGTGCCCGGCCTGGCCAAGGTCATCACCCACATCGAGCCCGCCGGGAAAAGCGACGCCGCCGGCAACGCGGAGCCGGCTGAGGTCGAACGCATCAGCGCCGCTTTGCTGCGCTTTCCCGAGCTGGTTCAACTGGGAATCCAGGCGCACGAGCTGAGCGTCCGGCGCACAGGGAGCGAACTAGCGATCTCGTTTCACTGCACCCTGGCAGCCGCGACGTCCATCAAGGACGCGCACGCCTTCACCGAACGCATCGAGCAATACCTGCGTAGCCAAATCCCCCACCTGGGGCGTGTGACTGTCCACACCGAACCGTCCGGGGAACATAGTTAGCTTGTTCACCACAGAGAGCACGGAGAACACAGAGGACGGAAAGGAAGAAAGGGTTCTGACCGGACAGAACCCAACCTTTCCCTTTCCAATCCGGCTCCGTGACCTCTGTGCTCTCTGTGTTGAAAAAGCTATCTATCCCCGAAGAGGACCGCGTCGGCGCGCTTGTCGTCCAAATTTTGGCACGCGAGGGTGGGCGCGTGGGCTTCCAGTTCGGCAAGTGAGTGCATGCCCGTGGCCACTGCCACGCACTCGGCGCCGATGGCTCGGGCAGCGGCAATGTCCTTGGGCGTGTCGCCGACGACGACCACCCGGCACGACGGCAGCGGCAAACCAAGCTCGACCGCGCCCCGCCGCGCGCCGGCTGCGAGGATTTCAGGCCGATCGATTGAATCGTCACCGAAACCGCCGAAGCTGAATCGATGGTAGATCCCCGCGTGGCTTAACTTTATGCGGGCGCCTTCACGCAAATTCCCGGTTCCCAGACCCAGGGCCACATCTGGGCGTGCTTCGGCCAGGTCGAGAGCGCGCAGGATTCCGTCGTGGACACGAATACTGCCGGCGGCGGCGGCCTCTTGCTCAAGAACGCCTAGATAGAAGGCGAGGGTTGCATCCATCTCGGCCTGCAACTCGGCCGCGCAAGCGAAAACCTTGTCGAGGGCCAGCAGCCCGTTGCGCGCAATCGCCTTGTCGGTCATGCCTGCGAATGAAAACGACAGGACGTCGCGACGACCGTGGCGCCGCTCGAATGCCAGTTCGATGGCTCGACGTCCGACACCGCCGGAGGTCACCAGGGTTCCATCGACGTCGAACAACAGTATGGTGGGCATAGCGGCCGCGCGGGGAGCGAACCCTGTGGGGGTTCCCATGTCAAAAATGCCCGAAGAATGAGATGGTTCCCGGGCCAAGAGAAATCGCCGGCCCAGTTTGCTCATCGCGACCCCAGATCACGATGGCCACTGCACCCAGAATGGCCGCGCTTCCGCCCGCCAGCAAACCCCAACCAAGGCCCGCAGTCTTGCGCCTGAAAGTGCAGGCGGGCTGGACTCCACAGTCTCCGTCCACCTCCAGGTAGTAGCCCCCGAAACCCAACAGCGCGACCCCACCGGCAGCGAGGCCCAACCCGAACAATGGCAACGGCTGCCGCCAGAAAGATCGGCGCGCGGGAGGCGCGACTACCGTTCCCTGGTTGGGTTCCGTCAGAGCTGGCGTTGCATTGGCCGCCGACAAAGAAGCCGAGCTTGCGCTGCCCTGCTCGCTCACCACCCGCGCCCAGAGTGCAGTGGTTCGATCCCGTACCGCGCGATAGAAATCCTTGGCCGAACAGATCTCGCATTCCTTGGAATCGCTGCCCAGGATTCGTCCCGTCTCACCGTCGCGCAGATCCAGGCGGAGGTTGTACGACTCGTTCACGTAGCTGCCTTGAATCTCCAGGATGTGGCTCGCCCCGGCCTGGCGACCCAGCTCGGCCAGGCAGGACGGAATGTTGCAGTCTTCAAGCGCGGTGGCGACCCGGTCTTGCGGCACAACCTCGACCCCCAACCCGCGCAGGGCCTGTTCTGCCGAAGCACGGACCTCCTGCCGAATATCCCGGGCACCGCCGGCCATCTCCAACAACACTACCCGAGGTGCAGCCGCGGCCACCCCACCCCAGAGGGCGGCAAGAAGTGAGATCAAAATTCCCCGCAGGCCAGCGCGCAGCATTGGTCTCATGTTGGGCATCCGCGCGACGGAGTCAAGTAGCCGCTTACTCTATGCCCTCCCTCTCCTCTCTGTGTTCTCGACCGCCGGCTACGGTCCAGCTGAACCCGCCCCCCAAACCAATCTACGCCGATATCAACCTCAACTGCCGGCAGCGCGCCGGGGGCGCGACCGCAATCGGGTAGGAATTGGAGAAGCAGCCGTCGCACAGCCCGCGATGGTCATCTGTGCTTCCCACGCAGTCGATCGAGGCGCGCAAGCCACCCAGCGACAAGTAGCCGAGGCTATCCGCCCCCACGAAGCGGCAGATTTCCTCGACGCTGTGCGCGCTGGCGATGAGGGCATCACGGTCCGGGGTGTCGATGCCGTAGTGACAAGGCCCGACCGTGGGCGGCGAGCTGATGCGCAGGTGGACCTCGCGAGCACCGGCGCCTCGGATCATGCCGATGATCTTGCTGGAGGTCGTGCCACGCACGATGGAGTCGTCGACCACGACCACCCGTTTTCCCGCCAGAACCTCGCGCACCGGGGATAGCTTGAGTTTCACGCCGAAGTGACGGATGGACTCGGACGGTTCGATGAAGGTGCGCCCCACATAGTGGGAACGCATCAGACCCTGGCCAAACGGCAGTCCACTCTCGCGCGCATAGCCAATGGCTGCGGCGGTACCCGAATCGGGAACCGGGACGACCACGTCGGCGGGCACCGGATGCTCGACCGCCAGGCGACGGCCCATGCGCTCGCGGGCTTGGTAGACCGACTGGCCGGCAATCGTGGAATCGGGCCGCGCGAAGTAGACCCATTCGAACACACAGCGATACGGCTTCTCTGCCTTGAACGGGAACACCCGCCGCATGCCGTCCTGGTCGAAGACCAGCATCTCCCCCGGCTCGATGTCACGCACAAAGCTGGCCTCGATGAGATCAAACGCGCAGGTCTCCGAGGCCACCACCCAGCCCTTCTTGCTGTGTTTGCCCAGGGACAGGGGACGAATGCCCATCGGGTCACGGACGGCGATCATCATGGATTCAGAGAGGAAGGCGAGCGAATAGGCTCCATGCACCGCCCGCAGAGAGTCCGCCACGCGGTCGGGCAGCAAACCTTCGCGCGAGCGGGCGATGAGGTGCAGAATGACCTCTGTGTCGCTGGTAGTTTGAAAGATTGAACCCTCGTCCTCTAGGTGCGCCCGCCTCTCGGCCGCATCAACCAGATTGCCGTTGTGGGCGACGGCCAGCGAGCCACCCGAGTAGTCCACTGCAATGGGCTGGGCATTCTTGGACGCCGAGTCGCCCGTGGTCGAGTAGCGCACGTGGCCGATGGCTGACGAGCCGGGCAAACGCCGCAAGCGGTCCTGGGTGAAGATCTCACCCACGTGCCCCATCTCGCGAACACAGTGCAACCGCTCGCCGTCGCTGGATACGATGCCCGCCGACTCCTGGCCCCGATGCTGCAGAGCGTGCAATCCAAGGTACGCCAGGTTGGCCGATTCCGGGTGGCCGAAAATTCCGATCACGCCGCACATGGGCACGCAGAAGGTACCACACCCCCGGCCAAATGCACCTGAGACGAGGCCGTCTCGCGATGGCGTTTGACCGGTTGCGGGGCCACCGGCCGGATCCGGTTCCGAATCCGGGACCGGCCTTCGGATCCGGCTCCGGCCACCGGCTCCGGCGACCTAGCGTCGCCTGATTTTCTTCTTCGCCCAGGCCGGAGCCATGGCGCCCATGGCCCCGGCAACCCGCGGAAAGGCAGGGGGCGAGGCCGGGCCAAGTGCGCCAGCAGCCACTGCGGTTGCCGGACGCGTAGCAGGCGACGCGGGAGCGACCGGCGCCGAAACCTTGCCAGCGATGACTGCCTTGGCGGCCGTGGCCATGCGCGGGGGTGCGGGACGCATGGCGGGCTTCTCGCCGGCAGCGGAACGCTGCACAGCGCGCGAGCTAACCGCGGCCCGCGCGGCGGCAATGTCGCCCATGTCCACGCGACCGCGGTACGCGGCACCAGCTTCCATCATCACGCGCGGGGATGCGAGATCGCCCACCACGCGCGCAGTCGACGTCAATTTCGCGCTCTCGGAGGCGACGATGGCGCCGACTACCGTACCGGAGACGACGATATGGCGGACGTCGACATCGGCCTGCACCGTGGCGCCCTTGTCGACCGTGAGTGTCTGAGTGAGCTGCACCTTGCCGTCGATGCGACCGCGAACAACCAGATCCTCTTCACCGCGTACCTCGCCCGAAATTCGTGTTTCGGGCCCGATTACGGTTTCCTTGTCAGCCATGGTGTGCGCCTACACGTCCATGTCCACGTTGCCCTTGAACCCAGCACCATCGGCAATCACGATCCGCGGCGACTTGGCGTCGCCCACCATCTTGGACTCGGGCTTCAGTTCGAGGCGCTCGCGCGCCACCACGTTGCCGGTCAGCCGTCCGCTCACCGTCACAGTCTGGGCTTCGACGTCGGCCTCGACCGTGGCGCCTGCCTCCACGACTAGGTTCTGCGCCACCGCAATCTTGCCCTTGACCGTTCCCAGGATGGTGAGCGACTCCTCTCCTGTGATCTCGCCGTCGATGACGAGAGTGCTTCCAATGACCGTGTTCGCCATGGGCTTCGTGTCCTTTTCCTTTGCCATGATTCGTTTCCCGTCCCGAGCGCGCCGCCCCAAGGGCTAGGCGCCGCCCGCCTTAATGCCGGCCGGCAACTCTACCTCCATCTCGATCGTCCCCGAGAACTTTGCGCCGTCTTCGATCACGATTTCCGGCGCGCGGATTTTTCCCGCCACGCGCGCTGTGGCGTGCAGGACTGCCGAACGCGCCGCAACCATGTCGCCGCGCGCCTCGCCCCTGACCGTGACCTGACTGACGTCCATGTCGGCCTCAACGCTGCCCGATTCCTCGATAGTCAGGTGACTCTCCAGGCCAATGCGGCCCTCCACGCGGCCCTCGACGACCAGATCCTGCTTTCCTGAGATCTGACCGCGGACCGCGCTCTTGCTGGCGATGAGACAGGGTTCGTCGCTGGCCATCATGTCCTCCTGGGTGGAAGCGCCAGGCAAACGTATCCTTGGTGATCCCCCGTGTCAACGTTCACCTCGGTGATATCGCGACGACGTGCCGTACCGTGGGACTTCCGGCACGGAGGCAAGCTAAACCGTGCCCGCAACCATTGCGCAAAACGAACTTGCATTTCCGATGACATTTCCGTTGTCGCACCACCATGCCGGAGGTACATTTCCTTTCTTTTTTGGGCTGACGGCGGCAGAGCAGCGTGGGCCGGCTGTGGCTCGGGAGGATGGGATGGAGCTGGCATCGAGCGGATTGGAGACGCACTTCGCCCCAGCGAAGCGCACTGATCGGGAAACTCTTGCTCGTCAGGCTGCGCAGGCCTTGGCCGATCCAGTGGTCAAGACCGTGCTTGAGGCCGTGGGTGGCTTCCTCGTGGTGTTGGATGAGCACCGACAGATCCTCGCGGCCAACCGCGAGTTTGTTTCCGGGCTCGGGCTTCGATCCGGCGACCGGCTGACTGGCCAGCGTCCAGGCGAGGCTTTGGGCTGCATCCATGCCGGCACCGGCCCTGGTGGTTGCGGTACATCGTTGTACTGCCGTCACTGCGGCGCCGTGCGGGCCATCCTGGCTGCCCAGACTACGAGTGAGTCGGCCACCGGGGAGTGCACGCTCGCCCACCGTGATGGCGAGCGCGTGGTCTGTGCGCAGTACCGTGTGAAGATCACGCCCCTGCCCCTCGGCGGCCAAACCGTCTTGGCCTGCGTGCTCCATGACATCACCGCCGCGCGCCGACGTGAGTTGCTGGAGAGGACCTTCATGCACGACACGCGCAACGTGCTCGCGGGCCTGCAGGCATGGAGCTACCAGTTGCGTGATGAGACGTCCTCAGAGGCTGCGCAAAACGTGGTGCGACTGGTGGAGCAACTGCTGGGCGAGGTCGAGTCGCAGAGTATCCTTCTGCGTGCCGAGATTGGCGAGCTGCGGGCGCACATGCGCCCGGTCCACGCCAACCACGTCATAGAAGCGGTGGAGACCATGTTCCGCAACCACCCATGCAGCGATAGCAAGGATCTGCTCGCGCAAAGCGTGCCAGGGGACCAAACCATGATCACCGACGAAAGCCTGCTGGTGCGCGTGCTGGGAAACATGGTCAAGAACGCCTTCGAGGCCTCGCCACCCAGGAGCCAGGTGCGCCTCTGGTGCGAAGCCACCGTCGGCGGCTCGTCCTTTCACGTGCACAATCCTGGTGTCATCCCGCCCTCGGTCGCTGCCCACATCTTCCAGCCCCGCTTCAGCAACAAGGGTCGCAACCGCGGCTTCGGCACCTATGCCATGCGCCTTATCGGCGAAAACTGCCTGGACGGCCGGGTGAGTTTTGTGACCGACGCAGTTGAGGGCACCGAGTTCAGCATCGAGCTGCCGTGAGAACACCCGGAGCCGGATGCCGGGGCCGGATCCGGTATCCGGTGACCGGCTTCCAGCCACGGATCCGGCTACCGGATCCGGCTTCGACTCACGCCAGCCCCATGTGCCTCAACAGTCCCATCACTTCTTTCAGGTCGTGCCATGCCTCGCGCTTGCGACTTTCGTCGCGCAGAAGATACGCGGGGTGATAGGTCGGCATCACCGGGATGCCCTGATAGTGCTTGAGATTGCCGCGCAGCCGCGTGATGGGTGTGTTCTCGCCGGTCAGCACGTGGGCAGCGAACTTGCCCAGGGCCACGATCACGCGCGGCTGGACCACCGCGATCTGTTTCTTGAGGAATGGCTCGCAAGCCGCCACCTCGTCGGGCTCAGGGTCGCGGTTGCCGGGCGGACGGCACTTGATTACGTTGCAGATGTACACGTTCTCGCGCGCAAGCTGCATGGCCTGGATCATCTTGGTGAGGAGTTGCCCGGCTGCGCCCACAAAGGGCTCGCCCTGCGCGTCCTCGTCGGCACCCGGTCCCTCGCCCACGAACATCAGGTGCGCCTCGGGGCAGCCGGTGCCGAACACGATGTGCCGGCGGCCCTTGGCCAGCTTGCAACGCTGGCAGTCACCCAGCTCGGCGCGCACCAGGGTCAGGCCGTGCCCCGCGTGGGGCAGCGGTGGCTCGCTGTCCGCGGAAAAGGCTGTCTCCAGATCGGCTGGGTCAGTGAGCGGATGGACAACTGCGATCGCCTGCGCAGGGGCGTCGGCCTGCACCTCCCCGGCGCAACTCACGCGCGGGCAAGGAGCCTGCGACACTCCCAGCAAACCGGCGCGCGCCCGCGCCTCCAAGTGTGTCCGGATGCCGGCAGCGATGGCGCGAAGTTCGCCCTGCGGATCCTCCAAACTCAGCCCTTTGCCAGCGGCGCATCCACCGCCATGGCGTAGTAGAAGGTCGCGGCGGTTTCCGCCGAGAAACCCGGTTGGCGGCCCAATGCACCCTGCTCTGCCCGCCGATCCAGCTCGAACAGAATCGCGGCGTGAATCTCGAAGAACACGGGGTCGGTCGACACCGCGAAGGCTCGGCCTGCGGCGACCGCGGCGCATGCGTTCCAGGCGTTTTCGTCCATGGGTCGTGGCACGAACGTGCGCGCGACCGCGGACGCGACCCGTTCGCGCAGCCAGGCGCCAATGAAGGGAGTGGGGCCCTCGGCGCCCAACACCGCCAGCACCCGCATGGCGGTGGTGCACGAGAAGTCGAATAGCCCGTCCTGTGCCGCCGGTTCTGAAGTGAAGGGCGGCGGGCTCTTCATGCCGTAGGCTGCCTCGACGAAGCGGCGAACCATCGAGCTGAGCCCTCGGTCACCCACCGCCCGGGCGTACTCGCCCAGGCTCCACGCCAAGAACCCGGGATCGCGGAACTCGCGCCCGGCGGGGCTCTCCAGGTCATTGACATACGCCCCCAATAGGCGGGCTGCCGAGGCTGCCCGATCGCGCCGCCGGTCGTCCTCGCCGTCAGATTGCAGGATCTTCGGATCGGCAAGCGCGGCCCGCAGCACCATGGCGCAGTCGTAGGCGGCTTCGTCGCTGGCTGCGGGACCGAGCGCCACGGGGACGAAATGCTCCCAGCTGTTGTTCACGAAATCCCAGGCCGCCGCGAGGTTGAGGGAAAAGTGATCGTTTGCCGAAAGCTCCTGCGCGCGCGACCACACCCAGATGGCGGACAAGGTGCCGTGGAAGTCCGCGTCTTCGGAACCTGGCCAGGGCGGCACATTTCCCCGCGCCGGCCCGCCCATGGTCTGCCGCGCGGCCAGGACCTGGCCGGCGTCGACCAAGCGTTCGCTGGCCTGGCCTGCGTAGGCACGCAGCTTCTCTTCGCGTGAAGCGCTAGACATGGTTACCCTTCCCGCCGCGGCGGGCGCGGCGCTTGCCGTTGGAGAGCGGGGTAGGCCCTTGCGCTGCCGGGCTGGACTTGTTCGACGCCGGCGCCCCGGCAGGCGCGAGATAGAAAGTCCTGATCGTGTTCCATATCTCCATGGCGATAGCTTCCTTGCGATCAGCTGGTAGGTCGACGACACGGCCATCGGCAAACACCATAGTAACCGCGTTGTACTCCGCGCCCAAGCCCATACCTGCCTTGCCCACCTCATTGGCGACCACCACGTCGCACCCCTTCTCGGTCAGCTTCTGCCGCGCGCGCGCGACCAGGGCCTCGCCCGACACGCCGACCTCGGCGGCAAATCCCACCAGCAATGGTGCCCGCCCCTTGCGGGCGCGCCCCAACTCGGCCAGCAAGTCCGGATTGGCGACCAGGGTCAGGGCGCGCGCCGGACGGGCGGCGGCTGGTCGCGCGTCACGCCGCGAGAGTTTGCCCAACACGCGCACGCCCGGCCGAAAATCCGCCACTGCCGCCGCCATCACCACCACATCGGCCGGCAAAGCCACGCGACGCAGGGCCTCGCGCATCTCGAGGGCCGATTCCACGTCAATCCGGCGAGCGACGGCGGATGGGGTGGCCAAGGCCACTGGCCCGGCAATAAGCGTCACGTCAGCGCCCTGCGCGGCAGCGGTTTGCGCCAGAGCGAAACCCATCCTTCCCGACGATCGATTGCCCAGAAAGCGCACGTCGTCCACCGCTTCCCAGGTGGGCCCAGCCGTGACCACAATGCGACGGCCGGCCAACGCGCCCTGGGAGCGGCCCGCCTCGGCCGCACCGCCAAGGCGCGATTCGATGGCGGCGACGATCTCGGCGGGCGCGACCAGCCGACCGGCGCCCACCCAGCCACAAGCCAACTCGCCTGCGTCAGGGCCCACCGTGGAAAAACGACCGGTCTCAGTCAGCCGGGCCAGATTCGCCTGGGTGATGGGGTTGTCCCACATGTTGCGGTTCATGGCCGGCGCCAGCAGCACAGGCGCACGCGTGGCCAGCACCACCGCGGCCAGAAGATCGTTGGCCATGCCTGCGGCGAAGCGGGCAATGGCATCCGCGGTGGCCGGCGCCACGACGATCATGTCGGCACGCGAGGCCAATTCGATGTGACCGATATGCGACTTCGCCGTGGTCTCGAACATCTGCGTGGCCACCGGGTTCTCCGACAATGCCTCCAGGGTGAGAGGGGTGATGAACTGGCAAGCGGCAGGCGTCATGACAACCTCGACGCGCGCCCCGGCCTTGCGCAGCAGCCGACACAACTCGGCCGCCTTGTACGCCGATATGCCGCCCGTCACGCCGAGCACAATGGTCTTGTCCTGCAGAACCGCGGTCATGTGGCGCCAGTCTACCGCAGGAACCGGCCAAGTGGGGAGACATGGCGAACTCGTGACGGTCGTCGCAGATCGCCCCTACCCGTGTCGTTCCCGACCCAACCAGCCAGAAAGTCCGTCGCCGCCACCCGCACGAAACCGTCATTCAGCGAGCCGCACGCCGGGCCGCCCACGCCGCAGGGATCGCGAAACCGGTCAGTCCCCACACGCTGCGCCATTCTTTCGCCACCCACATGCTCGAAGATGGCTACGATATCCGCACTATCCAGAACGTGGGCTGCCTGCTCGTTTCGTGAAAATCCGACACTACGGGCTGGTCGCCGCGGCCAACGTCGGAAGCAAGCTCGAAACCGCCCGCCGCTGCCTGTTGGCTTCCGGCGACGACCATCAACCAGCGGCGAGCCCGGAACCGCCACCGTCGTGGCGAGAGCTCCTTCACGCTCTCACGGAATCGATCTGTTCGTCTGTCCAGCCTGCGGGGCGCGCTCCTTGCGGAGCTGCCCGCTTAGGCCAGGTATCACCCCTGCTGGCCGCCCCGACACCTCATGTGCCACATTAGTCTTCGTCGTCGTAGCAAGTTGCGCGGGTTAGCCGCAGTGTGGGCGTCTATCCCCGTCCTTGAGAATCCCGTCCTGGCGCTCGGGCCATCCCCAGCCGTCGACCCAGGTCCCACGAACACCGGCGGGCCGAGCGACCGCGCGGCCACCTGCAAGGCCAAGAACGGCCATCCCGGTAGCCAGTTTCCCCATACCCTCGAACCCGCGGCTTAGTCCAACTCCTGTTTGCTGGCACGCCATCGCCCGACCCAACCACCGTGGCCTCCTCCCGATGGACCTGTGTCCCGTCTCGTGCGATCCTGCTTGCCAGCAAACACTATTGGTTGGGCGGACTACGAAGGGATTGCAGAGTAGGCGACCCGAAGTTCATCGGCCAAGGTGGAGAAGCGCGGATCTGCAGTCCACATCTGGAATCCCCCTACCACTGCGGATGCCAGGATGTTTACGTCGATCCAGCCTACACCTCGCCCGAATAGTCGTCGCGCACGCACAAATTCCACGACTTCAGGGTGGGCGACCGTGTTTGCGTGATGCATCTGCGCGTAGGCTTCGAGAAGATTCCTTCTTCCGCCACCTAGATCGCCGATCAGCAACTCGCCGAAAACCATCTCGTGTCCAACTACTTCGTCGCGACCAAGAAGTTCGTCAAGGCCGCTGGCAAATGGCTCACGGCCAGCCAGGAACCGAATCCAGACCGAAGTATCCACCAAGACCATCACGCTGCCCTACGGCTTCTCGGATGCTCCCTTCGGCGGGGCACATCGCGAGCGCGTGGCTCCGCGCCACGAAGCGCGCGCAACCGTTCATAGGCGGCGTGCCGAACCAGCGCCTCAAGGCCGAGCCTAACCGTGTCCGTGTCGGTGCTGGCATGGCACGCAACCTTGGCATGCCGAAGCAGTTCCTCGTCGATGTGCAGAGTCTTCTTCATACCGCCGATACTACCATACCTAGATGGCAATATCAGCCATATCACGGGAACGCTGCCCAACCTGCCGTTGCTGCGGACGCGGTCGCCGCAGGGACATCGTGCACGAGCGAGCCGCAGGATCGGAGAAGGAAGGCTTGGGTTCTGCGCATCGCAAACCCCGTCTTCCTATCCGATATCTGTGTTCTCTGTGCTCTCTGTGGTGAAGTAGCTAGATAGCCACCGGCCCGGCGGTGTTGCCGGTGTGACCGCCTTTGTAGATTCGCCCGGCGTTCAAATGTCCGTGGCGGTGCCAGCGCAGGTAGAGCTGGGAAAGCTTGCCCATGATGTCGTCCTTGCTGGCCCCGACCATCAGCGAGTCGTCGACCAGGTTCAGGATTTCGGTGCGGGCGTCGCGCGGGTGAAAGAGGAAGGTCTTGGCGAAGAGCGGATCCGCGCCGTCCCACACCACACGCGCTTCCACGATGGCGCCCTCCTCGAAACCGATGGTGCTACGCCGTTCGACGACCGAGAAGCGCGCCCCGCCCAGGATGTCTTCCAACTCGACCCGATTTCCCTTCACCTCGGCGATGTCGAACAGGCTGCGGTGGCTGGTGGCGATACGGGCCAGGGCCAACCGTTGGTCGGCGTTGCCCGCATCGGCCGGGGTGCGCTCTAGCGCCACTAGCACCGGTGGGCGGCCTTCGGGCAGCGGCCGTTCCACCACGTACCATTCCAAGAACGCCACCAAGCGGGCCTCGTACACCTCCGCGTCGTCCTCGAAGACCTTGCCCGCACGTGCGAAGTACTCCTCGCGCGCGGCTGCAATCTGTTCGCGAAATGGCGCTGCCGCAAACTCACTCGCCAACTGGTCGAGCAGAGCGTGGATAAGGCCGGCTTCCGGACGCGGCCTGCCTGTGCCGTCGTCGCTCACCGCGCCTGCTCGTCCATCATCTTGACGAAACGCCCGAACAGGTAGCTCGGATCGTTGGGCCCCGGCGACGCCTCGGGGTGGTACTGCACGCTGAAGATGGGCAGCCGGTCGTGGCGCATGCCCTCGACGGTCTGATCGTTCAGGTTGATATGCGACAGCACTGCCTTGCCCTGCAACGAGCCCACATCCACCGCAAACCCGTGGTTCTGCGAGGTGATCTCCACCTTGCGCGTGGACAGATCCATCACCGGGTGATTGGCGCCGTGGTGGCCGAACTTCAGCTTGTAGGTCTTGCCACCCAGGGCGAGCCCCAAAATCTGGTGGCCCAGGCAGATGCCGAAGATGGGCTTGCCGCTTCCGCACAGCTCGGCCGCAGCCTCCACCGCGTAGGACACCGCCGCGGGATCGCCCGGACCGTTGGAAAGGAAAATGCCGTCGGGCTTCATGTCCAGAACGTCGCGCGCGCCCGTGGCCGCCGGCACGACGGTGACCGCGCAGGCGTTCTGTCGCAGGCGGCGCAGGATCCCGCGCTTGATGCCGAAATCGTAGGCTACCACCCGGTGGCGCACCGGCGGCACCGGGATCTTGCTGCCGGGCGCCTGCCACAAGCCTTCGTCCCACTGGTAGGGCTTGCTGCAGGTCACGTCCTTGGCCAGGTCCTGCCCTTCCATGGAGGGCGAGCACCGGGCCATAGCCACCGCGGCATTGGGGTCGTCGATCTTGCGCGTGACCACCGCACGCTGGGCACCGCCGATGCGCAAACGCCGGGTAATGGCGCGGGTGTCGACGCCGGTGATTCCAGCCACGCCCGACTTCTCCATCAAGTCAGCTAGCGTACCCTGCGCGCGCCAGTTGGACACACGCGGCGACAGATCGCGCACCACGAAGCCGGCACAGTAGGGCCGGTCCGACTCGAAGTCCTCGGGGTTCACGCCCACGTTGCCGATCTCGGGCGCCGTCATCATCACGATCTGCCCGCGGTACGAGGGATCAGTCAGCACCTCCTGATAGCCGGTCATGGCGGTGTTGAAGACCAGCTCGCCGGTCATGTCGCCGGCCGAACCAAAACCGAAGCCCCGGTAGACGGTTCCGTCTTCCAAAGCGAGCAGGGCTGGGGTCAACGCGTTCTTGTCGTCAGGCAACGAAGCTTTCCTCGGAAAAAACTATTGTTCCACCTACCACAGTCAGCACCGCCCGGCCACGCATGTTGCGTCCCGCAAAGGGGGTATTGCGCGCCTTGGAATGGAACCGCGTGGGATCGCAAGTCCAGGCTGCGTGGGGATTGATGACGGTCACGTCAGCCGGGCCACCCGGGGCGAGGCTGCCGCCGGGCAGGCCCAGCACCCTGGCCGGGCCGGCGGACATGCGCATGACCAGCCCGGCCGGCGTCAACACGCCCGCCTCCACTAGCTCCAGGGCCAGGCCCAGCGCGGTTTCCAGCCCGATGACTCCATTGGCCGCCTGCTCGAACTCGACTTCCTTTTCAACCGGCGAGTGGGGTGCGTGATCGGTAGCGATAGCGTCGATGGTGCCGTCGGCCAACGCCGCACGCAGCGCCGCCTGATCGCTCGCCGAGCGCAGGGGCGGGTTCATCCTGAAAGAAGTGTCGTAGCCGGCGCAGGCCTCGTCGGTCAGCATCAGGTTGTGCGGGGTCACCTCGCAGGTGACGGGCAAGCCGCGCCGCTTGGCTTCGCGAATCAGGCGCACCGATTCAGCGCAACTGATGTGGGCCATGTGGTAGCGACCGCCGGTCAGCGCCACCAGTTCCAGATCGCGGGCCAACATGGCAGATTCCGCCGCCGCCGGCTGCGCGCGAATCCCGAAGCGGGTGGAGGCCATACCCTCGTGCATGGCACCGCCGGCCGAAAGCGCGCTGTCCTCGCAGTGCTGCACGAGCGGCATGCGGAAGCTGCGCGCGTACTCCAAGGCTCGGCGCATGACTTCGCTGTTCATCACGCCATGGCCATCGTCGGACACGGCCACGCAGCCGGCCTCTTGCAGCTCGCCCATGTCGGCCAGGGTTTCGCCCTTCTGGCCCTGCGTGATGCAGCCGATGGGATAGACGCGCACCACGCCCTTATCGCGCGCCCGCTGGACGATCAAGTCGGTCACCGCGCGCGTGTCGTTGGGCGGGCTGGTGTTGGGCATGCAGCACACGGCAGAAAAACCGCCCGCCGCCGCCGCGGCCGTCCCGGTCTCGATGTTCTCTTTGTATTCCTGGCCCGGTTCGCGCAGGTGCACATGCAGGTCGATGAGTCCAGGCACCACCCAGCGGTCCTTGACCTCGATGACCTTGGCACCTGGCACCGCCAAGCCGCGCTCGATGCGCGCGATTTTCCCGTCCTTGCACAAGACGTCCGCCTGGGCGTCGAATTCGCGCATGGGATCGATCACCCGACCGCCGCGCAGAAGAATGTCAGGCATGAAACCAGCTCCTCAGGTAAGGGTTGCGCCTCACTCCATTCCTTCGCCGCTGCCGCCGCCCAAGAGGTAAAGGACGGCCATGCGGATGGCCACGCCCCGACTGACCTGCTCTAGGATCACGGAACGCGGACCGTCGGCCACGCCGGGATCGATCTCCACGCCCCGATTCATCGGGCCGGGGTGCATGACGATGGCGTCGGGCTTGGCCAGGGCCAAACGGCGTGGGTTCAGGCCGAAGTAGCGCGCGTATTCGCGCGTGTTGGGGAAGCGATTGCCCGCTTTCCGTTCCAGTTGGATCCGCAGCATCATGACCACGTCGGCGCCTTCCAATGCCGGCTCGATGCGGTCGAATGCCTCGCAGCCCAGGTCTTCCACTCCCACGGGCAGAAGCGAGCGCGGCCCCGCCACCCGCACGCGTGCGCCCAGGGTGCGCAAAGCGAAGATGTTGGAGCGGGCCACCCGGCTGTGATCGATGTCTCCGCAGATCACCACGGTCAGCCCTTCGATCTTCTTCTTGTGCGCGCGAATGGTCGAGGCATCGAGCAGCGCCTGGGTCGGGTGTTCGTGCGCGCCGTCGCCCGCGTTTACAATCGCGGCGCGGATGCGCTGACTGAGCAGCAAAGCCGAGCCGGCCTGGGCGTGGCGGATGACCACGATGTCCGGATTCATGGCATCCAAGTTCATCGCTGTATCGATGAGCGTCTCGCCCTTGACCGTGGACGACGAGGAGGCGGTGAAGTTGACCCCGTCGGCCGACAGGCGCTTGGCCGCAATCTCGAATGAAGTGCGGGTGCGCGTCGACGGCTCCAGGAACAAGTTGATGACCGTCTTGCCGCGCAGGGTGGGCACCTTCTTGATGGGCCGATCCGCGATCTCCAGGAAGCGCTCGCCCAGATCGAGGATGGTGGTGATCTCCTCCCGGGTCAGCGTCTCCATTCCGAGCAGATGTCGCTGGGTGAATCCCTTGGTCATTTGGCGATCCTCTCTCGCAGGACGACCCGGTCGGTCTCCCCGCGATCGGCCAGCATCACGCGCACCGACTGATCTGAGGTGGTCTGCAGGCGCACGCCCACGTAGTCGGGCTGGATGGGTAGCTCGCGCCGACCGCGGTCGACCAGCACGGCCAGTTGGACCGCGCGGGGCCGGCCATAATCGGCCAGCACGTCCATGGCGGCGCGCACCGTGCGGCCGGTGAACAGCACGTCGTCGACCAGCACCACGGTACGGCCTTCGATGCTCTCGGGTAGCTCGGTGGCCCCGATTTCGGGCTTGGGCAGGCCGAGAAACACGTCGTCGCGGTAGAGCGTGATGTCGATGGCTCCCAGCACCGGTCGGCTTTCGCCACTTGCAGCCAGCATCTCGACCATGCGCTCAGCCAGCACCGCGCCGCCAGTGCGGATGCCCACCAGATAGGGCGCGGGACCGTTGCGCTCGACGATCTCGAAAGCAATGCGGCGCAGGACGCGGGACATCCCCACCGCGTCGAGAATCTCCCCTCGTTCGACCAGGTTCGTGTCCGGAGGTGCTGGGCGAAGCTTCATGTCAAGTCCCCTGCTTGGTTGAAGGGCCGGGCGTGGCCCTGGCAACCGATAACGCCCGACCCGCGGCCAACTGTCAACAGACAAGTTAGATCGATCGCGGCCTGCGTGCTGGGAGCCTTCGTCGATGCACATGGCCATCGAGCGGGCGTCTCGTCGGACCCGACGGCCAGCTGAGGATCGCGCAGGCTGGGATGATGCCGCGCTCGCGGCGATGCCCAACTGGAGCTTCTCGAAAATCGTTTCCAATGAATTCAGTCTGTGGTGGCGGAATTCGGAAATCGAGCCAAGCTTTTCGATTCACTTCGAACGAGGAATCACCATGGGAATTCAAGCTGGGAACCACCCTTCTTCCTTTGTCCTTTACCTGGGAACGGGGGCGCTAGCCGTGGTTCTGACGGCCTGCGGAAGCGGCGGCACGCCGACACCGGCGCAAGCCGGGAGCGGCAACGTCGCCCTCACGGTGCCCAAGGACGCAAGCGTCGGGGGCTTCAATTATACCCAGGGTAGTTACCTGGAAGGCTTCGAATTCACGGCCAACCAGGCGATCACCATCACCCAGCTCGGCGCCTATGATTCCAATCTCTGCAGCCTGCCCAACGGCGGCGAGAGCTTCGCCACCGTCCCAGTCGCGGTGTACGACCTGACCACCCATGCTCTCCTGGGCACGGTCAACGTGAGCGCCTCCGACCCCGCTACCGGCGTCTACCGCTATGCCGCCCTCTCCACGCCCGTCACCTTGAACACGACCGACACCTATGCCGTCGTCTGGGTCTCGCTCACGAACAATTACATCGCCTCCCCCACGCTCGTCGCCTCGGACGTGAATCACGCGATCAACTATCTGGCGATGGCCGGCCACGGTCCCGGCGGCCTGACCATGACGAGTACCATGGTGGAGCCCGACTGGTCCTTCACCATCGCGGACCACGGCCTATCCGCCCTGAACTACGACCTGGGGCCGAACTTCATCTTCGAAAACTGACGGGCTCTCACTGAACCTCCAGCGCGGGCGTAGGTCGTTTTCAAGAAGCGTCGGTTGTTGATCGCCGAGAGCGCCCACGGACCCCGTCTCCGACCCCGGGGTACCGGCCTCCTACTTCGAATTCCGGCTCTGCTTGGCTTCCCCGCGCCGGACGCCGCCAAGGATGTCCGCCAGAAACTGGCCAGTATATGACTTCGCTACCTTCGCCACCTCCTCGGGGGTGCCGGCGGCGACGATTTCACCGCCCTGGGCTCCCCCCTCGGGCCCAAGATCGATGACGTAGTCTGCGGTCTTGATCACGTCGAGGTTGTGCTCGATGACCAGTACGGTGTTGCCCGCGTCGACCAGGCGGCCGAGCACGGCCAGCAGGCGCTTGACGTCATCAAAGTGCAAACCCGTGGTCGGCTCGTCGAGAACATAGAGGGTGCGGCCCGTGCCTCGCTTGGCCAGCTCACGCGACAACTTCACCCGCTGCGCCTCGCCTCCCGACAACGTGGTCGCCGACTGCCCGAGCGCGATGTAGCCCAGCCCAACGTCGTCCAATGTCTTCAAGATGTGCGACAGCCCGTGGTGGTGCTCGAAGAGCTGGAGCGCCTCGGCCACCGTCTTGTCCAGCATCTGCGCGATATCGAGCCCCTTCCACTTGACCCGCAGGGTAGCCTCGTTGTAGCGACGGCCGCGGCACACCTCGCAGGTCACGTGCACGTCGGCGAGGAAGTGCATTTCCACCGTGCGCACGCCATCCCCTTCGCAGGCCTCGCAGCGGCCACCCTTCACATTGAAAGAAAAACGTCCCGGGCCGAAGCCATAGACCTTGGCTTCCGGGGTCAAAGCGTAGATCTCGCGAATGAAATCGAACGCCTTGGTGTAGGTCGCCGGGTTCGAGCGCGGGGTGCGGCCAATCGGCTTCTGGTCGATGTCGACCACCTTGTCGATGGCCTCGATACCTTCCAGCGCGGAAAAGGCCCCGACCGGATCGAAGCCGCCGAGCAACTTGCGGCGCAGCGCCGGGTGCAGGGTTCCGTTGATCAGCGACGACTTGCCCGCACCTGACACGCCGGTGACCGCCACCAGCACGCCGAGCGGAATCTTGACCGTCACATCCTTCAGATTGTGTTCGCGCGCGCCCCGCAAGGTGATCCAGCCCGAGGGCGGCCGACGGCGCTCCGGGATCTCAATACGCTCCAGCCCGGCCAGATAGCGGCCGGTAAGTGATTGCGGATGGTCGCGCAGCTCCTCAGGGGGACCAGCCGCCACCACTCGCCCGCCCAGGCGGCCCGCGCCCGGCCCGAAATCGACCACATGGTCAGCAGACTGGATGGTTTCTGCGTCGTGTTCCACCACGATGACGGTGTTACCCAAATCGCGCAGCCGGCGAAGGGTGGCAATCAGGCGCAGGTTGTCGCGCTGGTGCAGGCCAATCGAGGGCTCGTCGAGCACGTACATCACGCCCGACAGCTCGGAGCCGAGCTGCGAAGCCAGACGAATCCGCTGCGCCTCGCCACCGGAGAGCGAGGAAGCCACTCGGTCCAGCGTCAGATAGTCGAGCCCGACATTGAGCAGGAAGCCCAGCCGGGTGCGCACCTCCTTGAGCAGCTCGGCCGCAATCTGGGCGCGCGCCCCGCGCAGTGGCATGGTCGCGCAGTGCTCGGCTGCCTCGCCCACGGTCATGCCGGTCACATCCACGATGCTCTTGCCCGCCAGGAAAACCGCGCGCGACTCAGGCCGCAACCGCTTGCCCTTGCAGGCTCGGCAAGGCTGTTCGCGAAAATAGCGGCCCAGCCACTGCCGCATCATCTCCGAATGCGTGTCGGTCAGCCGGCGTCTGATGTTGTTGGCCACGCCTTCGAACCGAATCGCCCACGAGCCTGCGCCGTGCCGGCCCGACCAGCTCACTTGAACCCGGCGCTCGCCGGTTCCGAACAGCACGATCTCGCGCTGGCGCGGGGTGAGTTGCTTCCACGGCTTGTCGAGGGGAATGCCGAACTCACGCCGCAACCCCTCGACGATGCGCGAGGTCCAGCCGTCGTCGCGCGCCAGACGCTCGCCCCATGGCTCGATGGCACCTTGGAGAAGCGACAGATTCGGGTTGGGCACCACCAAGTCGGGATCGACTTCCAGTTTGGAGCCGAGCCCGTTGCAATCCACGCACATGCCGAGTGGGCTGTTGAAAGAAAATGATGGGGGCGAAAGCTCGGGAAGTCCCACGCCGCAGTTCGGGCAAGCGCGCTCCTCGCTGTAGGCGCGCACCTGATCTTCGCCCTCTACCTCGACCAGCACGGTTCCACTGCCGGCGCGCAGGGCGGTCTCGACCGAGTCGTTCAGGCGCGCGCGCTGGCTGGAGTCCGCGGCCAGCCGGTCCACCACCACCTCCACCGTGTGCCGCTTCTTCTTGTCCAGCGCCTTCAACTCGTCCAGGCGCTGCACCACCCCGTCCACGCGGGCGCGGGCGAAGCCGGCCTTGCGCGCCTCCTCGAACATTTCGCGAAACTCACCCTTGCGATTCGCCGCCTTGGGCGCCAGCAGCGTCACCCGGGTCTTCGCCGGCAGGGCGAGCAACTCGTCCACGATCTCCGCTGCCGAACGTGCCGCCACCTCGCCCCCGCACAGGTGGCAACGCTGCTCGCCGGCCCGCGCGTAGAGGACGCGCAAGTAGTCGTAGATCTCGGTGACCGTGCCCACGGTGGAGCGCGGGTTGGACGACGCGGACTTCTGCTCGATCGCGATGGTGGGTGACAGCCCGCGGATCTGATCGTACTTGGGCTTTTCCAGCTGGCCGAGAAACTGCCGCGCGTAGGACGAGAGCGATTCGACGTAACGCCGCTGCCCCTCGGCGTACAGGGTGTCGAAGGCCAGCGACGATTTGCCGGAACCCGACACCCCGGTGAACACGACGAGCTGGCGCTTGGGGATGGCCAGCTCGTCGATATCGAGATTGTGCTCGCGCGCGCCGCGGACAACTACGAAATCTGGCTCGTCAGCGCTGCGCTGGTCCTTCATTACAGGAAGTAGTATGCGAGACCGACCGAATTCATGATGTTGCCCGAGAGACGGACCGTGCTCGATCCTGTGTCTGGGATGTACAGCCCAAGACCAAGGCCAACCAGCAGCGCCACATTGGGAACCACGAAGACCCGCATCTGCGCGCCGATATCCATCTCGAAGTCCCACTGGCGGCTGCCGGCGGGGGGCGTCGCGGTGCCTGGGAGTCCATTTTTCCAGGTAACAAGGGCAAGTCCGAGCCCGGCTGACAGGTCCGCCGAAGAAGCCGCGTGAACGTGGTACCAACCTCGCGCACCGAAGTCCAGCGTCGTGGTGTCTGTGTGATCAAAGCCAAAAATGCCGTCGACGTGGAAGCGGCCGCCAGAGTCTCCCCAGGTCGCAAGCAGGTTTGGAACCGTGTGGTTACTGGGGTCAAACAGTGCGACCACACCAACCCCAAAGCCGCGGCCGCTGCCAGTCGTGGCACCGCTGAACTTGGCTGTTGACGTCGGCTCGGAAACCACCGGGGGTTGGGCCAAAGCCACGGCCGGCGCGAGAACGGAAGCGATTGTCAGGAACATCAAGAAACTTGGCGTTCGACGCATGAGGACACCTCCCAGGTTGAGAAGAACGAACCGTACTATAATTCTTCAGAATCGCAATGAAGCTCGGACCTCGGGTCGCCATCGTCACCACCCTGCTCATGGCAGCGGCGCTCGCCTGTGCGATCTGGGCCGTGCTGGCGGTCTTGCGCGCCGATCAGGTGCGCAAGCTGGACGGCGAGGCCCACGCCATGGCTGACGCCCTGGCCGCGGGGATCGAACCGCTGACGCCCGACGAGGCGGGCACCCTGCTGCCTGCTCGCGTGGCTTCGGCCAACGCGCGGCTGGGCCAGTTCCGTCTGGAAACCATCGCCTGGGGTACCCAGCAGCCCAACAATTTCTGGGCCGGCCTGGTCGACCAGGCCAGCCGGCTCGACGCACCGGTGGGCCAACTCTTCGAGCCGGCCGGCATGCCGCTCTTCTACGCGATGGCAATTCCCCTGCACAACGCCCAGCCCGGTGCGCCGGATCGCCAGACCAGCGCTTTTCTGGGTTTGGTTTGTGACAGCAGCTTCATCAACGCCGAGGTCATGGGAACCGGCTGGCGCCTGCTGCCCTTCCTCGTCCTCGGGATTATTGCCTTCGGCATCCTGCTCTACTTGACCCTGCGTCGGCGGGTGGTGAACCCGCTGCGCCGGCTGATCGAGGCTATCGACGCCGTGGCCCAGGGTGACCTGACCCGCGCTGTGCTGCCCGGCCGCGATGACGAGATCGGCAGTCTTGCCGGCCAATTCAACAAGATGATGAACTACCTGCGTGAGGCCCGCGAGCAAGAGGCCCGCGCCACCGCGGCCCGCCAGACTATGGAAATGCACCTGCGCCGCGCCGAGAAACTGGCCACGGTGGGCCAGGTCGCCGCCGAGATCGCGCATGAAGTGGGGACGCCGCTCAACGTGATCGGCGGCCGCGCCCGCACCCTGGCCCGGCGTCCCGGCGATTCCGCTGAAGTGCAGAAGAACGCCACCATCATCACTGAGCAGGTCGAGCGCATCGCCAAAATCATCCACCAGGTACTGGATGCTTCCCGCAAGAGCCGGCCCTGCCTGACCCAGGTGGATGTCGCCCGGGTGGTGCGCGAAGCGCTGAGTTTCGTGGAGGAGTTGGTCAAGCGCCAACACATCGATGTGAGGGTGCGCGCCGCACCTGAGTTGCAACCGATTCCCGGCGACCCCGACCAGATTCAGCAGGTCTGCCTGAACATCGTAATGAATGCGATTCACGCCATGAAGGACGGCGGCAGCTTGACCGTCGACCTGGAACAGGTAGTCCGGCGCAAGGAGGGTTTGGCGCTTTCGCCGCCTTCGCCCTATTTCATGCTGCAGGTGAGTGACACGGGGCCCGGCATTCCCGTCACGGACCGCGACAAGATTTTCGAACCGTTCTTCACCACCAAGGACCCGGGCCAGGGCAGCGGGCTGGGCCTGGCGGTGAGCAAGGGCATCGTCAAGGATCACGAAGGCTGGATCGAAGTCGGCGATGCCCCCCAGGGTGGCGCCGTGCTGCGCGTGTTCCTGCCCGCAGGCAGCGTGACCGAGCGACCCCAAGCAGGCGGCAATACGCCCGCCCCGGTTGTCGAGTAGCAGAGACTCAGCAAGCGGGGCCTCGCGCTGCCCAAAACGGTCTCGCGACTTCGGGCTCTCTAGGGGCCAGACGTCGTGCCGCGCTAGCGAGCGCGCTTGCTCAACCGGCGCGGATGGGCAAGGATTACTCGGCATGGCTTCCGCGCGACGGAGCGCCCTGCGCAGCATGGCCAGTCCCCCGAGCACGATCGACCAAGTTCCCACCACCCGCGTGCGGGCTCGGGCCGCCATCCTGGTCGTCGACGACGACGCTGCCATGCGCGACTATCTCAAGGAAGAGTTGGAGCACGAGGGCTTCACGGTCGAGGTCGCCAACGACGGTCGCGCTGGCCTGGAGCGCGTCAAGCGGGGCGGCGTCGATTTGGTGGTATCCGACGTGAAGATGCCCGAGATCGACGGACTGGATCTGCTGCGCGAAATTCGCGCCGTCGAGCCCTGCCCCTACGTCATCACCATCACTGCCTTCGGATCGATCGACACGGCCATCCGCGCGGTCAAGCTGGGAGCGTACGACTTCCTCATCAAGCCGTTCGAGATGGATCGCCTCCTGCTCACCATCGACAAGGCGCTGGCGGAGCGGGCCCTGCGTTCGGAGGTGGTGCGCCTGCGCGAAGAGGTCAGCCGGCGCGACCGACTGGACAACCTCATCGGTCGCTCGCCCGCGATGCAGGAGGTCTTCAGTCTCATTCGTCGCGTGGCCGGCTCGCCCGCCAGCGTGCTCATCACCGGTGATTCGGGCACCGGCAAGGAGCTGGTGGCGCGCGCCATCCATGCCCACGGTCCGCGCAAGGCACGCCCGTTTGTGGCGGTGAATTGCTCCGCCATCCCCGAAACCCTGCTGGAGAGCGAGCTTTTCGGCTACGCGCGTGGCGCCCATTCCACGGCACGCACCGACCGCGAGGGTCTGTTCGTAGAGGCCGACGGCGGCACGCTGTTCCTCGACGAGATCGCCGAGATGCCGCTGCTCCTGCAACCCAAGTTGCTGCGCATCTTGCAGGACGGCGAGGTGCGGCCTCTCGGCACCAACAAGGTCGAACGGGTGGACGTGCGGGTGATCGCGGCCACCAATCGTGATCTGGCGGTGTACCTGCGCGACGGACAGCTTCGCCAAGACCTCTACTACCGGCTCAATGTGGTGCAGATTCATCTGCCACCGCTGCGCGGTCGCAGCGAGGACGTGCTGCCCCTGGCCGAGCATTTTTTGGCCCGCTCGGCTACGCGGGCGGGCAAGGCGCTGCGCGGCTTCACCGAGGAGGCCAAGAAGATCATCCTCGCCTACACCTTTCCCGGCAACGTGCGCGAACTGGAAAACATGGTTGAACGTGCGGTGGCGCTGGCCGAGGGCGAGCTGATTGGCCCCGACGATTTGCCGCCGGTCACGCGTGAACGCAAGAGCCAGGATCGGCTGTCTACGGCGGTGGCGCAGGGGCTAACCCTGGACCAACTCGAACGTGAATACATCGAGCGGGTGCTCGATGCCGAGGGCGGCAACAAGACGCGTGCGGCTTTGCGGCTAGGGCTGGATCGTAAGACGCTATACCGCAAGCTAGAAGAGTACGCGGCCGCGCCCAAGCCAGGCTCCGACGGTTGATGCGTGGAAGAACACGGGACTATTGCGGTCGACGCCGCCGCGGCGCTTTGCTAGCACTACCGGCATGCTTGATTCGTTTGGCTCTCGCTCCGCGTTGCGGGTCGGCAACCGCAGTTTCGAGATCTTCCGCCTGGCCGCGCTGCAGGCCGCCGGCCGGCCACTCGATCGGCTTCCGTTTTCCTTGAGAATCCTTCTCGAAAACCTGCTGCGGCGCGAGGACGGCACCTCGGTCACTTCCCGACAGATCGAGGCCGTGGCACGCTGGCAACCGGAGGCCGAGCCGGCGTGCGAGATCGCGTTCATGCCGGCGCGGGTGATCATGCAGGACTTCACTGGCGTGCCCGCGATCGTGGATCTGGCGGCCATGCGCACCGCCACCCAGCGCGCGGGCGGCGATCCTACCCGCATCAACCCCCTCTTTCCGGCGGAGTTGGTCATCGACCACTCGGTGCAGGTGGATGAATACGGCCACCCCCAGGCCCTGGCGCGCAACAACCAGATCGAGTTTGCGCGCAACCAGGAACGCTACGCGCTCCTGCGCTGGGGCCAATCCGCTTTTCGCAATTTCGCCGTGGTGCCGCCCAATACCGGCATCGTTCACCAGGTCAACCTCGAGCACCTGGCCCGCGTGGTGTTCGCCGCTGCCGATCCAGAACGCGCCGGCGTCATGCAGGCCTATCCCGACACAGTGGTAGGCACCGACTCGCACACCACCATGATCAACGGCCTGGGCGTTTTGGGCTGGGGCGTGGGCGGCATCGAAGCCGAGGCCGCCATGTTGGGCCAGCCCATCCCTCTGCTGGTTCCCCAGGTGGTCGGTGTGCGGCTGGCCGGCGGGTTGCGCGAGGGTGCCACCGCCACCGACCTGGTGCTCACCGTGACTGAACTCCTGCGCAAGCTGGGCGTGGTGGGGAAGTTCGTCGAGTTCTTCGGCCCCGGCGTCGCGAAACTGCCGCTCGCGGATCGCGCGACCATCGCCAACATGGCGCCCGAATATGGCGCCACCTGCGGACTGTTTCCCATCGACGAAGAAACCATAGCTTACCTACGATTCTCGGGCCGATCCGAGGAATCCATCGCCCTGGTGGAGGCCTACTGCCGCGAGCAGGGCCTGTTCGCGACGGACGATACGCCCGAAGCCCAATACAGCAAGATCGTCGATCTCGATATTGCGAGCATCGAGCCCTGCGTGGCAGGGCCGCGCCGGCCCCAGGAACGAGTTCCCCTGTCCCAGATCGGAAAGTCGTTTGCAGCCGCCCTGCCCTCGCTGGCGAGACCCAGCAAGCCCGATGCTGGCAAGTCCCCGTCGGGCCTGCCCGCGGATCCGAGCCTGAAGCACGGCTCCGTGGTGCTGGCTGCGATCACTAGTTGTACCAACACATCCAACCCGCCGGTGCTCATGATCGCGGGCCTTCTGGCCAAGAAGGCCGTCGAGCGTGGCCTGGCCAGCAAGCCCTGGGTAAAGACATCGCTGGCGCCAGGATCGCGAGTGGTCACCGCCTACCTGAAAGAGGCGGGCCTGTTGCCCCATTTGGAGGCCCTCGGCTTTCACGTGGTTGCCTACGGCTGCACGACCTGTATCGGCAACTCCGGTCCACTGGCCGCGCCGATTTCGCAGGCCATCGAGGAACGCGGGTTGGTGGTGGCGTCAGTCCTGTCGGGCAACCGCAACTTTGAGGGCCGCGTGCACCCCGAGGTTCGCGCCAACTACCTGGCCTCGCCTCCCCTAGTCGTGGCCTTTGCATTGGCCGGTCGGGTGGACATCGATCTCGAGAAGGAACCGTTGGGTGACGACCGCGCTGGCCGGCCGGTCTTCCTGCGCGACATCTGGCCGTCGCAGGCCGAGATCCAAGCCGCGCTGGCGGCAGTCAAGCCCGCCATGTTCACCCAGGCATACGCCACCGTGTTTGAGGGCGATTCCCGCTGGCGGGACATCCGGGTTCCGCAGGCGGCGACCTACGCGTGGGACGAAGGCTCCAGCTACGTCAAGCATCCGCCCTATTTCGTGGACATGCCGGCCAAGCCCGTCGCGACGGACGAACTCGGCGGTATGCGCGTGCTGGCTGTGCTCGGTGACAGCATCACCACCGATCACATTTCGCCCGCTGGCACAATCAAACCCGACAGCCCAGCCGGGCGCTACCTCGTCGGTCTGGGCATCGAGCCCAAGGACTTCAATTCCTACGGCGCCCGTCGCGGCAACCACGAGGTCATGGTGCGCGGGACCTTTGCCAACCTTCGTCTCAAGAACCTGCTGGTCCGCGGCAGCGAGGGCGGCGTCACCCGGTATCTGCCCGGCCGCGAAATCATGCCCATCTACGATGCCGCAACGAAGTACCAGGCCGCCCACGTCCCTCTGCTGGTACTGGCCGGACGTGACTACGGCTGCGGCTCGTCGCGCNNTCGCGCGACTGGGCGGCCAAGGGTCCGCGTCTGCTCGGCGTGCGCGCGGTTCTCGCCGAAAGCTTCGAGCGCATCCACCGCTCGAATTTGGTGGGCATGGGCGTGCTGCCGCTGGAGTTTCTGCCCGGCGAGAGCGCACACAGTCTGGGCCTCGACGGCGAGGAAGTCTTCGAAACCCTGGGCTTGCCCCACTTCCTCGATGCGCCGCCAGCCCACCGCCAGATCGCCATCCGCATCACCCGGCCCGACGGATCGGAAGACCACTTCGCCGTGCGCGTGCGCATCGACACACAACAAGAGTCGGCCTACTACCAGCACGGCGGTATCCTGCCGTATGTACTGAGATCACTCCTCTGATCGTGTTGCTCATGAAGTCCCTCGTCCGTCTCGTGGCAGTCGCCACCCTGTTCTCTTCTTCGACTGGCGCCGCGCCCACGCCGCGGCCAGGAGGTACGCCCTTGACCTCGCAAAAATCAGCTTTCCCCTTCCCGTTCACCGAGAAGGTGCTGGCCAACGGACTGCGCATTTTCGTCGTGCCCTACGACTCACCGGGTTTGGTGGCCTACTACTCGGTGGTGCGCACCGGTAGCCGCAACGAAGTCGAACCGGGCAAGTCTGGCTTCGCGCATTTCTTCGAGCACNNATGTTCCGCGGGACCGAGCGCTATACGACCGAGCGCTACAACGCCGAGATCAAGGCCATGGGCGCCGATTCCAACGCGTTCACCGCCGAGGACCTGACCGTGTACCACATCCTGGCCGGCAAATCCGCGTTGGCCAAGGTCATCGAGATCGAGGCTGACCGCTTTCGCAATCTGAAATACGACGAGGCTTCATTCCAGAAAGAGGCCCGCGCGGTTCTGGGCGAATACAACAAGAGCTCGTCGGATCCGTTGCAGAAGATGTCCGAGGCGCTCTACGACCACGCCTTCACCGTGCACAGCTACAAGCACACCACCATTGGATTTCTGCGCGACATCGAGGACATGCCCAACCAGTTCGCCTATTCGCGCCAGTTCTTCGACCGCTACTATCGACCCGACAACGTGATCCTGCTGGTGGTCGGCGACGTCACCCCCGCCGCCGTGCTTGCGCCGATCGAGAAGGCGTACGGTACCTGGGCCAAGGGGCCGGCACGGCCGCCGGTCCCGGTCGAGCCACCCCAGAGCAGCGAACAACGCGTGACGGTTCCCTGGAAGGGCGCCAGCCTGCCCATATTGTTTGTCGGCTATCACTCGCCAGAATTTTCCACCAAGTCAATCGACGGAGCGGCTCTCGAGGTCTTGACTGAGCTGCTCTTTGCTGAGCGATCGCACTTGCACAAGCAGCTCGTGCTCGACGAGCAGAAGGTGGAGACCCTGGAGGGCGGCCAAGGACGACACGTGGATCCCAACCTGTTCCTCGTGCTGGCCCGAGTGAAGCAGGCCAAGGACATAGCCTACGTCGAGTCCACTATCGACAAGGAGATCGCTCGCATCGCGAGCGAGGGGGTGGACGGCAAGACCCTGGGCGAGGTGCTCTCGCATGCGCGCTATGCCTTTGCGGCCCAGCTCGCGACCGCAGACCACGTCGCCCTGGTGGGGGCCGAGTTTCTGGCCCTCGACGGACGTCTCGCCGCCATTGACGAATACTTCGCCCGCCTGGCCCAGGTGAAGGGCGCTGACGTACAGCGCGTGGCGCGCACCTACTTCACGCCGCAAAACCGCACCGTTGTCACCCTGCAACCGGAAGCCCCGTGAAACGACGGAGAATACCCATCATGTTGCTTTCCATCGCCGTTGCGGCGGCGGGCGCCCTCGCCTCCCGCCGACCTGCCGCTGCCGCTTCGCCCGCGCGACGAGCGGCCTTGGTCCCCCAAGGCCCGCGGATTGTGCGATTGCCCGCGCCTGACAATCCCCTGGTCGCCATTCGCCTGCTCTTCCAGGTGGGCGCGGCCGACGATCCCACGGGCAAGGACGGTCTCGCCGCGCTGACCGCGGCCATGCTCGGCGCGGCGGGAACCCAGCGCCGTTCCTGGGCCGAAGTGCTGGACGTGCTCTATCCCATGGCGGCAGCGATCGACACCTACGGTGACACGGACACGTTTGTCTTCGAGGGCTCGGTTCATCGGGACAATCTGGCGGCTTTCGCCGATCTCTTGGCAGAGCAGATACTGACCCCGCGCTTCGCCCGCGAGGACTTCACCCGCCACCGCCAGGATGCGCTCGACTTCATCACCAAGACTCTGCGGGGCAACGACGACGAGGATCTGGGCAAGCAGGCCCTGACCGCGCTCATGTGCAAAAGCCATCCCTACGGCCATCCCACCGCGGGCACGGTTGCCGGCCTGCGAGCCATCCGCCTGGATGACGTCCGCCGCTTCTACGCCGACATGTTCACCCAGGATCGCCTGATCGTGGGCGTGGCGGGCGGGTATCCTGACGGCTTTCCCGAAAACTTCGCGGCACGCTTTTCTGCCCTGCCCGCCCAGGGCAAGCCACACAAAAAACTTTCGCCGCCCCCCGCTCACGCCGGCGAGGTGCTGATCGTCGAGAAAGACGCCCGCGCCAATGCCGTGTCCATGGGCCACCCGCTCGGCATCACGCGCGCTGATGATGACTTCTATCCTCTCTACTTGGCCGGCTCGTATCTGGGCGAACATCGAACCTTTAACGGCCTCTTGATGATCGAGTTGCGACAGAAGCGCGGCCTGAACTACGGCGACTACGCCTATGTCGAGAGTTTCATCCAGGACGGCGGAACCACGTTTCCACTGACCAATATCCCGCGCCGATCACAGCATTTCGAGATTTGGTTGCGTCCGGTGGCACCGCAAGCCACAGCGTTTGCCGTTCGCGGCGCTTTGTTCGAGCTGGACAAGCTGGTGCGCGAGGGCATTCCGACCGCGGGCCTGCAAGCCACCCGCGAGTTCTTGCTCCACTACGTGGACCTGTGGGCGCAGGACGCCTCACGCCGCCTCGGCCATGCCATCGACGCTCTCATCTACGGCAAGGACATCGTCGCCGAGCTGAAGGCGCGCCTGCCCACCCTGACCAAGGTAGAGGTCGACCGCGTCATCCGAAAGCATCTTGACCCCAAGCGCTTGACCATCGCCATCGTCAGCGACAACGCCAAGGCCCTGCGCGCCCAGTTGCTGTCGGACAAGCCCACCCCGATGACCTACGATACCAAGGACACTCCCGCAGACGTGCTTGAGCGAGACAAGTCCATCGCAGACTTCCCGCTTCATCTCACCCCAAGCAGGGTCAAGATCCTTTCCGCTGCAGTCATGTTCGAGAAGTAGAATGGGTCGGCGATGCCTGGAGCCGGCCGCTACCATATCTCGCGCAAAATTGCCGACGGCGGCATGGCCGAGATCTTTCTCGGCCGCCAGCGCGGGGTTGAGGGCTTTGAACGGCCGGTCGTGCTCAAACGCATCCTGGCGTCTCTGCTAGCCGACCCACAATTCCGCAACCAAATGATCGACGAGGCTCACGTTGCCATGAGCCTCAATCACAGCAACATCGTGCAAGTGCTGGATCTCGGCCACGCGCGCGGCCGCTATTTTCTCGTTCTCGAGCTCGTGGATGGCTGGGACCTCAACCAAGTCGTCAATCGCGCCCGCGCCTGCTCATTTCCGCTTCCGCCTGAGCTATCCCTCTACGTCATCGCGGAGGTTTGCCGGGCACTCGGCTACGCCCACGCCAAGACCCGCGACGGTCAACCCCTGGGTATCGTCCACCGCGACGTGAGCCCGCACAACGTGCTGGTCAGCGAGCAAGGCGAGGTCAAGCTGACCGACTTCGGCATCGCCAAAGCCATGGGCCGGCGCGAGCACACCGGGCACGGAGTGATCAAAGGCAAGCTGGCCTTCATGTCACCCGAGCAGGGGTCAGGCACCGCGGTGGACGCGCGCTCCGACCTCTTCTCTCTCGGCACGGTGCTTTACCTGTTGGGCACCGGGCAGCGTCCTTTCGACGCCCCCACCGATCTGGAGATTCTGGTGCGCGTGCGGCAGTGCCAGTTCGCCCCGCCCGCCGAAGTCGCGCCCGATATTTCGCCCGAGTTTGCTCGCATCACCCTGCGGGCCATGCAGGCTTCTCCGGACAACCGCTACCAGAGCGCGGAGGAGATGCTAGTCGACATCGAGGCCGTGCAACGCTCTGCTTTCAAGCCCGCGGGCCAGACCGAGCTCAAGCGCTGGCTGGCAGAACTGCAGCGGATGGACGGCGCGCCGACCATATCCAAGACCGCCAGCCAGGCCCCGGAGATGGACGATTCGCAGGCGCTGCAACTCGACGACGGGGAGATCATCTTCGACGACTCTTCCCAGGTCTACCAGCCGCGCGAAGGCCCGATTCGCCCTACCCAGCCAACCATGGCAGCCACACCGGCGCTTCTGCCCACCGTGCACGCCTCGGCACCGGCCCTTGCCCCACAAGCAAGAAAGACGGCGAAACTGTCGCGTCGACTCGCCATCTTCTCCCTACTGGGTGGAGCGGCCGCTCTGCTGGCCTGGCTAGGAATACGCAACCCCGCGCGACGATCGCGGGTGGCTGCGCGTCCGGCAAGCGCACCGCGCCTGCCGTCACCGCCGCCACGGTCTTCCACACCTCCGCCGTCTCCGACGCCACCGCCGTCGCCGCCACCGCCACCGCCACCCTCTCCCCAACCTGCCGAGTCCCCTGGCAAGAACGCCGAGGTGGCTGTGCCTCAAGTGGTTCAACCAACGCCAGCCGAGGATGAGGAGGAGGCTCTGCTCAAGCACAGCGAACCGGCCTCCGCCGAGCAGATTCTCGGCGAAGCTGAGGGCGAGAAGCCCGCGTCGCCTCCCGCTAGCAAGCACGGCAAGCAGGCCAAACCGGAGCCCGCCCTACCCGACAGCGTGTCGGTTCACATCGAGAGCAATCCCCAAGGCGCGGTCATCAAGCTCAAAGACCGCGTGTTCGGGCGGTCGCCACTCAACCTGCGCTTTCGGCCCGGAATCGCCTACGAATTGACTTTTGTCAAGAAAGGCTATCAAAACGCCAGCAAGCGTTTCACCGTGACCGGCCGAAAGAATCAGAAAGTCAGGATCGCCCTCAAAAAGAAGCCCGGGGCGAAAACAGCACCCAGAAAGTCACTCCTCCGGCGGATCTTCGGGAGATAGGCAAGGAGATAGCTTTTTCACCACAGAGAGCACAGAGGACGCAGAGGTCGGAAAGGAAGAAGGAATTCGGACCGGACCACCACTTTCCCTTTCCGATCCGACTCTGTGACCTCTGCGCTGAAACAGCTGAATTCTGGCTAGTCACCGCCAGGGTTGTACACGCCCGGCAAACGTGGTCCGCGACGGTCGCCCCCGTCACGCGCATGGCGGTTGCGCCCATGCCGTGACCGCCGGTGCCGCCTGCGACCGCCGTCCGAATTGTTTCCGCCCTGCCCATTCGGGTTCTGCCGGTTCTGCTGCGGCCGGCCCTCGCCCCCAGGCGCCGAGGAAGCTACCGGCAGCGACAGCGGCGGCGGCACCACCCACTCCACATAGGGTCGAATGTTGGCGTCGCGAATCGCCGCCCAGCTGGCCGCGAAATCAGGCGCGGGTTCATCTGCGCTGGTCTCGGACGACGCGACCTCGGCCAGGAATGCTTCGGCCTCGCCCGGCGCAAGCACGATCTCGCCGGCTGCGGGTGCCCCGGCCGCGGGCGCGTCCTGCCAAATGCTCTGGTCGACCATGCCGTCGCGCTCCGGCGGCGGAACCCAGGGCGGCGGAACCGCCAGCCCGGGCAGATCGGGTATGGCCGTGGGGAAGGTCAGCGCGGGGCGCGGAACCGGCGCCGGCTTTTCCCCGCGCCGGCGGCGCCGGTGCGCACGGCCATGGAAATCGGTGGCTGCGTGCAAGCCGTGCCGAGCGTCGTCTTCGCCGGGGTCGAAGACCTCACTGTCCAGCCCCGCGCATGAGTCACACAGACCACACTTTCCGCCACTCTCCTCGCCGAAGTAGGCGCGCAGCATCTGCACTCGGCAATTCTGCGTATTCATGTACTTCAGCAACTCGGCCAGCCGCCGCCGATCGGAAATACGCCGGGCCTCGAACACCGATGCCGCCTTGTCAATCTGCTCGCGCGTGGGACGCGGCTCCACCCCCGCCCAGCGCGCGGCCTTGACTTCCACCGCCACTCCCATGGCCTCCAACACCGAAAGAACCACGCGCACGCGGCGCTCAGGCAAAGCCATCGACAGGGCCAAGTCGCGCACCGAAACCTCTTTGCCCTCGTCGCTCCAGGCATAGAGCCCCTCGGCGACGGCGCGGGCCTGCGTCTTGGTCGGGTGTGCCTCCTTGAGAAAATGCTCTTGAATCGCGATGTCATCTGGCTGAAAGAGCAACACGCACCGGGCGGGCTTGCCGTCGCGACCCGCCCGTCCCGCCTCTTGCACGTAGGACTCGGGCGAGCCCGGCATCTGGTAGTGGATGATGTAGCGGATGTCCGGCTTGTCCACGCCAAGCCCGAAGGCGTTGGTGGCAATCATGACCACCTTGCGGCCGGCCGACATGAAGGACGCCTGCGCCTTTTCCCGCTCATCGGTGGTCATCTTGCCGTTGTAGCGCTCGACCGGAATCTTGCCGTGGCGCAAAGCCACGTAGAGTTCATCGACTGCCCTGACCGTCGCGCAATAAACGATGCCCGGACGCCGTAGTCGCTGGATCAGCTTGCCCAAGACGCGCAGCTTGTCCGCTTCGCCACCGACCTTGCGCACGTCGAAGGCCAGGTTGGGACGATGGAACGACACCCGGCAGGTGTAGACGTCCTTCATCCCGAGTTGCACGGCTACGTCCTCGGCGATCGCAGGCGTCGCGGTGGCGGTGAGGCCCAGGATGGGTGGCCGCCCCAGCACCTCCGCCGCGCGCCGCAGACCCAGGTACGAAGGTCGGAAATCGTGACCCCACTGGGACACGCAGTGGGCCTCGTCCACGCAGAAGAGCGAGAACCTCACGCCCGCAAGTATCTCCTGCACGGCGGGCGTGCAAACTGACTCGGGGGTGATGAGAATCAGCTTGATGCGCCCCTCGCGGACCCCGTCCAGATCGGCAGCGCGCTCCTTGGCCGTGCGGGTTGAATCGATGCGCGCCACGGCGACACCAGCGGCTTTCAGCTTGCCGACCTGGTCTTCAATGAGCGCCAGCAGCGGCGAGACCACCAGGGTGGGACCAGGCAACGCCAACGCAGGCAATTGATAGGTCAACGACTTGCCGCTTCCGGTGGGCATGATGGCCAGGGTGTCGCGACCGCGCAGAACGGACTCGATGACCTCGGCCTGCCCTGGACGCAACTCGCGAATGCGCAAGATGGGCCGCGCGCGATCGACCGCCTGCCGCAGGGCTGCGGAGTACTCCGCCTCGGGCATGGCCCGCGCGTTTGCGATTACCGCAGGGCAAAGCGGCTCTATCGCGACAGAGTTTCGCCTGAAGCGCGGTGCCTCGGGCTCACCCTCCGAGCGGTTGATAATAATGGTCGGCTCAGCCTCATCCTGTGCCGAACTGGTCCCGTCTTCGCCGTTGTGTAGATTGGCGCTTGGGGACTCGTTGGCAGCGGCGGCCTTGGCCGGCTCCCAGGTGGATGGCGTACTCAGTCTCGACTCCTCTCCTAACTCACATGGCTTCCTGCACTAGCGACCCATCGTGCCCAGTCGCGGCCCACGGTGCCTGGACCGTTGGAGCGTCGGTCTCAGTACAATTTCGACCGCCTGGACGTCAGCACAGACGCCCTGCAGGAACGCATAAGTATCGTAGCACGGTCCCTGTCGGGCCACAAGAATTCCCGACTTTCTGTTCCGACCTAATGGCACGCAACCTGCTGTGATGCCTCAGTTGTGCCGCCTCTTTTCGCCCTTTGTCCCGAAGCCCGTCCTCGAGAACGCCTGCTCGCCCGCGGGCCTGGAGCTTTGTCCGACGCAGAGCTTCTCGCAATCCTCATAGGCAGCGGCCGCCAGGGCCACAACGTCCTGGAAATCGCTCAAGATCTGATTTCGCGGTTAGGCGATCTGCGTGGCCTGGGCGATGCCGCCGAAGCAGAATTATGCACACAGTCAGGGGTTGGGCCGGCCCGTGCTGCTGTGATCCAAGCGGCCCTTGAGCTGGGCCGTCGGGCGACCGGAACTCGGCCCGAACGCGGCCGATTCCTGGGCAATGCTGCCGACGTCTGGACGCATTATCGGGCCCGACTGGCGCCCTCGCCCGTCGAAGAATTCTGGATGCTGGCGCTCGATGTCCGGCATCGCGTCCTGTTCGAATCCTGCGTGGCACGCGGGTCGCTCACCGGGGTCGAGGTCCACCCGCGCGATCTCTTCCGAACCTTAATCCGCAGCTCCGCCGCCTCGGTGATCTTCTGCCACAACCACCCTTCCGGCGACCCCTCACCATCACGCCAGGACATGGAGCTGACCGCGCGCCTTCGCCAAGTGGGCGAGCTGTGTGGCATCGGCGTGCTCGATCATGTGGTGGTTGCGACCGGAGGGTACGTAAGCTTCGCCGACCGCGGCTGGCTGTGAACCACTTTCTGGACCGGCGGTCCCGACGACCTACAATTCGGCCATGCGGTCCACTGCCATTCTGGGAGCGATGGCGCTCCTTTGCATTGCGTTCTGGCCGAACTCCATAGCGTTCGCCGATGGAACGGCACTGCCGGGGATTCGCCCTCTCGGCACAGGAGGGGCAATGCGCGCAGCGGCCACCGGCGACGCCGGCCCCATGCTCAACCCATCGGGAATCTCACTCATGCGCTCCTACAGTGCGGAAAGCGCCTATGAGTACGGGAGCCGCGATTCGACGCACGATGGTCGCGTGTCGCTCGTCGATTCCACCTCGGGCTCGAACCTAGGCGGAGGACTCTTCTACACCTACCACAAGGCATCTCCCGCCGGTTCCAGTCAGAGTGGCCAACTTGGCGGTGCTTCGGTGTCGTTCCCTTTTGGCGACGTGGTGTTTCTTGGCGGCACGGTAAAGTACATGGATTTTTCGAGCGGCGGCAACGGCTGCACTTTGACCAGGAAAGGCTTCACCTTCGACGCGGGCGTTACCATCCGGCCGCTTCAGTATCTTGCTCTGGCAGTGGTCGGATACAACCTGACGAATCCAGGAATCTCCTTCGCCCCCCAGGCCCTGGGCGGCGGCGTGAGCCTGAGCCTGGTTCCTGGTCTTCTGCTGCTCTTCGACAGCGTGATGGAGCGCGGATACAAGGATCCGACTGCCCCGCAAAACCCGTCGCCCAGCAAAGCCTACTATATGATGGGCGGTGGCGAATACATGGCCAAGACCGTTGCGCTCCGGCTGGGCGGCGGGCGAGATGGCCTCAACAAGAATGGCTACCTGAGTGGCGGCCTGTCCGCGGTTTCCACGATTGGCGCTCTAGACCTTTCACTGCGTCAAGACGTATCAGGCGACCGGAAGGGTACGTTCGTGGGCGTGGCCGCTCGCCTGTTCGTTCCTGCCAACTAGCCCAGGGCTAGCACTACTGATTGAAATTCTCCTGTCGCCGTCGCTACCGCGAAACCCTCAAAGGGTTCCGCGCCTCCCGCGAAGGGAATGGTCGAGGAAATCTCAACCATTCCCATGCGACTGCTGCGGCCCCCGCCCGCTGCCTAGCTCCTCGGTCAAATACGTCCAGTATTCTCCCTCGTCGTTCGTTGCGGTCGAGGCCCTCGCGACGCGCCGGCTCGGTCCGAATTTCAGTCAGTAGTGCTAGTCGCGTGAAGCGAACCCTCCCAGGGTTCCCATATGCGCTAGACTGACGGCTGCTTGTCGTCCGCTCCCTGGAACTTTTCCGCTGCACCGCTGTCAATTGATATGTGGAGGCCACTCTCGCGCCCAAACTGGCCACGGCCGTCCCGGCAGAGGCGTCCCACCCTGGTCGGCCCCGCGGCACACGCCCGCGGCCTGCATTTAAGATGAGCCTGCCCGAGCGACTTCTGGTTGCGAGGCTGGTGAGAAGGGATGAGGAAGCCTTCAATGAGGTGGTCCGCCAGTACGGCGACCGTGTCTTCAACCTGGTATTGCGCATGGTCGGATCGCGCGCGGAGGCCGAAGACATCGCCCAGGAAGTCTTCGTCACGGTGTTCAAGAGCATCGACTCTTTCCGTAGCGAGGCCAAGTTGTCCACTTGGTTGCTGCGCATCGCTGCCAACCACGCCAAGAATCGCATCAAGTACCTGGCACGCCGCCGGGAACAGAGTAGCGAGCCAGGGGGAAGTGAGAGCGCCGATCTGGCCGATGAGGGCAAAGCCCCGGCCCAGTCGCACATCCATGGCCCCGACGTGCTGCTTGAGGCCGCCGAAACCGAGGACATCATGCAACAAGCGATCGCCACCCTGGAGGAAGACCAACGCCTCCTGGTCGTGCTACGTGACGTCGAGGAGCTGTCCTACGAGGAAATCGTGGAAATCACGGGTTTGCCCGAGGGCACTGTCAAGTCACGCCTGCATCGTGCCCGCATGACCCTGAAGGAGTTGCTTGAGGACAAGTTCAAGTGAATGCCGCCGATTCCCATACCCGGATCGTGGATGCCTTCTCCGCCTACCTCGAGGACGAGCTTGCGCCCGAAGAGAAGGCTTCGCTTGAGCACCACCTGTCCGCTTGCATCCAGTGCCGCACGTCCCTGGAGCGATTCCGCCGGACCCTCGGAGGGCTGGGCAGGCTGAGGCAGAGCGCCGCCCCCAACTCCTTCCTGGCGGCCATTCAGCAGCAGATCCATCGCCGCTCACGCGGTCGCTTCTTCCGCCGACGCTGGCTTCTCTTCGGCCGCATCCCGTTTGAATGGCTCTCACTGGCAATGATTGTGGCCATGCTTGTCTACTACCTGGTGATGCTGCAATCCTCGCCCACCGGCGTGAAGCCGATTCCGTAGAGTGCTTTTTCACACAGCGGGCGCGAAGCCCACTACCTTCTTCTCATCCGATCTCTGAGTCCTCAGCGCCCTCTGCGAGAAACAGCTAGCTCACGTAGACGAACAACACCTTGAGATACTGCCCCTCGGTGAACGCCGGGGGCAGAGGGTGGTCGCCCCCGGGACCGCCCTGCTCGACGATGCGGACCTCGCGCTGGGCCTGCTTGGCTGCTGCCGCGATGATGCGTTCGAAGTCGTGCGCGCCGACGTTTTGCGAACACGAACAGGTCACCAACAGGGCTCCCGGCGCACAGACGGTGAGGGCCAGGGCGTTGAGCCTCTCGTAGCCCTTGGTCGCTGCCTCGACGTCCTTGCGCGCCCGCGCGAACTTGGGCGGATCTACCACCACCAGGTCGTAGGACATGGGCGTAGCGGTTTCCAGGAAGCGGAAGGCATCGGCCTCCACCGCGCGCACCGGGACGCCATTGGCAACGGCGTGCGCCTCGATGCGGGCCACGGCGCGCGGCGAGCTGTCCACCGCGGTCACTTCGCTCGCTCCGGCGCGAGCCGCCTGCAGCCCAAAGCCACCCGCGTAGGCATAGCAGTCGAGCATGCGGATGCCCGCGCTGGCCAGCTGCCCCACCCGCATGCGGTTGGGACGCTGGTCGAGGAACATGCCGGTTTTCTGGCCTGCCAGCGGTTCGGCTTCGCAGCGCAGACCGTCCTCGAGACAGGGCACCAGGTTGCGAGGCTCGCCCTGTACGACCCGATTCTGCGCCACAAGACCCTCCACCTCAGCGTAGCTGCCCGCCGCCACCTCGTACATGGTACGTGGCGAAAGGGTGGCCTCCACCGCAGCGAAGATCGCATCCCGACGCAGGGCAAGTCCCAGGGTGGTGATCTGCAGCACCGCAGCGTCGGCAAACACGTCGACGACCAAACCGGGCAAGCTATCGCCTTCGCTGTTGACCAGTCGATAGGCGGTGGTTTCGGAGTTGGGGAGCCCAAGCCGGGTTCGCAAGGCTTGCGCCTCGCGCACCCGTGCCGCAAAAAACGCCGCATCGATGGCTTCGTCCTTACGGGTGAGTAGACGCACCGGGATCTGCGAACGCGGGTTGAAGATCCCGCGGCCGATGAAGTGGCCGTCGTGGTCGACCAGCGACACGATGTCGCCAGCCGCAGCCTCACCGTCCAGGCGCTCTACCGCGTTGGCGTAGACCCACGGGTGCCCGAACCAGAGCGGCCGCGCCTTGCCGCGACAAAGAACGACCCGGCCAGAGGAATCGCGGGCTTGGCCAGAAACGACCACGGACGAGGCAAGATTGGTTGCTCGCTTGCGTGACATCGAAGCATTATAGGCTGCCTTGCTCGCCACGCTGCCAATACCGATCCTGGTTGTCTTGCTCGCGCAGGCTGAGCCCGCGCCCGCCGAGCCCGCGCCCGCCGACGCCCGGCCTGCGGCAGAGACGGCGCCGGCACTGGTAGAGGAGCCTGCGGCCCAGGCAGAGCCCGCGCCGGAACCGGAACCCCCGCCTGCGCTGCCTGCGCCGACCAAGCTCGAAGCCGAGCAAGGTCACGCGGAGCCGTCAGCTGGCGAGCCGAACATGATGTTCGGCTTCCGCGCTGGCGCAGATTTCCAGCTCGTGGGCGATGTCTCACCCAAGCTTGGGTACTCATTCAGCCCGTTCGTTCAGTACACCTACGCGTGCCTGGCCGACCGTCTCACGCTCGGCGTCCGCGCCGAGTTCACCTTCGATCGCTTCCAGAAGGTGGTGACTATCGGGGAGACCGATGTGTACGGGGTTCAGCAGTCAATCCAGACCTCACGCAGCCTCTCCTTCTTCGACTTCGCCCTCCTGGCAACCGCCACTCTGCATCTGCGCCGGCTGCAGCCCTGGGTGGCAGCCGGAATGGGGTTGGCGCTGGGAAACTTCAAAGACCCTGAAGTGGAGTATCAGTCAGTCGGATCCCACACCACGCGTCCTCTCGCGCTCGGCGCGGGGGGGATCGACGTGGCGGTGGGACGAGGCGCGCTGGTCGGACTGCATGTCGAATACCGGAACATGCTGGCCAAGCCGAGTTCTGTTCTCGCCAGTGGCCAGACCATTGATGTTTTTGGCGACCGCCTGTCAATCCAGGCCGGCCTCATGTATCAGTTCTGACGGCGACGCCCACGACGATGAGTCAGACTCTCGCTGTGATTCGGCAAGGTGCCGATCGCGATGTGCCTTAGCATCCGGCCGACAAGCCG
>PMJO01000152.1 GCA_003158455.1 Myxococcales bacterium | reverse complement strand
GAAGGCCAGGACGGCGGGGTTGATCGCGAGCGAGAACAACGTCAGCAGGAGCATGAGCAGGGGCAGCGAGGCCACGTCCGAGAGTTGATGGAAACCCATGTGGCCGCCGAAATGGCCGAGGAGGAAACCGGACAAGCGGTGGGCACCGAAGAGGCCGATGAAGGTGAGAATCGTGGACAGGATCACGCTGGTCCATACGTGCCCGAGCACGTAGTGGCCAAGCTCGTGACCGACTACACTCTTGACCTGCGCGGGCGAAAGCCGGGCGATGAGGGTGTCCCACAGCACAATGCGCTTGCTGCTGCCCACGCCCGTGACATACGCGTTGACCTTGGCGGTGTCGACGCTCTTATTCACCTCGAACACGCGCGCTCCCTCGACGCCCGCGCGCTTGGCCTCGGCGAGAACCTCGGACTCGAGGACCTTGTCCGTCATGAGGCCGAACTTGTTGAAGAGCGGCGCTATCCACAGGGGCGCGATCAGCAGAGTGAGCGTGTAGAAGGGAAGGGCCAGGGCGGATGTCCAAAGCCACCAGCGGTGCGGGCTTCTAGCCAGTAGCAGATAGGGCACCCACAGGACCAGCAGCCCGACCAAGACGCCCACGCCAAGGCCTTTCACTTGATCGCTGGCCCACTTGGAAAAGTGCTGGGTGGAAAGCCCGTAGGTGTGCTCGCGCGCGAAGCCGATGTAGTAGGAAAGCGGAAGCTCGATGAGGAACAGCAGAAGCGAAAGCAGCACGAAATAGATGGCCAGGGTCGGATAGAAACGCCCACGTGCGAGCTGGCTGGCCAGGGAGCGAAGCCAGGCCGAAAGCCCGGTGAAGAGCAACAGCAAAGGCAGGGCTATGGACAGGATCTCTTCCCCGGCCCAGATGGCGTTGCCGCCCCGGTGGTAGCGCAGGGCGTTCTCGGATGGAGCGGGCACATTCACCGGTGCGTCGCCCGTCGCTTCAGGGCTGGTAGATGCCTTTCCTGCAAAATCCGGCAGCGGCGACACTACCTGTCCGTCGTCGGGAAATGCCGCCCGCGCGCTGGGCATGGCACCGCCAAAGCCGGCGATGGCCGCAAGTCCGAAGACGACCCGCTTCACCTCGATCATGGCTCGAATATAGCGCACGGGATGCGGAGCAAGGCGCCGGCCGTCGTAGGTTCGGCATTCTGGAGAAGAGCCAAGCCCTGTCGCTCGCGGCACTTCTCGGGAGCTGGTCCGCGGCGTGGCAGCCTGGCAACCCCTGTCTCCCTTCGCGTGAACTCGGTTCGCAACGATGATCCGGCGTGTCTGATGGCTCCACCGCAGGGCGGCCAGATGCGCTTGCTCTAGCGAGGCCTCGGTGAACGGCCGCTTCAAGCGGGCGTGTTGGGAAAGCCGCGTTTGTAGGTCTTACGCCCAGGTCGCGGTATACATCGAAGCCAGTGGGGTCCATCATGCGAACGCGTTGGATTGTCGTCACTAGTGCTGCTGTCTACGCCATCCTGATCGCGTCGCCTGCGGGCGCGAGGAAGCCCCCCGCCGACAGCGGCGGCAGTTCGCCGGGCCGGGCGCTGAAGGTTCAGGTCGACAAGTCGCATGCTCTGGACGAACACCGGATGGCGATTCGCATGTCGCGGCCGCCCGGGAAGATCGAGATCACCGTCACCGATGAGGACGGCATTACGATCGCCGAGCACGATTACGATTTCACCGGCCATCCGGCTGGCGCATCGCTGGTCGCTAGCTGGGACCAGCCGCGCGACAAGCCGATCGGCTCCATCGTGCTGAGGATGTACGACCGGGACGGTCAATACGTCCACCAGGAGTACTCTGCCTGGTACGTCCCCATTTCGCACGAGGATGTCAACTTTCGCACGGACTCGGCCGAGATCGACCCTCCGGAGATTCCGAAACTCGAGGAGGCGTTCGCGAAGGTGCAGGAGATCCTGTCGAAGGACAAGGCGCGCGAGCACAAGAAGCTCACGCTGTACGTTGCGGGACACACCGACACGGTGGGGAGCGCCGGATACAACCGGGGGTTGTCGCAGGCGCGCGCGCAATCGCTGGCGCGCTGGTTCCGCCAGCGTGGCGTGCACATCCCAGTCGCATTCGAGGGGTTCGGCGAATCCTCGCTACTGGTCCAGACGCCCGATGAGACCGACGAGCCGCGCAACCGGCGTGCGGATTACATCATCGCGGACGAGCCTCCTCCCATGAAGAGCACTGGCTTCAGGCCAGGGTGGAAGCGCATCAACTGATCGATGCGCAGCCGTGCGTGGCACGGGCTGGCCCCCCCCCACGCCGTCGCCACCGCCATCGACGGCCTCACCGGATCAGCATCGTCGTCTCGCGCTTGCGGGCAAACGCTGGAAGTTGGGCTAGTGGATTTTTCCTGAAGGAACCCGCGCGCACGACGGGCGTGTAGGGCAGTTTTTCGAAAGCGCATTTCACCTTGCCACACCGGCAAAGGTGCCGATCCTTCCCCTCGCCATCGACGGCTCGTGGGGATGCATTCCCAAACATAGCCGGAAGTTTGGCAACCCCTCTGATGTCTTTCTCAAAGTCCTTCCGCCGATCGACACTTCATCGATTGCGTTGCATGACGTTGCGTCTTTGCGCGACACCGTCCGTGCAACAATCATGACCCAGATCGCGGGTGGAGAAATCTTCAGGTGGAAGCAGTTGATGGTGGGGTAGAGTCATGTCGTTGATGTCGGACGAAAGAGAGATCTTCGCGAGGCGGCGACGGTCAAGCGCCTGGCTGGGACGGTTCGTCTTGCCACTTCTTGTCGTGGCAGGGTTTTCGACCGGCGCTCGCGCCCAAATCTCCGTGCGGGACGATCGCGGCTCCACGCTGTTCTTCAAGACGTCACCGCGGCGCATCGTCAGCCTGTTACCCTCCTTCACGGAAAGCGTCTGTGCCCTGGGAGGATGCGCTCTCCTCGTCGGGACCGATCGGTTTTCCAACTGGCCAGCGAGCGTCGTTGCCCTCCCCAAGCTGGGCGACCTCGAAGACGCACAGATCGAGCGCATCGCCGCTCTCAAGCCCGATGTGGTGCTGGTCTCGACCGCAGCGCGTGTCACGGACCGTTTGGAGGCACTTGGCCTGACCGTGGTGGTGCTGGAGTCGCGCAATCACGCGGACGTGAAACGGACCTTGTCGCTGCTGGCGCGGATACTGGGTTGGCCGGCGGAGGCAGATCGTGTCTGGGCGGACATCGAACGCGACACCCGGAGGGCGGCGGAGCGGGTGCCGACCTGGTTGCGCGGAAAGCGCGTCTACTTTGAGGTCGACGCCAGACTGTACGCGGCAGGCGCGACCTCATTCATCGGTGAAACCCTGACGCGCCTCGGGCTCGCGAATGGCGTGCCCTCCGATCTCGGGCCGTTCCCCAAGTTGAATCCGGAGTATGTGGTGCGCATGCAGCCAGACATCGTGATGGCGGTTCAGCAGAACCTCACCGACATGCCGAGGCGCCCAGGCTGGAGCGCGTTGCGGGCGCTTCAAAACCACCAGAGTTGTGGTTTTCCCAGCGAGCGCTATGAACTGATCATCCACCCCGGTCCGCGCATGGGTGAGGCGGCGTTGGTCCTGGCGGACTGCCTGGTATCGATCGCGAGTGCTCGGTGATGTCGAAGACGGATATTCGGCGACGCCAGCGCCTCGCCCTCGGCCTCGCCCTGGGCACGATGTTGCTGATCCTGGGGGGACTGGCCGCCGGAAGTGAAGGATGGTCTATCGTTCGCCTCGCGCAGACCTGGCACGGCTCGGACGGAGTCCTGATTGTCGGCCAGATCCGCGCGCCGCGCACTTTGGGTGCCTGGCTCACGGGCGCGTTGCTCGGTCTGGCCGGCGCCACGGCACAGGGGCTGTTTCGCAATCCGCTCGCCGATCCGTACCTCCTCGGCTCGGCGTCGGGTTCGCTTCTGGGCGTCACCCTTGTGCTGGCGGCCAGCGCGCTCGGCGGCCACTTGATCAGCGTGGCCACGGCCGACGCGGTATCGCGGATCGGGCTTGTGGGCGCGGCCTTCGTCGGGGCGCTGATCGGGGTGCTGCTGACCCTCTCGCTGGCGCGCGGCGCGCAGCACACGACAAGGTTGCTACTCGCGGGGGTCGTTGTCGGGGTTGTGCTGTCAGCCGTCAGCGATCTCGTCACCACCGCCGCGCCCGACGCGCTCCGTGGCAGGCAGGCGTTCCTGCTCGGCAGTACCGGGTTTCTCGGCTGGAGCAGCTGCGTGGCACTGGCGATCGGTCTCGCCGTGACCTTACCGCCGAGCTGGCGCCTGGCCCGCGCGCTGGACGCGTTGACTCTGGGCATCGACAGCGCGCGGAGCCTCGGCATCGAGCTGGCGCGGGTCCGACTGGCGCTCGTCGTGGCCCTCGCGCTGGCCACTGGCCTCGCGGTGTCGCAGGCGGGGCTGATTGCGTTCGTAGGGCTGGTCTCGCCGCACCTGGTGCGCCGCTTTGCCCCGGCGACACACGGTTTCACTCTGGTCGCCAGTGCCGCCACCGGAGGTGTGTTGCTCCTCATGGCCGATGTCCTTGCCCGCAGCCTGATCGCTCCGCAGGAGATTCCGGTCGGTGTGCTCACTGCGCTTCTGGGCGGCGGCTATCTGATCTGGCTCCTTCATCGCCGCCGGTCATCATCATGACGTCCCTCTTCGCCCAAAACGTCAGCGTCACACTCGGCAGCACGCACGCTTTGCAGGACGTGAGTCTGGAGGTGCAGCCGGGGTGGACCGCCATCGTCGGCCCCAACGGCGCCGGCAAATCGACCCTGCTGCGCGTGCTGGCCGGGCTACAGACACCCGACGCAGGCGACGTGCTCTTGAACGACAAGCCTCTCACTGACTGGCGGGTACGCGCACGCGCCATGGAGGTGGCATGGATGGCCCAGCAGGGCGACACGAACAGTGAGCTGACGGTGCGGGAGATCGTGCACCTTGGCCGGCTCCCCAGGCTCGGCCTGTTCGCGTCGCCGACCGCGTACGACGAGGGCCGCGTTGACCAGGCCATGGCCGACGCCGAGTGCACGCCATGGCAGCATCGCCGCCTGCACGAGCTTTCTGGAGGCGAACGCCAGCGCGTGCTGCTCGCCCGCGCCCTGGCCGTGGACGCGCCCATGCTCCTGCTTGACGAGCCCACCACCCACCTCGATCCTCCGCATCAAGTGGTGCTGGTGCGATTGATTCGGCGGCAGGTGCGGGCCGGAACAACGGTAGTGAGCGTGCTCCACGATCTGTCGCTGGCCCTGCTAGCCGACCGGCTGGTGGCGATGGAACACGGTCGAATTCGCGCGGAGGGCTCGCACGACGATCGGACATTGCACGCCGTCCTGATCGACGTCTTTGGCGGTGCGATCAGCATCGAGCCGTTCGCTTCGCGCTGGATCGCCATTCCACGCATGGAAGGCGATTTCAAATGAAGGCACGGGCCGTCATGGTTCTTGGAACGACGAGCGGCGCTGGCAAGAGCTGGCTCGCCACCGCGCTCTGTCGCTGGTATGCGCGTCGAGGCTTGAAGGTCGCGCCATTCAAGGCGCAGAACATGAGCAACAATGCGCGGGTTGTTCCTGGGCCTGATGGCGCGATGGGCGAGATCGGCAGCGCCCAGTACTTCCAGGCGCTGGCCGCGCGCACACGGCCCGACGTCCGCATGAACCCGGTGCTGCTGAAACCAGAGCACGACACCACCAGTCAGGTGGTGGTGCTCGGGCATGTCCGCGCCGATCTCGCGCTCGTGCCGTGGCGCTCACGCAGCGAGCTCTTGTGGCCCTTCGCCCGTGAGGCACTGGGCTCGCTCATGCAAGAGAACGACGTGGTGGTGATCGAAGGCGCCGGCTCGCCTGCCGAAATCAACTTACACGCCAGCGACTACGTGAACATGCGTACCGCACGCGAGGCGAACGCCGCATGCGTGCTCGTCACCGACATCGATCGCGGCGGCGCCTTCGCGCACCTCTTTGGCACGTACCACTTGTTGCCCTTGGATGAACGCGCTCTGATCCGGGGCTTCGTGTTGAACAAGTTTCGCGGCGACGCTGCGCTACTGGCGCCCGGTCCGCAGACCCTGCAACAGCTCACGGGAGTGCCCACGCTCGCGGTGCTTCCCATGTGGCGCGGCCACGGCCTACCCGAAGAGGACGGGGTGTTCGATGACTCATCCGTCGGCAGTGGGACTGGGCTGACCATCGCGATCGTGGCCTACCCGCGCATCAGCAACCTCGACGAGTTTCAGCCTCTGCGTCACTGCGCTGGCGTGCGCTTGCGCTGGACGCGGACACCCGCCGATCTGGCGGGAGCCACATGGATCGTGCTGCCTGGGTCCAAGCACACCAGCGGTGACCTGGCCTGGTTGCGAGAGCAAGGATTGGCCGCAGAAATCGCCCGCCACGTCGCCGCTGGCGGGCGGGTGATCGGCTTGTGCGGCGGTTTGCAGATGCTCGGTAGTGAGATGATCGATCCGGACGGGATCGACGGCAAGTCCCGCGGGCTCAGTCTGCTACCCCTGCGTACACGCTTCGAGGCCGCAAAACTCGTGCGCCATACCAGGGCGCGCTTCTGCGTCGCGACCGATCCGTGGAGCTCCCTCGATGGCGTCTCGTTCGATGGCTACGAGATCCGTCACGGCCGCACGGAGCTTGCCACAGAAGCCGCCGACACCTTCGTTGCGTTACGGAACGCATCGGGCGACGCGATCGGGTGGCAGCGCGGGAGCGTACTCGGTCTGTACGTGCACGGGATGTTCGAATCGGCCGAGGTCATGCGCGCGCTCTTCGGCACGGCGTCACGCACACTCAACGAAGTCTTCGATGGTCTGGCGGACTTCATCGACGTCCATTTCACGCCGGATGCGCTCCTTGACCTCATCGGTGGCACAAAGAACCACCTATCTTGAAGGCGGACAAGACTTGGAGACGTGGACTCGACCGACTTCCTACGTTCGTACCAAGTTCCCCGACTTCGTCGCCGCGATGGTCACCAAGCTCAAGAGGCTCTTTCCCGTGATGGGCCGGCGGCGCATCGCCGAGGCTCGGGCTGGAGGCCACGCAGCGTTCGCCGCGAAGGGGCCTTTTGGGCTCCCATAGAGCTGATGGGCGCTGTTCATGGCGAGGGCACAGTGTCGATCAGAAGATGGAAGGCGGTCATCGGCAACTCCAGAATCCCAGAATACACCCAGACTGCATCAATAGCACAAAGAGCCATGCACCAAGGCAGCTCACAGGTCCGGGCCGTCGGGCAGACCACCGTCGCCCGACGAGCCGTCATGAGGTGTCGTGGCGGTCACCGGGGTGACGCCATTGATGGAAACCGAGAAGCTGTTGTTGATGAAAGGGACGCCGCCGGTCCGCAGCTCGTCGCCCGCCTGGATCGCGTACAGATACCAGGAATCCTGGACGTAGCCCCTGGCCGCCGCATCTTGGAAAAAGGCGTTCAGGTCCAGATTGGTCACCGACGTCACCATTGGGGGTCGGATCAGGTAGATCAGGTAGGTCCAGCTGTGGTTTGCTCCGCCCAAGGGCGCCTCCCAAACATCCCAGTTGTAACCGGACACGGTCACGCTGCCGAGGTGGGTCTTCCACCCATGGGCAATATTGTAGTCCAACCAGATCATCACCTCGAGCCCCCCGGGGAATCCGTTGGCCCCGCAGTGGTTGTCAGGGCAGAACCAGATGTCGTAGGCCACGTCGTAGTCGTCGTGGGCACTCGCTCCTACGGTAAAATCCCAACTACTGGTCACGGTGGAGAGCGCGCTGACCGGCATGGGAAGCATGCTTGCTGGACTGCAGTTTCCGAAGGAACAGCCGTAAAGCACGTTGGGGTAGCTGGCCACGGTGTCCCCACAGGCATTGGGACCTTGGGTCACTGCGAAAGCGGCAGTCGCGTTGTTGATTTCCATGCACTGGGTTCCAGGACAATTGCTCCTGTTCCAATAGTTCGACTGCACGACGTAGGAACCCACAGTTACGCTCGTGTAGCCGTCGCAAGTACTGACCGTTAGCTCGGACGGCCAAGTGGGGACATCCACGCTGGGGGCGTCCACGGAAGGTGCTGAACCGCCGCTGCACGTGGCGAGCCCAGCGAGCAGAATCGCGCCTGCGAGGGCGACAGGCGTCCTGGGGAAGGCATGCAAGCCTAGCGTCGAATCCATTCATTGATCCTTTGTGAGTTGTGCCGCTGTCGCCCTCGGTGGATGAGCCTCACGCTGCGCGGCCCCACTGGCACACGGCGGAGAGGCGCGGGAAGTGGAAGAACGTTCCGGTGATCGCAGCCCGCTCGGCTATTGCACCGACACGTTGGTAATGCAGAAGGCAAAATCCTCTTCCGAGGCCGCGCTGCTGGGCACGATAACGTCAACTCTCGTGAAGGCCGTGCTGGACGTGGCGGCGGCGCCCGTGTTGTTCCAGCATGCGGTATTGAACTGACCTATGGGGATGGGCGCGTCCAGCGCAACAGCGTGGCAAAAGCGATTGCCGTCCACGTCGGTCAATTGCACGCGCAAGTAGCTGTTCCCTTGGAGGCTGCCCCCCGATTTTGCGACGGTGACCGTGATGCTGTTCGGGATGGTGATCGTGCCGATAGGTGGGATGGTGCCACCGTCGGCGCCCGTAGCGCCGCCATCAACCAGCAAGTCTTGGTTGAGCATGAAACCGAGCCCGGCCGTTGCATGATAGGTCGTATCCGCTGAAACCGCACCCCCGATACACAGAGCCGACGGTCCAAACGACGGGGAGCAAGTCCCTGCTGCCCCCTCTTGCCCTCCGGTGCAGACGGGCGTCGCGCAGATGGTGGCGGGCGAGTTCGGGTCCAAATTGGTCCACGAGGCCCCATACCCGTGCAGCGGACCCACGGTGACATAGCTGTCGCTGACGGCGAGCTGGCCGTCCGCGGTGGGAGGCTCAGCGGCGCACGACAGGCCCGCATCCGGCAGCGCGGCGGCCGACGGGGTGACGCCGTTGATGGAAACCGAGAAGCTGTTGCTGGTGAAAGGGATCCCGCCGACCCGCAGTTCGGCGCCCGCCTGGATTCCGTAGAGGTACCAGGAATTCTGGGCATAGCCCCGGTTCACTGCATCTTGAATGATAGCCTTCAGGTCCAAGTTAGTCACAGACGTCACCATCTGACCTTTGATGATGTAGTCCATGTAGGTCCAGCTCTCGATCGCGCTGCCGGCCGCAAGAATACCAGGGTCGGCCTCCCAGACGTCCCAGTCGTAGCCTCCCAGCTTCACGGTGCCGCGGTGGTCCTTAAAGCCGCGGGCGTTCTTGTAGTCCAGCCAGACCATAAGCTCGAGGCCACCGGGGAAGCCGCTGGCCGCGCAGTTGTTGTCCGGGCAGAACCACATTTCCACGGCCACGTTCCAACGGTCGCTTGCGCTACCCCCTACGCTGAAATCCCAATTGCTGGTCAGCGCGGAGACCGCGCTGACCGGCAGGGGAAGGATGGTTCCTGGGCTGCAGTTCCCGTAGGAACAGCCGTAGAGCACGTTGGGGTAGGAAGACACTTTGTCCCCGCAGGGAGCAGCACCCTGGGTCACGGAGAAAGCGCCGGTCTCCTTGTTGATCTCGATGCATTGGGTTCCGGGACAGGTAGTCTGGTTCCAATAGTCCGACTGTATGTTGTAGTTGCCAACGGATAAGCTCGCGTATTGCTCACAGCTACTGAACGTGGCTTCGGCCGGCCAAGCCGGGGCATCCACGCCGGCAGCGTCCACCGTGGGATTTGCTGAAACGCTGCCGCAGCCGGCGAGCAGAGCGATGCCCGCGAGGGCGAAAGACGTCCTAGAAGAGGCATACAGACCTGCCGTCGAGTCCATTCTTCGATCCTTTCTGGGTTGTGCTCCTGTCGCCCCTGCCAGACGAGATGACCATTCAGGTTTGTCCGGAGGATTGACTACGGGAGTCTGGCGACCGGTTGTTCGCGACAATACATATAGAAACGATTTCGTGGAAGTTCGTTTTCTGTGCCTTGGTGCATGGCTTTTTGCGCCGATCCTGTACCTGGTCCGCGCCGGATGTGCTTCGATCCGTGAGCTCGACCGCGAGTATCGTGCTGGCAGGCCACACGGCTCGCTGCCGGGCGCCCAGCTACGCGCGAGGACGTTCGATACAATCCCGTACGCAACTGCGATCGTGCTGGAATCATGGAGGAATTTGCGACGTCGGCAGACTAGCTTGCTGACGATGCATTGATTGCAGGACCTCGCTCGGTTCGCTGCAAGACGCTCTTCCCGCACCTTGCTTCGGGCCGCCGCCAGTTCAGCGGGTAGGTCGGCGGCCGTGCCGAAGTACATCTCATCCGGGGTCTGGCCGGAGAATGCAAAATGTGGCATCTGCGTGTTGTGCTTCTCAACGAAGAACGCCACGAGAAGGCGGAGCCGCTCAATCGAATCGAGTGAGTTCATGTACAACCACTGATGCTTCAGCGAGCGCCGCGCTGTTGACGTTTTCCACGCCGGAATCGGCGTAGACAACAGGCCGGCCTGCACAAACCAGATGCTTGGCAGCAGCGCACAGGATTTGGCAAGCAGCCCTTGGCTTCAGTTGCACGCTCTACACGCTCGCTCTCCCGGGATTCTGAACCGACGGTCACGGGACCGGCGCGAGGTAGAGGCCGTTCGCGAACGAAAGCGGCGCCGCCACCCCCGTCCGGAACAAGGCGAGTGCGCGATCGGTCACCCAGCGCGCGCCCGATGTGTTGCGCGCGACGAACGTCGGCAGCGGGCACGGCTGCACGGGCGCCGCCACTAGGACGCCATTCACCCCGTACATCACGCGATCGCCGGAGGGGGAGAACTTCGCGCCGTTCGCCAGGTAGGGCCCGCTGGTGAGCGGGAAGGTGAGCCCATCCGAGAGGCGGCCGAGCCGCGCCGTCGAGCTGTCGTCGACGAGGAAGACCCAGCTCTCGTCGGGCGAGAAGGTGACCAGACCCGTCGTGACATAAGCGATGGGCGTCGTTACGCCCGTCGAGGTATCGATAGTGTTGAGGATCGAGCGCGAAAATGCGGCGTCAGGCGCGCCGTAGGCGATATACCGGCCGCTCGGGCTCGACACCGGCCCCTGAAACGACCCGAGCCGTGTCGCCAAGGTCTCGCGCGACCCGCTGTGGTCCAGGGGCATGCGGTAGAAGTCGATCGTGAACCCTTCCCCCTGGACGTACGCGCCGTCGGCGATGAAGTAAACGGTCTTCGACGCCGGGACGTAGTCGATGACGCGCCCATTGCCCGCCGTCGTCAGGATCTGCACGTCGAGCTGGGCGGTGGACGCCGCCTTGAACGCATTCACTGTCTGAAAAAAGATGAACGCTCCGTCTTTCGAGAAGACGTTCGTCGGTACTGACGCCGCGGACACTTCGACGGTCACCGTCACAGGCGCGCCCCCCGTGACGGGTACGACCTGAAGCGGCTGGCTTATCGAAGGTTGCACCAGGACCAGTCGACCGTCGGGCGACAGCAAGTACTCATTGCTCTGCGCGAGCTGCGTCACCGTGCCGGTCGAGGCGTCGGCGCCGTAGATCGCGATCTGATCCGAGAACACAACGCGTTGGCTGTCGGCCGTGAACTCGAAGTTATTTACGGGCCGCGACGACACGAAGTGAACCGTCCCGGTGTCGAGGTCGACGGTCCTGAGGCCGCTGCCCGCCGTGTACATGGCGAGCCAGCGCTTGTTCGGCGATTGCTGCCAGACGTTGTTCACATCGCTGACCGTGAACCGGTCACCGACATCGAGGCGCTCGATGACGAGGTCGAGCGGTGACGTCGACCCGACGTAGTAGCCGAGCCGTTCGGGGGCAAACAAGTATTCGTCTTGGTCGAGACGGACACCCGTCGCGAGCGACGTCCGCGTGGCGGTCGCAGGGTCCACGAGGTCGATCGAGCCGTTCAGCAGCGTGTTACCCGACAGCATGACGATCGCGACGCGCTTGCCGTTCTCGACGAAGAACGCGTGAGAGACCCAGCCGCTCGCGACTGTAGTGGGCGTGCCCCCTGCCGCCGGCACGAAGCTGGCGGTGCCCGCGGACATCGCGTAACGGCTGTACACGAGCGCGTCGGCGGCGGCCGACGTGTCGAACAACACCTCGTCGCTCGATCCGGTGAGCAGGCGATGGGCGCGCTGGAGCTCGATCTGGCCGAGCGGGAACGTCGAGCCGTCGACGATGAACGACTTCCCGCCGGTCATGTCCAGCACCGGAATGGTCTCCTCCCAGGCGCCGAGAGCCAGTGTGAGGCCGTACGTACCGTCTGGAACGGACGGCAGCGACAGCTGGCCGTCGGACGAGGCCACCATCGATGGGGGGGCGCCCGTGAGCTGCACGACCGTCCCCGAGGGATCGCCCCGATCGAGCCGCGACACGAGCGGCGAAGCGGCGGACGCGGCCGGCGCAGGCTCGGGTTCGAAGGGCACCCCGCCGCGGTCCGGGCAACTCGCGACGGCCGGGGTCCAGATGCCCGCATCGCCATCGGCGGACGCGCTCACGTCTCGCGCGTCCACCGCCGCTTCAGCAGCTCCGTCGGAGCGCCCTCCATCCGCCACCGCCTGCTCGGCGCCGCGCTCAGCCGCGGTGTCGGCTGCGTCGGCCTGCGTCCGCGACGCGTCCAGCTCCATCACGGGCGCCGCGGCGAGACCGTCGGGGGGCGCCAGCGTCTCGGCGTCCCGCTCGGCGTTGGCCTTCAGTGGCCTGCCACCGCAGCCCGCGATCGCGAGCACCAACCAGGCGACCCGCGCCAGCGACCAGCGACGGCTCCCCACCCCACTGCTCTTCAGTATTCCGTCGCGACCATTCATGCGGCTTCTCGATAGTAGCATTTGAGCAATCCGCCGAGCCGTTCTCGGTCAGACGCGGGTCGCTCGGGCGACATCACGATCCAGGGCGCGTCGCCCTCGAACCAGGGCGGGTAGGAATCGAGATGACCACGCGCAACGTGGAAATCAAGGTGGCGTGGGTTCAGAATCCTGATACGGCCGGGGGATGTCGATGCGACGCGATTTCAAGATGTCGAGATCCGCAGGGGCATTGCTGAATCGGTCGCTCCTGCGCGCGGCCAAGCAGGGCGCGAGCGTGTTGGCCTGGATCGCCTGCGCGGCCACACGTCCGCCCTGCGGCCAGGCCGAGGCTCTGCCCGCCCCGATACCCGGCCGGGACGCAAGCGTCGCAGAGGGCGACTCCGCCCGGATCGCGCGCGAGGCGATGGTGCAAGAGCAGATCGAGGCGCGCGGGGTGAGGAACGCAGCTGTGCTCGCGGGCATGCGCAGGGTGCCGCGACACGAATTCATGCCCGAGAACGTGCGCCCCCTCGCCTACTACGATCGGCCGGTGCCCATCGGCCTGGGTCAAACCATCAGCCAACCCTACATCGTGGCCCTGATGACCGAGTTGGCAGCGGTGGGGCGCGGTAGCCGCGTGCTTGAAATCGGCACCGGATCAGGCTATCAGGCCGCAGTTCTCGCCGAGCTGGGCACCGATGTCTACTCCATTGAGATCCTGGCTCCGCTGAGAGAACGCGCGGTCGAGATCCTGGCGCGACTCGGGTACGGGCAGGTGAAGACCCGCGTGGGTGATGGTTATCTGGGCTGGCCCGAGGCCGCTCCCTTCGACGCCATCATCGTCACCGCCGCACCTGCCCGCGTGCCGGAGCCCCTCAAGCAACAGCTCAAAGTCGGCGGTCGATTGGTCCTGCCCGTTGGCAAGGTCGACCAGGAGCTGGAGGTGATCACGCGGACCGCGGTGGGCTTCTCCGAACGAAACGTGATCCCCGTGCGCTTCGTGCCCATGACCGGCAAGGCAGCTGAGAGCCGGTAGCATCTAGCGCGCTCGTGACTCCATCAAAGCACCGGGTGGCTGTTTGTTTGCCGCAAGAACTCGGTACGGACCAGGAAATGGAGGGGATCTTCTCGGTGCTCGCATCGCTGGGGATCAGGAGGGAGCCACGCGGCAGGGGAAGCGGCTTTTCCTCAACCGCCGGCCGCAAGCCGGGATATCGGCGCACAGCGTTCGAGTGCAGATTCCCGTGCTCGTCATCCGTTGGTCGTAGCACAGCGGCCAGCCAGCGCCCGTGGGGCTCGTCATCAGGCTTACGAACGCCTCAATCATGGAGTTGGAGACCACACGCACTATTGGCCGCGGTTTACCTCTAGCCACTGACCTGGGGTGAGAGCCCCGAGCGTGTAGTCGCCAAAGCGCGACCGGTGCAGGCGGCATACCTCGTACCCGAAATGGGCGAACATTCGTTTGACCTGGTGGAAGCGGCCCTCGGTCAGCGTCAGTTCAACCTCGACGCCTCCGCGCAGCACCAGCCGCGCGGGCAGGCAGGGTTTCTGTTCGCTGTCGAGCACGACGGTACCGCTGGCGAACTCTTGCACCAGGCGCAGCTCGGGCGCGCGGTCGAGGGTGGCTTCATAGACCTTCTCCACATGGTGTTTCGGCGAGGTCAGTCGGTGGACCAGAGCCAGATCATCGGTGATGAGCAAGACGCCGGTGGTGTCGCGATCAAGCCGCCCAATGGATGTGACCGCTGGATTGCGCCGCAGCCAGCGGGGTGGCAAGAGATCGTAGACTCGCCGACCTTCGCGTCGATCATGCGAGCAGACCCAGCCAGCCGGCTTGTGCAGAAGCACAAAGAGGCCCTCGGGAAACTCCAGGGGCGCGTGGTCAAGCCGGATCGTCGCAGGCACAGCCTTGCGACTGGGATCGTCCTGCACCACGTCCCCGACGGTCACGCGCCCGGCGGCAATCAGTCCGCGGACCTCGCGGCGGGATCCGTATCCAAGACTGGCAAGAATCTGCTCGATGCGACGGGGTGTATCCATGTCCCTTGCTGTCCGGAAAGTCGTCGCCGAGGCTCAGGCGGTTTCAAGGTGGTAGTAGTTCAGGAGGGCCCCGAGCCGTGAGCGGCGGACAATAGAACCATTGGACCCATTGTCGTTCGCGGAGCCAGGCTGGCCCTTGATCAGTTGGACGCCGAGCCCCTGGTGGAAACGCTCGGTGTGATAGTGCTTCATGAATTCCTTGATCAAGTACCGCAGATAGCGCTCGCCGAATATCACAAACTGCTTCAAATCTCGACGGCATCGAGGAACGCGGCAAGATCTTCGTGCTGGCCACCAACCGCGCCGAGCACGTCGACCCGGCTCTACGCCGTCCCGGCCGCTTCGCCCAAATCGTGTGGATGGGCCTGCCGGACGAGCGCGGGCGCGCCGACATATTCGAGCACTACCCGCGCGGGCTCAAGCTGGACCCGCGGCTCACGCCCGACCGACTCGCCGCCGAGAGACGTCTAGGTCTTGGATCGCGACCTCGCCGACCTCGCGATTGGCACCCAGGTACGCGACGAGCAGAGCGAACGTACGTTTCATCGTCGCGCACGTGGATGGGCTCCTGCCGTCTGCTTGCAGGTGCGCCAGGTACGCCTCAGCGATTACCGCCATGGTCATCGCGTGCTCCGGGGGCGTCGGTCAGGAGGGCGGCGACGTCGTTCTCGCCGACACTGGCCAAATAGTCATGCAGGGACTTGCGAAACAGATCCATGCGCGAGGGGAGACCGTGGCGCTTCCAAGCCTCGTCGAGCTTGTCGACCACCGTGGCCTCCGTGCGGTCGGAAGTGAATGTGCCGAGACATCTGTGACTCTGCCCGCTACACTAGGGACATGGCGGGCAGCGGGCGCATCGGTTTCTGGACGCTCGCGAACGTCCTAACGCTGTCACGGATCCCCTTCGGGATTGCCTTCTGGTTCGTCACCGATCGTCCGACCTGGGCTCTGGCCATCATGATCGTCGGTGGCGTTACCGATCTGGTCGACGGGGCGGTCGCGCGTAGACGCGGACAGGCGGGTCGGAACGGCGTAGGCGCGTGGCTGGACCCCGTGTGCGACAAGTTCTTCGTGCTGTCGATGGTGGCGGCGCTGCTCACCGCGCGGCGGCCGGCAGCTTGGATAGTCGTCGCCATCGCGGCGCGCGAGGTCGTGGTCGTCCCGCTGGCCCTGGCCTACCGACTGGTGCCCGGCGTGCGACGGCGCCTTTCCTACGATTTCCGCGCGGGCCGCCCGGGCAAGCTGGCGACCTTGGCCCAGTTCGCGGCCCTGACGGCGATGCTGTTCGGTTCCGGGATCCTGCCGTGGATCGCGGCGCTGGCGGGGATCGTGGGCCTGGCGGCCGCCGGGGACTACGTTCGCCGCGCACTGCGCGCCGCCGCCCCACGTGATCCTGGGCGACGGCCTTCCGATGATAGAAGCTGAGCCCCTGACTTCCCATCCGAGGGTACTTTGGGAGGACCGACGAAGTCCCCGAATGGCAGGAGCCGCGTCCAGATTCCGGACGCCGCGGGATCTCACCCGCCAGCGAAAACCTCAATGATATTGGGGGCGACGCAGTTGCGAACGCAGATGTGTGGGAGCTCCTCGTTCACAGCTGGGCTTGTCGCGGCGATAGGAACATTAGCAGCCACGTTTTCGCGGCCCAAACATCTGAAATACGGCACAGTCCTCGGAATACCACCCTCGCTCAAGACTGCAGTTTCCAGTATCCTCGTTTATCGGACGCCAACATCAACAAGTTCTTGCCGTTCCCGTCCTTGCCGTTGACATCTGCGCCGCCGGCCACCAGGAATTCGACGATTTCCCGGTGCCCGTTCGTGAAAGCCAAAATTGGAGCGGTGTTGCCTAGCGCGTCCTTCGCATTGCCGCGTACAATATCCGCGTGAACCGCGCACAACGTCTCATCGAGGCCTGGTCATGAACGAATCCAAACCGGCCGCCGCGGTGCCACGTGCGGACAGGCACGTCTTCTTCTGGTTGGCCACCGCGTCCCTGGTGGTGGCGATTTTTTCGCGCGCTCAGGAGATCCTGGTCCCCCTGGCGTTGTCAGTCGTGATTGCCTTCGCTTTGAGTCCAGTCGTCAAGCGACTCGAGCGCCGGCTTGGGCGCGCTGCGGCCATCGCCCTGGTGGCCGTCGTCGCGCTCGCGGCGGTGACCGCGTTCGGTTACCTGCTCAAGCATCAGCTTGTCGATCTTTCGACGCAGATGACGAAGTACTCCGAGTCTATGCGTAAGAAGGTGAGCGCTCTGCGGGGCCCCAAGGGCGGCGGATTGGCTGGACTGTCCAAAAGTGTCGACCGGGTGGTCCAGCAGCTGGACGAGCGCGTGGCGGAAGATCGCGAGGCCCGTCCCGTGAAGCTTATCCCCGCCGAAGCGACGACCACCGAACGGATCGAGGCCGTCTTGACGCCAGTGCTGGCGCCGCTGGCCAAGGTGCTGATCGTGCTGGTGCTGGTGATTTTCCTGCTGGCCAAACACGAAGACCTGCGCGATCGATTCATTCGCCTGGTCGGCAAGGGGAAGTTGACCCTCACCACCCGCACGCTGGACGAGGCGGGCCTACGGATCAGCCGCTTTATTCTGCATCAGTCGGTGATCAACGGAGGTTTTGGGGTTGTGGTCGCGCTGGGCCTCTTGGCCATCGGCATTCCCTACGCGCCGCTGTGGGGGGTTGTCGCGGCGATGCTTCGCTTTGTTCCCTTCGTGGGCACGACGCTGGCGATGTTGTTCCCCGCGGCGCTCGCCTTCGTGCAGTTCGAGAGCTGGGGGCCGATGCTGGCGACGCTCGCCCTCTTTATCGGACTCGACATCGTGACCGCATACATCGTCGAGCCGCTGGTGATCGGCGCCAAGACCGGCGTGTCGTCCATGGCGATGGTGGTCAGCGCAATCTTCTGGACTTGGCTTTGGGGACCGGTCGGGCTGGTCCTGTCGACGCCCATGACGGTGTGTCTGGTGGTGCTCGGCAAACACGTCATACGCCTGGAATTTCTGGCGGTTCTTCTCAGCGACGAGCCGGCTCTGGAACCCGAATTCATCCTGTACCAGCGGTTGTTGGCGGGCGATGAGGATGAAGCCCATGAGATACTGGAGAAGCAGTTCCGGACGACGGCGCGCGGCGAGGTCTTCGATCGGGTCATCATCCCCGCTCTCTTGCTGGCGAACCGGGATCGCGCCCGCGACGAGATCGCGGAAGCCGATCACGATCATGTCCTGCGCACCATTCGCTCCATCGTCGATGATTCTCCGGAAGGCGCGGGCACCCGTGACCCCTCCTCCCATCGCAGCGCGACGACACCGCCGCTGCGTGTCCTGGGGGTGTCAGCCCGCAGCGCGACGGACGAGCTGATCTGGGAAATGTTGGCCCAGCTCTTCGACCCGACCCGGGTTGCGGTCGAATCCGTCGGCTCCGCCTACCTCGCCTCCGAGGTCATTGTGGCGGCCGAGACCCAGTTGCCCGATCTGGTGTGCATCATCTCGATCCCTCCCGGCGGCCTTGCCCAGGCTCGATACATCTGCAAACGAATTCGGGCCAAACTCTCCGACACGCAGATTCTTGTGATCCGTCCCGGAACCCAGGCAAACGGACAGGAGAGCGCACAAAAGCTGACGGAGGACGGTGCCAGCGGCGTCGTCTTCACGCTGCAAGAAGCGCACAGCAAGGCCGAGCAACTGCTGTCGATGGGTCAGACGAACCCGCTCGCACGGTAGCGGACATCTAGCCCGATCAACCAGAACAACTGCTCGATCGGTCTCCGAATCGAATACCTCTTCGTCGATGCTTTTCACAGCTGTTAACGATGACCTTCCACCCATTTGCGTTCGCAACTGCGGCGCCCTGAATATCATTGAGGTTTTCGCTGGCGGGTGAGATCCGGCCGGTATCCTTTCTTGATGACAAACGACCTTGCGGCCACCTCACAGACCTGCCCGCGCTGCGCAACATGGAGGGCGTTCGCGCAGCGCGTTTGGGCGACGGGCTCCGCACGTCTCGTTCCTTTCTGAAGGCGGTAGAGCCTCGCACGCAGTAATATATAGAGGATAGGCGTACGGCGGTTTCAGTTGCGACGCCGGGCGATTTGGCGAGTTGCCCTGATGGCAGTCTCGAAAAGGGAGGTCAAGATGACCAGGCTACAAATGTTCAGAATGTTCAGCCAAACCCGTCGGGTGAGCCTTTGCGGAGTGGCGGCATTGGCAAGCGTAGCCCTTCTGGCCTGCGGTGGCCCCACGCCGATCGAAGGCAGCAGCAGTCTCACCGGCGCGGGTGGCAGCGGAACCGGCTCCGGCTACCATCCCACGGTAGGCGCGACTAGCACGAGGACGAGCACCACCACCGGCGCTCCGCCTGCCGACGTGGACGGCGGGAACTGCGGCATCGAGACCAAGGGTCTCACCGCTCAGCCGGCTGACCTGTTGCTGGTTCTCGACCGTTCGGGATCGATGGCCGACGACATCGCCACCGACAATTCTTGCACCGGCCGCGGTGGCGGTGGCGGCACTTGCTCGCCCAAATGGCCCGCGATGACGGCCTCCCTCAATCAGGTTCTCGCGTCCTCACCCGTCGGCGTCCAGTGGGGCTTGAAGTTTTTCGGCTCGCCAAACAAGCCAGCTTGTACGGTGGACCCAGGAGTCGAGGTGACGGTGGGACCAAACACTGCTGCTAAAATCCAGGCCGCGATTGCCGGCACCTCCCCGGCAGACAACACTCCGACCATGGCTGCCATTAACGCGGCCGTCGCCTATTTCGGTACGGTCAGCGATGGCTTGGCCCACTACATTCTCCTCGCCACGGATGGCCTGCCCAATTGCGACCCTGGGAATTCCAGCACTGTCACCAACACCTCGATTCAGGACGCTGCCGATGCCATCGCTGCCGCTCTCAAGGCCGGCATCAAGACCTACGTGGTGGGCATCGGATCGTCGGCTGGCAATCTAGACAACTTCGCCCAAGCCGGCGGAACCGGAAACTACTTCCCCGCGACCTCTCCGGACCAGCTAACTGCGGCGCTCGGCAAGATCGTTGTCGCTGTGGGAAGTTGCACGTTCAGCCTGGACAAGTCCCCCCCGGATCCCAACAACGTCGTCGTTGAGTTCAACGGAAACCACAGTCTGCGGCCCCCGAGGGACACCACACATACCAATGGCTGGGACTACACCTCATCCGCCGACACCGGCATTCAGGTCTACGGTTCGTGGTGTGACGGCATTACCAACGGAACCTATACGTCCACCGAGATCCTGATGGCCTGCCTGGGCGACCAGACCCCCATCCCGTAGCGCATCCACGACGATGGCCGGGAGATACAGCGCCGGCCGCCAAGAGATGGTACCGGCCAACCCCGCGGTAGTAGAAGTTGAGAAGACCGCCGAGACGTCCCCGACGCGCGACCACACCACCGACGCCACTTTCGGCGCCGTTGGCCAAGATCAGACGGTTCTCGATGCCCTGGTGATTGCGCTCGTGATGGTAGTGCTTTACGTATTCGCAGATTGCCTGGCCACGCAATCCATGGTCAGCCTTCACTGTTGGCGGGTAGTCGCGCGAGGATCGCCTCTCCTGCCTTCTCTAGCTTCTCGAGCACCGGCAGTTGCCCAGAAAGCAGGCGGAGGAGGTCGGTGTCGCGGCTCTCCTGCATCGTGCTCTTGAGCGCGTCGATCATCTTGCCGTGTTCCCGCACCATCGCCAGGATGAACGCGCGGTCGAAGTTCTGCGATTGCCGCACACGCAGCCTCTCCAGTGGACCGTCGGTCGCCTCTTGCTTCCCGTCCTCGAAGCTCCTATGGTCGAACTGCTTCTGGTCCGCGTAGTCCATGAGCTGCTTGTCGCAGCGCTGATGTTCCTTTGTTAAGAGCCGAGCGTAGTTCTTCACCCGCTCGGCCTGCCCCCTCTCCAATGCCAGCTTGGCGCCCTCGATCTCCATCTGGTTGCCCTCGTGGAGCAGGGCTATCATGTCCTCCGCTCGGTCCACTCGCCTTAAGTGGGCGCCGGTCTCGCTCTGACGCTCCTTCGGCATCGGCCCGCCGCCTGTAGAGCCCACCTCGCTGGCCAAACCGGGGGCCGCATCGATGAACCATGCGCCACCTGCCAGCGCCGTGGCCCCAAGTACGATGTGCCGCAACCGATTCCAACATGCCGCGTTCTGCATCTTCATGTCTTCCCTTTCGAATTGCTCTTGTCCGCCGTTCGCTGCACCCTGTTTGCGCCTCAAGCACGCGTAGTTGCACAAGGGATGCCAAGGTCGCGAAGTTGGCGCCGGCAGCCGCTGCCAGCCGAGCCCGTATGCCGTGCAATCGAAATGAATGGACTAGACCATCATCTTGATTGAACACGCCGCTTTCTCAGCACCATAAACGAGGGAAACACCGGAATTCGTTAGAGCCGGTGCGAGCCGTCGCCGGGTGTTCCGCGCACGCGCGGGAATGTCCGCGGCGCACCTTCGAGTCATCGCGAAATTGCCAGAAAGCGATTTCGGGGGTCGAAGTATTGGTCACCGGGTGCAAGAGTGTAACTGTTCTGGCCCAGTTACGTCGAAGCAGGTCGGGTACCCTTCGAGACGTAGTCGAAGAACCGCTCGGTCTGCCCGCGTGCGTCCACTCCGCGCGAAGGCGGGTCCTGCGCTCGACCCTCCGAATCTCGGTGAGCAGTTCGCGGTTAGCCACGGAATTCATGGTCACGCAAGCGGACGGCGTGTCCATGAAGAGGGACCTATCAACCAAGGCGTTCCACGTGATCAAAGGGCGAGTGTTTCACTTCGTCCGTAGCTGAAATGGTCATTCGCGCTTTCGGGTGAAGTGAAGGCGAGTAGGGGAACACCACCGAGCCGATCTCCGACCCGACTGGACCAATGGAGTGATTCGCATAGAGCGAGTCACGCGATTTGTGTGTCCGCAGCCTGCTCCCAGCGAACGGCGAATCTACGGGCCACTCAGACTGGCTCCGCCCCCCAACAGGCGGCGTGACTGTGAATTCCCGCCCGACGATAGAGCGCTGCCCATGAGCATAGTTCCTTCACGCGCCATTTTCCCTTTGCCGAAAGAATGTCTGATAACTGAGCCTACACCGTCAAACTATCCCTATACCCAGGACAAAACGGCCGCCTGACGCAGATTTCCGTGGCCCTCCCGTGTTTTTTGGGTAGCCTCTCCGGATGCTGCCAGCTGGAGTTCCGACCGGGGCAACCTCGGGTCGCCCGACAGGCGGTTATTCTATAGGGTTGAAGCGGTCGGGTGTCATCGCATTGGCTGCGGCGTCGTTGGGCGCGATGTCCGGCCCCGCCCACGCTGCCTGGGGCGTGCCTTGTCTGCTTCCGCAAATACCCTCCGCGCCGCCGGACGAATCCTGGTTGAAGGACGTTCCCGTGCAACCGGGAGCTAGCGCGCGGGTCCAAGTCGCGGTTTTTGCTTTCAAGGGGGACGATGTCTTCGAGCCGGTTCGAGCCGCTGTGGTGCGGACGCTTCGCAAGCAGCGACTGAATGTTACGGCCGCGCTGCGCCCGGCCGACAGCCCCGCGCAATACCGCGAGATGTCCTGTTCCTCGAGCCTGGCAGTGTTCATCGATGGCGAGGTCAGCGGCGAAGGCGCCCGGCAAACCGCGCTCATTCGGCTCCGCAGCGGCGTAACCGGCCAGTATTTCACCTCGGCGAAGTTCTCGGGGTCCACGCGGGCGATTGTTGGAGCGATCGGGGTCGCGTTATGGGGTCGGGTGGGCTCGGCTATCATGCGCACGTGCTCCAGCGCCGCAAGACCCCGCCGGCGTGAGTCCACGCCGATGTACATCGAGGCCGGGTCACCCCTGGACACTCCCATAGGTTCGTAGCCGCCTACTTCGAGCAGATGTCCTCGGCGATGGCTTGGTAACCGTTGCCCTGTGCGATCTCGACCTTGTGATAGAGCTTCTTCGGCCCCTTCGCGGCCAAGGTCTCCCGAACCTTGACCTTTGCGCCCTTCAGGAAGCCTTCTTCGAGGAACGTGACCGAATCGCCGGCAAGCGTGCCCGCGCCCATCATCGTGGAGCCCACGCTATCATAGCTGAGGAACGTCGCTTGCTTGGTGCCCGCGGCATAGCCGATTTGGAACACGCCGCTTGTCGCGGAGATGGTCGCGGTTTTCGCCAGCTTGAATTCGCCGTGCCACGAGAACCCGCCGAACTCTTTCTTGATGGTCACCTCGGTTTTCGCGTTCAGCGGTTGTGACCCGGGCCCCACAGATCCCGCGGCGAACTTCGTGTCGCACTTCCATCTGCCCTCCAAGCCCTTCATGAAAGCTTCGAGTTCCTTGGATGGAAGGTTTTGCGCTGGAAACGCGGCTGGCATGGCCCCGGGCTTGGGTGGTGCGGGTAGCGCGGGCCCTGCCCCGGGCTTGATCGGTGTCGACGGCTCCGCAAAGGGATCAGCCCAAGAGGCGGCTTTCGGTACTGGGGTGGGCTTGGGCGACGGGGCGGCCCGAGGCGCCGGCTTCGAAGCTGAGCTTTCCGCCATGGCGATGGATCCGTTCGAGACCATGGCCAGCGCGAAGAAGAAAGAAGGAATCGCGTCGTTGGTAATCATAGCTGCTCCTGTTGTCAGCACGGGTCGGCTGCTCGAAAGGAGCTGCAAGACTACCTGCGAATCTCTCCCGCAGCCATCCGAGGATCGGTCGGCGGAGCGAGGAGGGATCTCGTCGTGTGCCGAAACTCGATCGCGTCGCCCTTGATGCTGATCCGAACCGACTTCACGCGGCCTCGCGGTAGTAGAAGTTGAGAAGACCGCCGAGACGTTCCCGACGCGCGACCACACCACCGACGCCACTTTCGGCGCCGGCGGCCAAGATCAGACGGTTCTCGATGCCCTGGTGATTGCGCTCGTGATGGTAGTGCTTTACGTATTCGCAGATTGCTCGTCGAAGATGGGCTTCACCCAACGGTACGATCCCGTGTAGTCCACGAACATTGCCCTCGCGTCCCCTGTCGCATCGGTGTCGATGTCCAGGATCTTCCGTGCGCCACAGGCGAACGAGAAGGCGCCCAGACTCACGGTTTTCACCTTCGCCATCGCTGCGGTACGGAGGTAGATCGCTCCGTTGGTCGGCAGGTAGACGATCGACCAGAAGGACAACTCCAGGAAGCAGGACGTAGCGGACAGGAAACAGAAAGAGGTGGCTGCCAAGGCAAAAAATGCCAATGTCAGCAGCGGGCTCCGGGAAGAAGTAAGTGACACTGATCGTGATCTCTTTCCCGGTCTGCGTGTAGACGATCACGTCGAAGGCTCACAAGGTGTCGTCTTCGGTCCGGACGAGAGTTCCAACAACGGAGACCGCTTCCTACTCCCTCGCTTGCTCGGCAAGAACTTCGAGGGGTTGGACATCTCTCCTGACAGCGACGAGCTGGAGATGATGTACCTCGACGACATCCCCGAAGAGTACTTCGAGATCTGGACGAGAGGGAATTGCTCTGGGCCTCGACGC
>PMJO01000171.1:6435-25252 GCA_003158455.1 Myxococcales bacterium | reverse complement strand
GATGTTGTCGGGGATACCATCGCCATCCCGGTCCCCGCTGCTCTCCTTGACCACCGTGACGTGAAGCCTCTCGATTTCACCGAAGTTGAGGTAGATGGCGCCGAGCGCCTCCCAGTCAGGCCCCTGGGCGGACATGCGATTGCCTTTGGGAAAGCCCAGCACGGTCCACGGGCCCATGATTCGCCCGTCGACGCGTAGCCCGGTCCAAGGTGTGAATCCGATCTTGAACCCCACCCCGGCGTGCAGGAATTCCCATGTGTCATTCGGCACGTAGTCGGGCTTCTCGGATAACGAGCTCAAGGCGCCCATGCCGACCAAGACGAAGGGCTGGAACACATAGCTGTCGGTGAGATTCAAGATCAGGTTGCCGCGATACCCGAAGACCCACAGCGCCGACACACCGTCGCGGGTCTTGGTTGGCGTAATGCCCACCTCTGCCTCTACCCCTAGCCAGCGGTTGAAGTGCAGACCCAACCGGGCGCCGAAAACCCCGCTCGACTTGGGCGAAATGCCCTCCCAATCAGACACCACCGGACTGGTGTCGATGCCCGGATAGCTTCCCAGCGAATGCTTGGAAGTGAAAAAGTGAGCCCCGCCAAGAATACCGAAGTCGAAACGGAACTCCGGTATTCCCTCTTTGCTCACGACAACATCCTTAACCTCCTTGGTCTCAGCAGCCGCGCTTGCCTTACCCATCAGGAGAACAAGGGCACCCAGGGTGAGCGCGCTAGTACGAAGCCATCGTTGCTGGGAAATGTTCATTGGGACAACCTCCGGCTAATATCGAAGGGACCGACGACGTGTACGCCTCTAGCCCACCGAGACAAAGGCAGCATAAGGTAATTGCTGGGTTTTGGCTAGCCAGTTCGCCACAGCTCCGGTCATGCGGCCTCGGGCAAGGGAATATCGATGGAGAAGCGGCTCCCTTGCCGAGCCGCGTTCTGCACGTCGATTCAGCCTCTGTGCTCGCTCACACCCTGCGCTGGCGAATGTCGGTCACCTCAGGAAGGCAAGAGCGACCGCGCGAGCGAGAGAAGCTCCTCGGGGCGGAAAGGCTTGGAAAGCAGCCTGGCCGAGCCGAGGCGCTCCACTTGCGCGCGCAAGTGATCATCGCCGAACGCGGTGACCACGATGATGGGCATGGTCAGCCCCGCGTTGCGTGCGGCCAGCGAAACCTGAAACCCCGTCATCCACGGCATGCGCACGTCCGTGATCAGCAGATCCACAGGCTTCTCGTCGGTCAGGAGCATGATCAGGTCTCCTCCGCTCGCCGCCTCCGCGACCTCTGCGCCCAGGCTTTCGATCAGCTCACGGATCACCGCGCGCATGTCATCGTTGTCCTCCGCGATGACCACGCGGCGACTTCTGGTCTGTTGCCTCATGAACGGTTCTCCTCCGGAATCAGTATGCACCCGCTCCACCACCTTTCGACGATAAGCCTACAACATGGAGACGCCGTGTCCACGGCGCATTTCATGGCGGAAGGGCAGGCTAGAATCTCCCCGCCGCTTCCATCGTCAAATGGCGTTTTCTTCGCCGTCAACCCCTCGCATTATGGAGGGGCTGGAGAACCGCCAAACCGCGACCACCGGCGCACTTGCCGCGTGGCCCCCGTCGCTGCGGGCAAGTCTTCTTGGCGTCGCGCAGGAATCGCGCTCACGTGGCAACGGACGCCGAAGTTCATGGCATTATGGCGGTCCATTCATGGGGCGAAACCTCAAGAACGCTCGACCCACTGGCCGAGCCCGCACTGCACGCGCGACAGGCCCGTCCCCGAGCGAGCACATCGAGACACTTCAGGCGGATGCCGAAACTTGGGCTAGATCCTGGCTCGCGCCTCTCGGCGCCTTTGTCACGCTGCTAGCTCTCTACGTCGCTACCCTGGCACCCACCGTGGTGGGCGGTGACAGCGGCGAGCTGACCGCTTCGGCCGTCACCGGAGGCGTGCCCCATCCACCGGGCTATCCGGTCTTCGCCCTGCTGGCCCGGCTGTTCGGGTCCCTGCCCTTCGGCCCTTCCGTCGCCTGGCGCGTGAATCTGCTCTCCGCCGTGTCCACCGCGGCAGCGGGCGGCCTGCTTTGTGCGAGCGTGAGGCTATGGACCGCAAGCGCTGGAGCAGGCCTGCTGGCGGCAGGGCTCTTCGGCACCAACCCTCTGGTCTGGCACCACGCCGTCGCGGCCGAGGTGTTTGGGCTGAACGCCATGTTCGGAGCCCTTGCCCTCTTCCTGTGGCTGCGTATCGAGCGTGCACCTACGCGACGCCTGGTTTTCGTCCTGGCTCTCGCCTGCGGCCTAGGCATGGGCAACCATCACACCTTCGTGTTTATTGGGGTACCTGTCCTGCTGCGCTCGCTGTGGGTCGCGCGACGCGAGCTGCACGCTTCCGGGGTGGCGCTGGCTGTTCTTGCCGGCGCTCTGGGTCTTCTGCCCTACGCCTATCTCGCCATCGCGTGCCGGTCGGCAGCGGCAGTATCCTGGGGCGACCAGAGCACGTTCGACGGTCTCCTGGGACATTTCCTGCGCCGCGACTATGGGACCTTCAGCCTGGGAAGAGCAAACAACAAGGTCGACGCTTTTGTCGAGACCGGCACTTTCTTCTCCACCCTCTATTTGATGTTGGGCGCTTCGCTGCGACGTCTGCTCGGACTGGGGCCTCTCTTGGCGGTGGCAGGGTATGCCTTGGCTTCGCGCAAGCGACCCGACCGTGCCCAAGCCCGGTTCCTGCTCGCTCTCTTGCTCGGCTACGCCTTGGTGTTTTGTGCCATGTCCAACATGTCCACGGGCAAGGCGCTCTACCGGAGCGTCCTGTCCCGCTTCTTCATCCAATCGGACCTGCTCATGGCCCTGGCTGCCGGAATCGGCTGGGCCTGGCTCTTCCGTCGGCTGGAGGCGCGCGCCGTCTCTGCTTCTGGGGCGTCGCGGCTGTCCCTGGCGGGTGCGGGCCTAGTTTTCCTGGCCGGCGCAGTCGTCAACGCCGGCGCGAGTCAGCGTGGGAACACCGTGTTTCGCGACTTCGTCTCTGCCGCCTTTGCTTCGCTGCCACGCGACGCCATCGTGGTCACCATGGGCGATCACCTGACTGGGGCGGTTTTCTACTTCCGCGAGGTCGAGAAGCTACGACCCGACGTAATCCACCTCGACCAGCAGTTGTTGGGCTTCCGCTGGTACTGCGACCGTGCGCTTCGCCGCCACCCTGATCTGGCCATCCCGGCCGGGGTGTACCTGCCGGGGGGATTCAACATCAGGCAGCTAATGAATGCCAACCGCAACCGTCCCCTGGTGGTGCTGGACCGACTGGGAACCTGGGACGAAAGTTGGAAAGACGGATACAAGCTGGCCACTGCGGGTTTGACCCATCCCTTGGTTGCTGCCGACCGCTTTCCCAGCTTCGAGCAGTGGGCTGAAGGCGACCGCCAGGCCATGGGCAACTACGATCCCGTGCCCGCCCTGCTTTCTCCCCTCGGCTCGTGGGAGCAAATGCTGGGCGAGCTGGCGCTGAACACGCAGGCCGCGCGAGCCCACCTGGCGCTGGTATACAGTCACGATGCGGGCAACGCTGAGGCGCCCGCCCGCTTTGCCGTGAAGCTGCTTGAGCAAATCGTGCGCTGGGCGGGCGGCTCGCCCACGCTCAGCATCCCCGCCGAGCCGGGCGTCCCGACCCTTGACCTCAACGTCAGCGTCCTCAAGAATCTCGGCATTGGCTACGAGATTCTCTCGCACTACGATCCTGCCTTCGTTTCCCGCACGCTCAAGACGTGGGAGTTGTTCATCGCCAAAGCCCCGGCGACTGATTCTGACCTCGCAGCAGCGCGCGCCTACGTGGAACGGGCTCACGCAGCCGCCAAGCACTGAGGCTTAGGGCTCCACCGGCGCGGTTTTCCAGCGCAGATGTTCTTGCGACAGCGCTCTCCGGCCACTTTTCCAACCGCCAGCCTTACGCGGCGCGCGGTGCTATCCTCAAGCCAACCCCGCCCGGCAGACGCGTCGGCACTTGACCATGAGCGATATGACGCCATATCTTAGAATCAAGTACTAGACCGTGTGCGAGGGGCTCTTTCGCGCCCCGAAATTGACACTACACAAACAAGGAGAATGAGCGACCGATGAAAAAGTCCGATCTGGTGGATCTTGTGGCTCAGCGGCAGAGCTTGCCCCGGCCTCAGGTTGAAGCAACGATTGATTGCCTATTGGATGCCTTGGCCGAGGGCCTGGCCAAGGGAGAGAGAGTAGACTTCCGGGGGTTCGGCGCCTTCGCTGTTCGTGAGTCCGCGGCGCGCAGCGGGCGCAATCCACGCACCGGGGAAACCATCCAGATTGCAGCCCGTCGGACGCCAACTTTCAAAGTGGGGAAGGAGTTGCGCGACCGCGTGAACGGTGAACGCCCGGCCGCGCAGTAGGACAGAGATTTCGAGGAACGCAGTTCATGGGAACGCGCCTTTTCGTAGGCAACCTCTCCTACAACGTCACCGAGCTGGAGCTGAAGGAAGCCTTCACCAGCGAGGGCATCGAGGTCCGCAGTGTCCGTTTGGCCTGCGAGCGCGAAACCGGCCGCCCGCGCGGTTTCGCTTTTGTTGAAACCGCCTCCGACGACGGTTCCAAGCAATCTATCGAGAAACTCAACGGCCGCCTGGTGCAAGGCCGCGCGTTGATTGTCGAGGAAGCCCAGGCCCGGCCCGCGCCGGGCGCTCCGCGGCCTGGCGGCACTGGCACGCCTCCGCGTTTTGGCAGCGCGCGACCCCCGGGTGGGCCGTCGGGCCCCCCGGGCGGAGCCCCGCGCTTTTCCGGGCCCGCGGGTCAGTCACCCGGACCACAGCGGAACTTTGGTCCGCCGCGCCCGCCGGCAGACGGCGACCGCGCCAGTGGCAAGGTTGAGGGCCGGCGCGAACGTCCCGAAAAGAAACGCTCGTCGCGACCCAAGCCCGAGGAACGCGAGCGCGGCAACTGGCGCTGGAAGGGCGTCCTCGACGAGGATTGAGCGGCGGGATCACGATCGAGACGGCCGCTTGCCTTGCGGAAGCCTGCGAGGCGCCTCGGGAGATCATCCCGTTGCGCTTGCGCGTGCCCCCTGAGTGCGACGGTTGGCGTCTCGACCATTTTCTCAAACACCGCATTCGCCGCCTGTCGCGCACGAAGATCTGCACCATCATCGAGCAACAGGTCCGGCTGTCCGACGCACGGCGCGCACGCCCGGCACTGGGCGTGCGCGCGGGCGAGACCATCATCGTCGACCGTCCCGCCCCGGTCGAGCCCGAAGTGCCCCGCCATTTCGACATTCTGGCCGAGGACGAAACCTTCCTCGCGCTCGACAAGCCGGCCGGGCTACCCATGCACACCACAGCCAAGTTCTGGAAGAACACGTTGGTCGCGCTCCTGCGCGAGCGTTTTCCCAGCGAGGCATTGCAGATCTGTCACCGCCTGGATCGGGAAACCTCGGGCGTGCTGCTGGTGGCCCGCGGTCGGGCGGCGGCTTCCTTCCTCAAGCGCGCGTTCGCACAGCGTCTGGTAAAGAAGAGCTACCTGGCCCTAGTACATGGCGTGCCGGCAGATCTTGAAGGCGTGATCGATGGGCCGCTGCGGCTGCTCGACAGCAAGACACGCATCATGATGGGTGTCGCGTCCGACGGGCTGCCCGCGCTGACTCGTTTTCGGGTGGTGCGTTTCTTTGCCGAGCACGCCCTGGTCGAGGCCTTGCCCGAAACCGGGCGACAGCACCAGATCCGTGTTCACCTGGCATCCATCGGTCATCCCATTGTGGGCGACAAGCTCTATGGCGCCAGCGAGCAGGCCTTCATGGATTACTGCGATGGCGGGCTGACGCCCGAGCTGCTGGCGGCCTTCGATGGCCTACCCCGCCAGGCCCTGCACGCGGCCCGCCTGTGCTTCCCGCACCCGCACACGCGCGAGCCCGTCACCGTAGAAAGCCCACTGCCCGAGGATCTGGTCGCGTACATGAAGGAACTCTAGACCCCTTCATAGGGGCACATGAAAGCGGTTGAGACAACTTGTCGCTGTGCTTCGACGGAACGCAGATCGCGATGCCGCTGAGCATCCGGCCGACAAGCCGGGCCGAGGGCAAGGAGGGCCGACTTGCGACGGACCACCCCTCCACCCACCCCGCGGCTGCGCCGCGCNNTCGCCGGACCGGAATGTACTGATGTACTTGGGGACCGGAAGCGCAGGCCCGACGCCGCCGTCGTTCCCTCGACGGTTTGAGGCAACGCTTCGCTATCTACTCCATGCCTGCGAGCGGACCATCCTTGCCGAACAGACGGTCGACGCGCGCGGTTACCTGCGGATCCTCCACCAACAGGGGCGCATGCTGGGGCTTGCGGCGGGCGTCGATCACCAGCGATCCCCGGCAGCCCCAGTGTTTGTCGACCGTGGCCGCCTCGATGCCGCCAACATCCGCGGCCGGATTGGACCGCGAGAAGGTCACCCAAAGAAAGTTCTCCAGGCTGCGGCTGCAGAACTCGCTGTCATCGACAAGAACCAACAACGGGAAGGCGCACAAGGGATCGTCGGCCCGGAAGGCCGCACAGAACGCGGCCAGATCCGCTGCCAAGCCCTGGTGGTCCGGCGTGCAGGCCGACGCGCGCACCGCGAGCGCACCGGGCAAGCACACGCGCGCGTCGGCAAAGCCGTCAGGCAGGCGCAGGCCAGGCGGCATTACCGTCGGTAGCGAGCGCCGCGGCCGCCCCACCGCGGCTACCACCAGCTTGGATCCTCGGTGGAGGCCAGTGCCCGAGTAGTCGAGCGTGTCGATGGTGGTCCGCGTCTGGAAATGGAGATCGCGGCGCCAGTCGACCCGGGCCAGAATATGCTGCAGAAACGCGCTGACCTCACGCACGTCCAGCCGCGGATCGTCCTGCACCGCCGCCATGAAAAGGTACTTGGCCAAGGAAAGCTGGCCCTGTCCCAGGATGGCATTGGCTTGGGTGAGTAGCTCCTGCGGCTCCTGGCGCGCTTCGAACGGCAGATAGCGCTCGCTGCCCAGGGCGAGCAGCAGTGGGTGCACACCGGCGGCGTCCACCGCGTGCACCGCGTGCACGCCGGGAAGCACCGACGAAACCAGTGGAGCGGTGATCTCGTGGATGAGGGAGGCGAAAACGCTGTCCTCTTGGGGTGGCCGGCCGACCACAGTGAAAGGCCAGATGGCCTCCGCACGGTGATAGATTCGGCGCACGCGCAGCACGGGAAAATTGTGCGCGAGACTGTAGTAGCCCAGGTGATCGCCAAACGGCCCTTCGGGCTTACGAACCTCGGGATCCACTTCGGCCAGCAGGCAGAAGTCGGCGTCCGCGTGCACCGGCAAGGGCCAGCCTTTCTGCTCTGCTAGCCGCACGCGTCTGCCACCCAGCGCACCGGCAAACGCCAGCTCGGACATGCCTTCGGGCAGCGGCATGACCGCGGCTAAGGCCAGGGCCGGCGGGCCGCCTACGTACACGTTTACGCGCAGGATCTCGCCGCGCCGGATGGCGGCCGCGTGGTGCACGCCGATGCCGCGATGGATCTGATAGTGCAGGCCCACTTCGCGGTTCGGTTGGTACTCGCCGCCGGAAAGCTGGATGCGATACATACCCAAATTGCTATGGCCGGGACCCGGCCGCTCCGGATCCTCGGTGTACACCTGGGGCAGCGTGATAAAGGCCCCGCCGTCGGCAGGCCAGCATTTGAGTTGCGGCAGGTCGCTGACCTCGACCTGGCCGGCGAAAATCGGACCGCCTGCCACGCGCCTGGGCCGCGCACGCAGCAACGTAAAGGGTACGCCCGCATAGCGCCGGGGTCGTTTCCAGACCGCGCCGGGGTCGACCCGTAACTCAATCAGGCGGCGGACCTGGTCCAAGGTGTGGCGAAAGATGAAGCGCGCCCGGTCCACGGTCCCAAACAGGTTGCTGACCATGGGAAATCGGCAACCCTTGACCCGCGTGAAGTACAGGGCCGGGCCGTGGGCGCGGAACACGCGGCGTTGAATCTCGGCCACCTCTAGCTGCGCATCGACCTCGAAGTCCACCCGCCGGAGCTGGCCCGTCCGCTCCAGGTCATCGACGCAGTCCCTGAGCGAGGCGTATGCCATGCAATCAGGGCTAGTTCATACCACAGCCGGGTCGGCCCCGACCCTGGCAGGAATCGCAGGCAGTAGGCTCGCGCGCCGGCTGGCCACTTCCCACGGCCACCACGGACAACATGCGCTCCAGGTCGGTGGACTGGCAGGCCGGGCAGGCGGGCTGCTCGGCGCCGAAGATCAGCACCTCGAACTGCTTGGAACACTTGCGACACACGTACTCGTAGAGCGGCACAACTTCCTCCTTTGCCGCAAGCGTAGCACGGCGGCGGCGAAAACCTTCTCCGGTTGACGGCTGAGATGGGAATCAGTCCAGCGGCTCCTCACACTCGGCACGAACTACGTCGTCCAGACTCTCGCGGCGAGCGACCAGGGTAGGGCGACCGGCGTCCCACAGCACCTGGGCCACCCGACCCAGTGACACGTAGTTCGAGCTCATGGCCGAGCCGTAGGCTCCCGCATCGTGGAACACCAACAGGTCGCCCGGGTCGGGCCGTGGCAGGAGGCGTGGCACGAGCAACTCTTTCTCATCGCGAGTGAAGACATCGCCGCTTTCGCACAGCGGCCCAGCCACGACCAGCGGTTCCGCTTTTCGGCCCGCCCCAGTCCCCACTACCGTAATGTGATGGTACGAGCCATACATCGCTGGCCGCACCAAGTCGCAGAACCCCGCATCCACCATGACGAACTGGTGGCCCGGGCCCTTGGAATTCGTGCGTGTGCTCTTGATGTCGTGAACCCGGCATACTAGAGCGCCGGCGCCCGCCACTGCGTAGCGGCCGGGCTCAATCTCGACGCGAATTGGGCGTCCGGCGGCCCGAGCGAAGCGAGCGACCGCATCCTCCAACACCGGCCGGTACCAAGAGAGCTCATAGGCTGGCTCGTTCGGCCGGTAGGGGTGGGGAATGCCCCCGCCGAAGTTCACGCCAGCCGCGTCGGGGAATTCGGGCAGGATCGCCTCGAAGAAGTCCACCAACTTGCGCATGTTCTGGTCGAACTCGCGCGGTTGAGGGCCGGTACCGACATGCGCATGGAGAGCCACGATGGTCAGGCCGGCGTCCGTGGCTGCCTGGCGCAACTCCTTGAGGTCCTCGTGCCACACCCCATGCTTGGAAGAAGGACCGCCGGTGTCGCATGCCTCCACATGGCCGTGTCCGAAACCGGGGTTGGCACGCACGGCAACCGGGCCACGGTAGCCGACCGCCGCAAGCTGCCGAAGCATGCCCGGAGATCCCAAGTTGGGCAGAATGTGATTCTGCTGCAACACCTCCAGCGCATTGTCGCGGAACACGTCGGCGGTGAGCATGATCTGGGGCGGGTCGGTCCCGCCGGGAAAGCCAGCTCGCATCGCGCGCAGCACTTCGTTGCCGCTCACGGCGTCGATCCACAGACCTGCCTTGCAGACCAACTCCAGTACCTGTCGGACCGAATTCGCCTTCATCGCATAACGCGCAATGACTTGCAATCCCGCAGCCAGGGCCTGCAGGCGACGAAGGTTTCCCCTCAGGATTTCCGCGTCGAGAAGAAAAAAGGGCGTGCCCACGCGAGCCGCGAGTTGACTCAAAGGGTAGGTGTTTAGGTTCATCGGCGGCGTGAGTCTAGCCTAGGGACCCGCGCGAACATAACTGTACCGACCGGGGCGACGATCCATCCCGCCCGGCCTCTTTGCTCCTCGTCGCAATACGTCGAGTATTCCTCCTCGTCGCGCCTTGCCGGGCGGGCGCCTCGTCGCCCGACTCAATACATTTATCTTCGCGCGGGTCCAAAATCTGGCGCTTCATCGTTGACGCGATGTAACAACCAGACCCCTGCTCGAATCGCGTGCGACGCATTGATTAACCTGCGCGCCTCACTTAAACTGGCTTGGTCGAGGGACCGCGTGGGCTCGGGCGAGCTTGCCTCGGCTGAGCCTGCCGCGGGAGATGTGGAGTTCACTTCGGGCTCTGCATCGTGCACCCGCCTCGACAGCGAGGCATAACTTGTCTGAGCATTTTCGACGAACTGATCCCCGATACGCACGGCGCCTAGAGGTGGAGGTCCTGGCCGGCGAAGACCGACAGGTCGCCGCCACCCGCAACATCTCACTGGGAGGCGTGTTTCTGGAAACGGCGGCGCCGCTACCTTTGCAGACGAGGGTACAGATCCGCTTCCACATTCCTACGCAGTCCGAGCCGATCGAGGTAGGCGGCGAAGTCCGCTGGGTCGAGCCCGGCGGAGCAGAGCAGCTTCCCGGCATGGGCATCCGCTTCCAGGGGCTGCGTGCCCGCGAGGTGTGGGCGCTCAATCGCTTCTTCCAGGGCTGAACACCTGTGCCGCTATCTTGCAAGGCCTCCGATCGCGAATGATCGTCTACAAGAACTGCCCGACGGTCGGCTTGCTTTGCGCTTCAAGCAAGCCTGGCGAGATGGGACCACGCATATCNNCAAGGTGGTGCCGACACCGCCCGCGCCGCCCGCGCCAGACACTGCGAGCGCCGATGCGGCAGGCACCGGCGAATCCCGCGAGATCGATATCACCAAGCTAGCAAGAGTCAGCCGACTACCTTGGGCGGTCCTGCTGAAACGCGTGTTCATAACAGACGCGCTGACATGCCCGAAGTGCCACGGGCGCATGAAGATCCTGGCAGCGATCACAAAGCCAGAAGCGATACGCAAGATTCTGGTCCATCTCGGAATCCCCAGCGAAGCCCCGTGTCGCGCCGCCGCGCGACCGCCGCCGCGGACCGAGTTTGCGGGCACGGCCGACCTCGCCGAGGTCGACTACGCTGACCCGCCCAGCCCCGAGTGGTGACTGACCGGATCCCCGAAAGCGGGGCCCGGAATAGGCTATGCCCGTTGGAGCAACTCCCCCAAGACTGGGCTTGTTTTCCCTTGGGTACAGGGGCAGCTTGGCGCGTAGGTGGATGGAGTTGGCGTAGCATCCGCTATCAGCCGTTTTGCAGATGCGATTCGGTGAAGGAAAAGTGGCGCGTGAAATGACTATGCTCCGCCAGATCCGCATCACCAGCGCCACATTCTCAAGGGTAACCCTGGTCGGGCGCAATTGGACCGCAACTCTGCGGTTGACGGACCTGTCGATTGCTGACCCGAAATGCTGGGCCCCTTTGTCTATCTGCTGCTCCACTCGATGATCCGTCTGTCCATGCGCGGTTGTTTCAATTACCCATTCCGGAGGCGCCCCCTCATGACCATGAATAGAACGCGGAAGTTGACCAATTGCATTGCTCTCGGATTTCTCTTCGCCGCCTGTGGGTCAAAAAACGCGACACAGACGCAGGCCACCGGCGGGCACAGCGCTGCCGGCACCGGCGGTTCAGGGGGGGCTGAGTACGGTGGTGCAGGTGGCAGCACCGCTGGGCCGGGCGGTAACACGAACGGGGGCACAGCTGGCAACGCCAGCGGCCCAGGCGGAAACGGCGCTGGCGGCTCGGGAGGGACCGCAACCGGTGGCGGTGGACCTGCGGTTGGTGGTTCGGCTGGAGGTGCAAATGGCGGGTCGGCCGGAAGCGGCAGGGGCGGGTCCGGCGGAAGTACCAGCCGCGGCTCCGGCGGAGGGGGAACCGGCACCAACCCGGACGGCGGCTCCGGCGGAGGGGGAACCGGCACCAACCCGGGCGGCGGTTCCGGCGGAGGGGCGAGCGGTGGGGCGAGCGGCAACGGGACCGGTGGGTCGAACCAGACCGGCGGCTCGAGCGGAGGTGGGGGCACAACCGACGTGTGTCCGAAACCGCAGGCCCAAGCCTGCTACTACGTGGCACCGTCAGGCAGCGACACCAACGACGGAACCGTGACCGCACCCTTCCAGACGATCACCAAAGCCCGCGACGTGGTACGCACGGTCAACAGCAACATGACCGGCGACATCTACGTCTATCTGCGAGGCGGCGACTACCGGATCACCAGCCCAATTACTTTTGAAGTCAAGGATTCGGGCGCGGACAAATACAGGATCTACTACCAAGGCTATCCTGGAGAGACGCCGATAATCAGCGGTGCACAGAAGGTCACCGGTTGGACCGTGAGCAGCGGCGGCGTCTATAAGGCCACGCTCGACCGCAAGACGAAGTTGCGGAACCTCTATGTGAACGACGCGCGAGCCAACATGACCAGCAAGACCGTCTCCTGCAAAGGCAGCACCGGGACCTACGCCGTTACCTCCGGGCAGGCCGCCTGGGCATGGGCCAGCGGCAGCGGCTTCGATGGGGTCAAATACGGCACCTCGGATGTGCCGGACATCACCACCAACAAAGACGACCTGGAGATAGTCAACCAAACCACGTGGAACGAGAACATTGTCTGCGTTAGGGACGTGGTCGCCACTTCCGATGGCAACAGGGGACTGATGTTGCAGCAGCCCTACGGGGCCATCGCCCAGTTGCCAGACTCGGGCGCCGCCTTCTCCGCCTCGGGCTCTCATACGATTTTCAACGTGTTCGCCTGGTTGACTTCTCCGGGGCAGTTCTACTTCGACAAGACGACGGGGACGCTCTACTACTATCCCCGTACCGGTGAAGACATGAGCACCGCGGATGTGGAGGCGCCGGTGGCGGAGACGCTGATCGATATCGCGGGAACCTCGAACACCAGCCGGGTCAAGAACCTCACCTTCCAGGGAATCACCTTCGCCAACACGGACTACAGCCTCTACAAGGTCGAAAGCTCCTACGGCAAGTCGAGCGTACAGGGGGCCACTATCTACATCGCCTATGGCAGTGGCAAGAGTATCCACGACTGGAAATACGAGATCCTCGACACGCTACCTGCAGCCATCAACGTGAACAGCGCCGATTCNNGAAGGCGTCTCGATGATCAACGACGTCATCAACTCCAACATCATCGGCAATTTCATCACCGACATTGCCGGCAGCGGCATCACGATCGGTCACCCGCAGCACGTCTATCTGGGAGACGGCGGCGCCCACGAGAAGTTCGCCAAAGGGGTGGAAGGCATTTGCACCAAGATCACCGTCAACAACAACCTCGTGTACAACGTGGCCACGCAGCGCGGATTCGGCTCGCACGCGGGCGTCACGGCGTTTTTCACGGATACGCTCACGTTCACGCATAACCACATCCACACGGTCGCCTACAACGGCATCAACCTGGGTTGGGGATGGCGGAACTTCGCAGACTCCACCACTTGCAAAAATAACACCTGTAGCAACAACCGGTTCACCAACATGATGACCCGATTGCACGACAGCGGGGCGGTCTACACCCTTGGTCAGATGCCAGGAACGGTCATCAACGAGAACTACGTCAAAGGAATCCCGAACAACTCGAGCGGACCCACCTATGGTCTGCACAACGACGAGGGGAGCGCGTACATTACCGAGAACGACAGTGTTCTCGACATCGACAAGGGCGTCACGTACACCATCAATTGCGAGGATTATGGGGCAAAGCACGACCTGACGATTCTTAGGACCTACGCGACTGTCAACAAGATGGGAAAGAATCCGCCGACCAGCACGATCGACACGCCCGTTGTCGTCGCCGATGCCGTGTGGCCGGTGACACAGTACGGATTCTGCGTGAATTCGGGAGTCGAGGATAAGTGGCGGAGCGTCGTTCCGAGCAGTGTGCTGCCCATCCAGGACTACGTGTTCCCGGCAAGTTGTTCCGCACCGAAGGGGACCGCCACGCTCACGATACGGAGCAGCGGTGACGCCGGAAACACGGTATGGTTCGCCCCGGCGGGTACGACGGCCTTCACGGAAGGGACCACCATGACGAAGGCGGCGGGAACTGCCACCTCGATTGCGGTTCCTACGACGGCGGGAACCTACAAGCTGTTCGTCGTCGACTCGCAGGGCAAGAAGCTCGGCGAATCCACCGCGCTATTGAGAGTCGGCTCGTAGGGGCGGCGGGCGACGCCGGGGCCGCAGGCGGGGCAGGCAGCGCAACAGGCGGGATATCCCGCACGATCAATGATCGATCTGGGAGGCGCTGGTCAACGACTCAGTGTAGTGCCTGTCGGAGCGCAGTCGGGGTGAACTGAGTATCCGCTGCACAGACCCCGTCTTTGAAATGCCTATGCTCCTCCGCCACCGCCACCTTCACCGCCCCTGTCACCGTGACCGCCAGATCACGTCGCAGCGGCGAAGCGGATCACAAAGGTGGTGCCCTTGCCCACCTCGCTCGCCACCTCGATGGTCCCCTTGTGGTCCTCGACAATGCGCGCCGTGATGGCAAGCCCCAAGCCGGTGCCGTCCACTCGACGTGAGAAGAACGGCTCGAAAATGTGATCGAGATCCTGGCGGGGAATGCCGACACCGGTGTCGCTCACTGACAGAACTGCCTCGGGGTTGCCGTTGCTTCGATCGCGACGCGAAACCGAGAGCCGCACGCAACCGCCCCCTGGCATGGCGGCGACGGCGTTGCGCAGGAGGTTCCACAACACCTGGCGCAACTGTCCCGATGCGCCCTCGACGACCACGCCCGGCTCCGCCTCCACGACGACGCGGACCTCGGCAGAGCGGCGCTCCTGCTCGAACACTTTGGCGATCTCAGTCACCATTTCGCCCAGGTCCAGGCGCTGGCTGTCCTCGGTGCGCGGGCGGGCGTAGTCGAGCAGCCCCGAGATGAGGCCGTTCACCCTGTCCACCTCGCGCACAGCGATGTCGATGAGCTGGCGGGCTTCGGCGTCGGTGCCGGGCTGTTTGCGCAAGACCTCGACCGATCCGGAAATGCTGGCGAGGGGATTACGAATTTCGTGGGCAATATTGGCCGCCAGCCGGCCGATGCCGGCCAGGCGCTCGGACCGTCGCACGGCTCCTTCCATGCTGCGAAGCTCGGTCAGATCCTGAAAATGAATCACCCGGCCCACGATCCGGCCGGTGTGATCGGACAGCGGGGTAGCGGAAACCCCGAGGCAGCGAGGCGAGCCGTTGGCGTGCACGGCTTCTACCTCCTGCCGAATCACCCGGCCGAGCGAGAGATCCTCGGCCATAGCGGCGACCATGCCCGGAATCAATACATCAAGTCGCCGCCCCAAAGGCGCGGGCGGCCTGATGCCGAGAATCTCGCAGGCCGCGTCGTTCATCGAGGTGATGGATCCGTCCAGGGTCGTGGTCACGAGTCCGGAGGACAGACAGCGAATCGTGTTCTGGTGCAAGGACGCCAGATCGCCGGCGATCTGCTCGTGCCGGGCCAGGCGCTCACGCGCCTCGCGAGTCTTGGCGTAGAGGCTCATGCCCAGCGCCGCCACCGAGACCACCCCCGCCAGATAGACGACCAAGCGGAATACCAGCTCTTCCAGCGTTAGATCCCAGGGAAAAACCGTTTGCCCGGTGATGGGAGGCAAGATGCGCAGGTATCCGAGGAGCGAGATCCCGACGAAGAGCAAGGCACTCGCGGTGGCCACATTGCCCGGCGAGAAGCGCTTGGGCAGAAGGCTCACTGCCACCACGTCGACGAGGTAGAGGAACGTGTATCCGCTCTGCGCACCGCCGGTGGCGTGGACAAGCAGGGTGACCAACACCAGATCAACGCCGATTTGGATATCGGCGAAGCGGACCGGATCCTGGATACGGCTGAGCCCGAGGGCGTAGGCCAGGGTGGCCACGTAGGTTGTCGCCAGCAGGGCGAACACGAATCGCCCGAAAGGACCCGAAAGGGTTTCCGGGCTTCCCAAGGTGAGGGCCAGAATGACCACCGACAACATGAGCACGGTCGCCAGCGCCGTGCGCACGAGCATCAAGTAGGTGACAGTTCGCAGCGCCTCCAGTCGGCCTTGCTCACCGGACGCGGCCGCGGCCTTGCCCGGCGCGGCTGCGGCGCCCAAGGAGACGCTCCCGGGTGTGGAGCGGGCTTCGATCTCACCCATGCGGCGCTCTAGCCGGCCTTGATGTTGCCGGCCATCTCGAAGATCGGCAAGTACATGGCGACGACCAGGCCGCCGATGACGGCGCCCAGGAAGACCATCAGCAGCGGCTCGATCATCCGAGTCATGGAAGCCACGGCCACGTCCACTTCCTCCTCGTAGAAATCTGCGATCTTGGACAGCATGGCGTCGAGTGCGCCGGTCTGCTCNNACGCTTATCATCTGCACCACCATGGGAGGCATGAGCCCGGTTTCCATGAGCGGCGTGGCCAGGTCCTTGCCCTCCGAGACACGCGCGCGCACGAACATGATGCCATCGTGTACGACCACGTTTCCGGCGGTCTTGGCCACGATCTCCATAGAGTCGAGAATGGGAACGCCGGAGGCCAGCAGAGTCCCCATGGTGCGGGCGAAGCGCGCCACCACGGTCTTGCGCAGCACCGCACCGAAGATGGGCAGCTTGAGCAGCATGCTGTCGAAGGCCAGGCGCCCCTTGCGCGTACGCAGAATGAGTTTGAGCCCAGTGCCAAGCGCGATACCACCGCCGATGATGTAGGGCAGATAGTTACGTAGCGTGTACGAGAGATCGATCACGAACTGCGTGGGCGCCGGCAGCTTGCCGCCGCCGAAGTCCTTGAACATCTTCTCGAAGGTGGGGATGACCTTGGTGAGAAGCACGGTCACCACCAGGGCGGCGATGCACATCACGGTGATCGGGTAGCCCATCGCACCCTTGATTTGCCGCCGGAGCTTCTGTGCCTTTTCCAGGTACACCGAAAGGCGCTGCAGGATGGTGTCCAGGATGCCGCCCGCTTCGCCGGCGGCGACCAGGTTGACAAAGAGGTTGTCGAAGATCTTGGGAAAGCGACGCATGGAATCTGAGAGGGTGAGGCCCCCTTCTACGTTGGCCCGCACCTGCGCCAGGATCTTGCCGAACCGCTTGTTCTCCGATTGCGAGGACAGGATCTCCAGGCACTGCACGATGGGGAGACCGGCGTCGATCATGGTGGCGAACAGCCGGGTGAAGATGACGATGTCATTGACGCTGACCCCGGTGCCGATGTTGATGCTGATCTGGCGGGGCTGCTTCTTGACCGCCACCGGTTGTAGCTGCTGAAGCTTGAGTTTGTTGTGGACGGCCTGTTCGTTCTCGGCCTCCATTACGCCCTTCTTCAAGTCGCCGGTTCGGGTGCGTGCCTCCCAAACAAAAGCGGTGAGCTGTGCGGCCATCTGTGTTTACCCCCTTCCCAAAGACGGTCGCCCGCCCAGCGGCGAGCGGCCGCCGGGCGCGATGCCTCCTGCCGAGATGATCTGCTCCAACTCTTCCGGGTCGGAGGTGTGACCGACGGCTTCCTCCAGGGTGACGAGGCGCCGCAGGTACAGGCTGGCCAGGCTCTGGTTCAGAGTCTGCATGCCCGACTTGCCCTGGCCAATCTGCATGATTGAGTAGATTTGGTGAATCTTGTCCTCGCGGATCAGATTGCGGATGGCGGCATTGGGAACCATCACTTCCAGGGCTGGGACGCGTCCCTGCCCCGTGGCCCGCGGAAGCAGCGCCTGACAGATGATACCCTCCAGCACGAAGGAGAGTTGCNNGGGAAACACGTCGATGATGCGGTTTATGGTCTGCACTGCCGAATTGGTGTGCAGGGTTGCGAAGCAGAGGTGGCCGGTTTCGGCAGTCACCAACGCGGCCTCGATGGTTTCCAAATCCCGCATCTCGCCGACCAGGACCACATCGGGGTCTTGGCGCAGAATGTACTTGAGCGCCTTCTTGAAGGATTCCGTGTCAGCGCCCACCTCGCGTTGGTTGATGAGGCACTTCTTGTGCGGGTGCAGATACTCGATGGGGTCTTCGACGGTGATAATGTGTTCGTGCCGCTCGGAGTTGATCTTGTCAATCATGGCGGCCAGGCTGGTGGTCTTGCCCGAGCCGGTGGGTCCCGTTACCAGCACCAGTCCGCGCGGCTTGTTGCACAACTCCTCGATGACCGGTGGCAGCCCCAGCTCGGCGAAGGACGCGATCTTGAACGGGACGGTTCGAAACGCGCCGCCCACCGCCCCGCGCTGCATGAAGAGGTTGGCGCGAAAGCGCGCCAGTCCGCGCACGCCGAACGAGAAGTCCAGTTCGCGATCCTCCTCGAAGTGCAGTTTCTGGGTGTCGGTCAAGACCGAATAGCAGAGCTGTTTCGTGTCCACTGGGGACAGTGGATTGACCCGCAAAGGAACCAGCACCCCATCGATGCGAAGTTGTGGCGGCGTGCCAGTGGTGATGTGCAAGTCGGAAGCACCCTGTTCCACCATGGCCTTGAGGAGTTGCTGCAGATTGACCGTCAGCCCACCAGACTGGGGGGGAGGCGTTTGATTGGGGTTGTTTTCCAAAAGCGATCCTTTAGTCGGCGGCGGTTATGCGAGCGACCTCGTCCACGGACGTGACGCCCTCGCAGATCTTGCGCACGCCTGACATACGCAAGGTTCGCATGCCCACGCGGACGGCTTCTGTTTTGATCTCGACCGCAGCCGCGCCCTGCAGCACCAGTTCCTTCAGGGCATCCTTGAAGGGCATGACCTCGTAGAGCGCGACACGACCCTTGTAGCCCGATCCTCCACACACCTGGCAGCCGACGCCGCGCTGACAAGCTGCGACTGCAATCTCCGCGTCGGTCGCGCCCAGGGACTTGAGCTCGTCCTTGGGCGTTTCCGTGGGTTGCTTGCAGTTTACGCAAATCTTGCGCACTAGACGCTGCGCTTGCACCAGCTGCACCGAAGCCGTGACTAGAAAAGGCTCGACCCCCATGTTGAGCAGACGGGTTATAGTGGAAGGCGCGTCGTTTGTGTGGAGGGTGGACAGCACCAGGTGGCCGGTGAGAGCTGCCTTGATGGCGATCTCGGCGGTCTCGAAGTCGCGGATTTCGCCGATCATGATGATGT
>PMJO01000171.1:0-6407 GCA_003158455.1 Myxococcales bacterium | reverse complement strand
TTGCCCGAGCCGGTCGGCCCGGTGACCAGCACCATCCCATACGGACTCTCGATAGCAGACTTGAAATCGGCCAGTTGGTCCGATTCGAAGCCGAGCTTGGTCATGTCGAGCTGCAGGTTGCCCTTGTCGAGGAGCCGGAGGACGATTTTTTCCCCGAACAAGGTGGGTAGAACCGAGACGCGGAAGTCCATCTCCCTGTCTTCGCCCACCTTGAGCTTGATGCGGCCATCCTGGGGCAACCGGCGTTCGGCGATGTCCAGGTGGGCCATGATCTTGAGACGGCTGGAGAGCGCCGCCTTGAGCTTCACCGGCGGCGACATCTCCTCCCGTAGCACGCCATCGACGCGGAAGCGAACCCGGTAGCTCTTTTCGTAGGGCTCGACGTGGATATCGGAAGCACCCTTCTGGATAGCCGAGAGCAGGAGGTGATTGCACAGTTTGACCACCGGAGCGTCGTCGGCGGCCTTCTCGAGATCCATCAGGTTGATCTCATCCTCGCCGGAGGCGCCCACCTCCACCGAGTCCTGGAGCTCGTTCATCACCTTGTCGAGGTCGAGCTCTTGCGTCCGGTTGTAGTACCTCTCGATGGCATCCGAGATGCCGACATCTGAGGCCACCACCGCCTCGATGTTGTAGCCGGTGACAAACTTGAGATCGTCGATGGCGAGGATGTTGGACGGATCCGCGATGGCCACAATAAGGGAAGAGCCGGCGCGGTTGACCGGCACCACGCGATGCCGGATTGCTACATCTTTGGGCACGAGAGCAATAACCTCGGGGTCAATGTCGAACTCCCCAAGGTTGACCGCGGGGACGCCGTACTGTTTGGACAGGAACTGGGTCAGATCCTCCTCCGGAATTGCCCCGGTCTTGATGAGAGCATTCCCCAGTCGGTCACCCGACTTCCGGCTTTCCTCTTGTGCACGTTGGAGCTGCTCCGGCGAGATGATCTGATCTCGCAGTAAGAGCTCTCCCAGTCGACTCATGTTACCCCCATGAGCCGTCGACAGATCCGAGCGGCTCCTTTAGCAATTGTAAAACAGTAACAGGGGGTTAGCAGCGAGGCAAGAGGGAGTCGCCGGCCGAGCCGGCCCGCTCGCCACGCGAGCCCTATTGGGCGAACGGATCAACCCAGCCGCCCTTGGCTGGTTTCTTGGGAGCTGCAGGCTTGGCCGGGGCCGCCTTTGGCGCAGCGCTCTTGGGTGGTCGCGGGGACTTGGCGGCGTGATGCACCTTGGCCTTCGTGACTGTCTTCGGTCCGCCCTCTCCGGACTCCCGCGGCGCGGGCTCGGCCGCCGGAATTGCAGTGGCAGCGTGTTGCGCGGCCGGCGGCGCAGGTGCGGCCGGCTCGGCGGGATTGGGCAGCGGCACCACTTGTGGCGCCGGATTCACTGGCTGGGGCGGCTGCACCGGTACCACCGGCCTGGCCACTAGGGTTGGAGTCTGAGGAGGTGGCATGGTCACGACCACGCGTGTTGGAGTCACGAGCCGGGTAAACACGCCGCCCACCAGCAGTGCGGCGAGAAGCACTATCCCGAGCTTCTGGTAGGAGATCTGGACAACCTTGTTGAGGTCGAGGCTGGGTTTTCGGAGGGCCACGCGAACGGGCTGCGCGACGACCGGTGGCTGCGCAAACGCGGGGGTTGCCACTGAAGCCGGCGGGAGAATGTAGTTCTCGGCTTCGCGGGCGGCGGCCTCCTGTTCCTCGGCAAGAAGCGGGTTGGCCGTGACGACGGTGCGCTCCTCCGAGGTGCCCGGGCCTGGCTGGTACAGGTTGCCCACAGAAGAAGACGAGAGATGCGGCGAGCTGGGCTGGGGCGAGGCGAAGGGCGGTGGCTCTTCAGCTGCCTCCGACTCGTCGGGAGCGGCTGGCGTTGCAGGCAAGACCAGCTTCTCAAGCAGATCCTCGTAGGCTAGGTTGGTGGACGAGGCGGACTCCGCTTCGGGTCCAGTCGGAGGCTCGTCGCCGACGGGAGGCGGAACGAGATACGAATCCAGCTTCGCCGGGCTCGGCGTTTCCATCGAGAGATCGATCTCACCACCCAGGGCAGGTGTGGCAACCTGCGCGGCGGCAGCCTCCAGCCCTTCTGAACTGTCAGTGGTCTTCGACTCCCCGGCCTTCAATTCGTCCATTTCCAGGAGGCCGGAGATCTCTTCAATCGCTTCATCTGGGGGCACGTCGGTCTTCCCTGTCGTCCCGGGCCCACTCGTCATGGGGAAATTCCTTTCTTTCGGATGGCAAGCGATTCACCGCGCAAGAGGTAGGTGAATGCACACGCAGTTTCCCGGCGAGCCAGCTCAAAGTCAATCCCCTGTATGGGCGTGAACACGTTTGACAGGGCGAGAGCCGCTCCCTATGGTTCACCACCCTGCCGTGGCCATTCCCCTTCGCATCGTCCTGCCCACTCGTTGCTGTCTCGATGTGCCAACATGAACCCCCCGAAACGCAATGCGTCCAGAATTCCCCGGGCCCCTGTGGCAGGGATGTTCGTCCGCGCGGGGGCCTATCGGCTTCCCGACGACGTGTCGCGTCGTCTGCGTAGCGGCCACCCGTGGGTTTTTCGCGAAGCGTTGGCCGGACGCACAATCAGCGAACCGACCGGCGCTGTGGTTGATCTCATGGCAGGAAATGGCGCCTTCGTGGCGCGCGGATACGTGGACCGCGATCATTCGGTAGCTGTCCGGGTGCTGTCGCGCGACCCGGCCGAACCGGTGCATCCTGGAGCCGGCATCGTTGCCAGGCGCTTCCAGCGCGCCGTGCAATTGCGCTGGCTGCTGCTCGGAGCTGAGAAGCCGACCGCCCTGCGCCTGTTCGCGGGCGAGAGCGAAGGTCTGCCCGGTGTCACCGTTGATCGCTACGCCGACTTCGTGGTCGTGCAGTGGTACTCGGCGGGCGCGCTGCCCTGGCGCGAAGAACTGCTGGATGCGATCACGGAGGCGATTCATCCGCGTGGCATCTACGAACAGAAACGGCTGCGGCCCCTGGCCGGCCAGGCTCCTGCGGATCCCGCGGCGCGTGCGCGCGGTGACGAGGCCCCGCTCGAAGTGGTGGTCGAAGAAGCCGGCTGCCGTTTCGCGGTGGATGTTACGGCGCCCCTAGGGGTCGGCTTCTTTCCCGATATGCGACTCGGGCGTGACAGCGTGGCCCGCCGGGCCGCTCAACGCCGCCTGCTCAATCTTTTCTCCTACACCGGGGCCTTCTCCGTGCGCGCGGCGCGGGCCGGGGCCGCCGAAGTCGTTGCGGTGGACACTGCGGCCAAGGCGCACGCGCGCGCTCGGCGCAACTACGAGCTCTCTGGTCTCGACCCGGCTCGCATGGAGCAGGTCACCGGAGAGGCGAGCAAGATTCTTGAGCGCTTTTTGTCGCGCAACCGGCGCTTCGACATCGTGATCTGCGATCCGCCGACCTTTGCCCATGGCCAAGGCCCCGGTCGGAGCTTCTCGGCGGCAGCGGACCTGGCTGAGCTGGCCGGAGCCGCAGGAGCTGTGCTCGAGCCCGGGGGACTGCTCGCGTTTGCCAGCAACGCGGCCAAGCTGTCAGCCGCAGAGGTGGACAAGGCCCTGGCCGAAGGAGCCGCTCTGCGGGGCTTTGACCTGCGGGTCATCGAGCGCCATGGCCTTCCCCCTGATTTCCCCGTGCATCCCGGCTTCCCCGAGGGCAACTACCTCAAGTTCGTGCTAGCGGTGCGGGTGTAGTGTTTGACCGCTAGACTATGCCGCACGCCTGAGATCTGTCGAGACACGGCAATGCCGACGCCCTTCAAGCTGAAAACTGATCTCGTGCCCACCGGGGACCAGCCGCGTGCCATCGATGAACTGTTCGCTGGCATCAAGCGCGGCGATCCGGCGCAGGTCCTGCTCGGCATCACCGGCAGCGGCAAGACCTTCACCATGGCGCACGTGATCGCCCGAGCGCAGCGCCCCAGCCTGGTCATGGCTCACAACAAGACTCTGGCCCACCAGCTCTACGGCGAGTTCAAGACCCTGTTCCCCGACAACGCGGTCCATTTCTTCGTCAGCTACTACGACTACTACCAACCTGAGGCCTACGTCCCTTCCACGGACACCTATATCGAGAAGGATTCGCTCATCAACGAAGAGATCGATCGCATGCGCCACGCCGCCACCTACGCCCTGCTCACCCGGCGCGATGTGATCATCGTTGCTTCGGTGTCGTGCATCTATGGCATCGGTGCAGCCGAGGCCTATCTCGGCATGAAGGTCGACCTGGCTACCGGGGTGGAGGTGCGGCGCGACGCGGTCCTGCGTCGCCTGATCGAAATTCAGTATGAGCGCAACGACGTGGACTTCTCCCGCGGCAAATTCCGCGTGCGCGGCGACGTGGTGGAGATCTTCCCGGCCTACGAACGGGAGAAGGCGTTGCGTGTGGAATGGTTCGGCGACGAGATCGAGACCATTTCTGAGGTGGATCCGTTGCGCGGCAAGGTGCTGCGCAAGCTGGACGAAGTTTCCATCTTTCCCGGCTCGCACTACGTGACCCCGAGCGAGCAACTGGTACGAGCCATGAGCGGCATCAAACAGGAGTTGCGTGAGCGCCTGACCGATCTGCACGCGCAGAACCGGCTGGTGGAAGAGCAGCGCCTGCAGCAGCGCACGCTCTATGACCTCGAAATGCTGGAGCAGATGGGCCACTGCAAGGGCATCGAGAACTACTCGCGCCACCTTTCAGGCCGCAGGCCCGGCGAGGCTCCGCCCACCCTACTCGACTACTTCCCCGAGGACTGCCTGACCTTCGTGGACGAATCACACCAGACCGTGCCCCAGATCGGCTCCATGCACAAGGGCGATCGCTCGCGCAAGGAGACGCTGGTGGAGTTTGGGTTCCGCCTGCCCTCAGCCCTCGACAATCGTCCGCTGCGCTTCGAGGAATGGGAGGCGCGGATTCGCCAGGTCGTCTTCGTGTCGGCGACCCCCGCCAACTACGAGGTCGAGCGAGCCGGCGGGGTTCTGGTCGAGCAGATCATCCGGCCCACCGGACTGCTCGATCCCGAAGTCGAGGTCCGGCCGGTGGCCGCGCAGGTTGACGACCTGCTGACCGAGATCCGGGAGCGGGTCGCCGCCGGCGACCGCGTGCTGGTCACCACGCTGACCAAGCGCCTGGCCGAGGATCTGACCGAGTACTACGCCGATCTGGGCGTGCGCGTGCGCTATTTGCACTCGGACATCGACACCCTGGAACGCATCGAGATCCTGCGCGATCTGCGTCTGGGTACTTTCGATGTGCTGGTGGGAATCAATCTTCTGCGCGAGGGGCTGGATCTGCCCGAAGTGTCGTTGGTGGCCATCCTCGACGCCGACAAGGAAGGCTTCTTGCGCTCCGAGCGCTCGCTCATCCAAACCATCGGCCGCGCGTCTCGCAACGTGCGCGGCAAGGTCATCATGTACGCCGAGCATGAAACCGATTCGATGAAGCGGGCCATCGGGATCACGCGGCAGCGGCGCGAGCTACAGCAAGAGCACAACCGCAAACACGGCATCACGCCCAAGACCATCAGCAAGGCCATCCAGGAGCTGTCGGGCACGGCCCAGGATGATTTTGTGGATCTGGGCAAGCTGGCCCTGCCCAAGAAGGGCAAGCGAGCTTTGCCACTCGACGAATTGCCTGGTGTGATCGCGCAGCTCAAGACCGAGATGATGGACCTGGCCGAGAAGCTGGAGTTCGAGAAGGCCGCCGCCATCCGCGACCGCATCCTGCAGCTCGAACAGCTTCAGATCGACATAGGTTGAAGCTAGCTACTTCACCGCAGAGGACACAGAGTCGAACCGGATGGGGAAGGGTTGGGTTCTGCACGATGCGGAACCCTTCTTCTTCTCCGATTTCTGTGTTCTCAGTGCCCTCTGTCGTGAAAGAGCTAGCCAGTTTGGATGCGCCGGTAGCCGAGCCGCCAGATGTGGATGCCGGTTGCCTCGCACTGTCGTTCGCGGCGCGAACGCGCGGTGAAGGGGCTTTCGCGCAGAAAGGTCCACGGCTCGCGTAGGTTGACGAACCGTCGCGACAAGTCGTGTTCGAGCGCGGCCATGGCGTCGAGCGCGATGTCGAAGACGTCGCTGGCCAGGTAGATCTCGCCGCCCTCGCCCAGCAGCCCAAAGAGCTCGGCTACCAGCTCGGGCGACATCACGCGCCGCTTGTGCTGGCGTGCCTTCCACCACGGGTCGGGAAAATTGAGAAAGAAGCGGCTCACCCGGCCGGCAGGGAAGAGCCGGGGCAGATCGACCGACATGTTGGCAAACACGCTGCGCACCTGCTTGAGCCCTTGTCGCTCACAGGCGGCGTTGGCAAGCGCCACATGGTCACGGCGGATCTCCACGCCCACGTAAAGGCGGGCCGGATCCTCGGCGGCCCGACCCATGAGAAAGTGGGCCTCGGCCGAGGCCCACTTTCTCAT
>PMJO01000065.1 GCA_003158455.1 Myxococcales bacterium | reverse complement strand
CTGCGTGTCATCGATTTCTCCTTTGGTTTCCTTCGTGGCGTACGCGGCTTGGCCTCGACCGTAGCGTTTTGATCGGACCCACGTGCATCAGTGCAGGTATCTCTTGATCACCGCGTACCATCTGTCGCCCATCCTGGGATAGCCGACATTGTCGTTTGGGTGAACGTTGTCCCTGGTGAGCCCGTTGCTCGGGAAGGTGGAGAACATATCGACGTAGATATGGGACATCACGTGAGAGCGATCTGACTCTTCGGGGCAACACCGAAGCAATATCATCATCTTCATAGACCAGGCCCCGTGGCACTCTGGTTCACCAATCGTAACGAGCGCCTGTCTTTTTCCTGGGCGAAATGCGATGGCTCGAATTGACGGAAGCGGCCCGGCGAGGGCCCGGGCCTCGCCGAAGAATGTCTTCGTCGCTTCCCCAAGCTGCTAGGAAGAGCTGACCCGGATTGTCCGCGAGGTGGGCCCCAGCGGCGGGGGCAAGATTCAGTATGCCATCTTGAAAGCTGCCGATCGGCGCATCACAGAGCTGCGACGCGACGACCGAACCTGGTCGTAGTGCGCCGGTTGGCGGCGCAGGTCACGGACGGGGCCAGCCGTGTCAGCGTCCCAGCAGAGCATCCAGGATCACTGCGCCCATTACCATCACGGCGTAGTAGTTGATGGCGTGAAAGGCTTGGTGGAAACCTTGCTTGCCCGGAGCGCGCAGGGCGCGCCACGCGACGAAAGTCAGCCAAACCCCAGCCGCGGCCAGACCCAGACCCAAAAAGGGCGAATTCGATAGGCCGAAGATAGGCAGCAAAAGCGCCGAGGCCGCGGTGGCTGCGGTCCACATGAAGGTCACCCGCGCCAGCGATACCGCTCCCATGGCGCGAACAAAGGTGGGAAAGTGGGCTTGCTCGTAGTCGCCGCTCAGGCGCAATGCCAGCAGCCAGAAGTGCGGCACTTGCCACATCAGCAGGAAGAATGAGAGCGAAAGGATGGGACCATCGAGCACGCCGCCCGCGCAAACCCAACCGATGGCAGGCGGGATCGCGCCGATGACGGATCCGATCACCGGGGCCAGTGAGCTGACCCGCTTCACGTAGGTATAGATCCCGTTGTACCAAAGCACGGCCAGCCCGCCGAGTCCTGCGGCCACCGTGCCGCCGAGACGGAAAAGCACGAGCAAGGCGACGACCGCCAGAATGGCGGACCATGCCACTGCGCTGACCGGCGAAATCCTACCTGATGGAATCGGCCGGTTGCGGGTGCGGTCCATCATCGCGTCCAGCCTGCATTCCTGCGCCTCATTGAGGGCGCACGCGGCGAAGGCCAGAAGCAGGATGGCGCTCGCGGTGGGCACCAGCCGCCAAGTCAAGGCGTGGGAGAAGACCACGAAACCCGTCGCCGCCGACACCGTCGACATGATCGAGATGGGCAACTTGAAAAGCTGAGCAAAATCGCGTCGGCTCATGGGATCGCGTCTCGGTCAAGCATCGAATCCGTGCCAGATGCTACGGGTGAACAGCCACCCAAATGAAAACGCCTTGGCATTCCACCCGAGCCGCCGTGGTTCTTGCCGGCTGTACTGGAGCTTCTTGAACATCCTGATGTTGCTAGCGCCATAATCGCTGCACAGGCAAACCACGCCCGAAGAGGCGACCGAGCTGGAGGAAGCATCCTGCCTGCCATGGGTCGACCTCGGATTGCATTCATGGTGCGAAACTCTAGAATACCGCAGCGTATTTCGCCAAGCGATACGGATCGACCCTGCTGTTCAAAAGAAACCATAGTTGCGACTGACGCCTTTCGGAAACATCGTGCATCCAAATCGGCAGGCCGGCCTGCCGAACGGCTGGTCAGGGAGGGGAGGGCGATCATGAAGACGGAGTTGCGTGACCGCGGCCGGCAGTTCCGTCAGCGTATGCACCGTTCCCGACGTCAAGTCCTGCGGCTAGCGGGCCAGTCGTCAGAGCGCGCGGTCTCGACCGGCCTGCTTGGCGAGATACAGCGCGCGGTCTGCCCGTTCGAGCCAAGCCTTGTCGTCGTCGCCAGCCGCAATTTCGGCGACACCGATGGAAACCGTCACCGCGAGACCCTCTGGCGACGTCCCGGCCACGCGCAGGGCTCGGACGCGCGTAAGCACGCGTTCGGCCAGCGTCCTCGCATCGGCTTCACTAGTTTCACGTAGGATGACCGCAAACTCATCCCCGCCCAGGCGGGCCACGAAATCGTTCTTGCGCAGAAAGACCTTGATCAAAGACTTGGCCACGTCTCGCAGCACGCAGTCGCCCGTAATGTGGCCGCTGGTGTCGTTGACTGTCTTGAAGTGGTCGACATCGACGATGAGCATCGACGTGGAGTGGCCGAAAGCCTGGTGAATTTCCACGCTGCGAGCCAAGTAGTCATCGAACGCCTTACGGTTGGGAATGCGCGTGAGCGGATCGGTCTCGCTTTCCCGGCGCGCGGATTCGAGGTCGTCGCCCAGGGCACGAACCTGCGCCCCAAGAAACTCCATCTGATTGCGTTGCCGGTCGCTGCGTTCCTTCAAGATCTGCTTGAAGGTGCCCACCGCATCGAGCACCTCGCGTTTCAACTCGGCGGTGGCGTTGGTTTCCACTAGCGTTTCCAGGCGGCCCATCTGTGTGCCCAGACGGCTGTCGATCTCCTCGTCCTGGGTGAAGGCCTGGCTGATGTTGCGAATGAACACCCAAATCACCTGGCGCAAATCCGTAGTCACGGTAGCGGTGCGGGCGCAACTGCCCTGGCAGTAGTCCCGTACAAAGCGCCGCACGGCCTCCCATTCGCGCCGGCCCGCGCGTGCCTTGGGGTCGTCATCGACCGCGCCGGGCGGTGCGGTCGCCAGGGTGATGTGCTTGGCCCATGCCTCGGCGTTGGCCCGAAAAGTCTGGAGGTCCACGCCCTCCTGCTCCAAGGCAAACTCGGCCAAATTGCGCAAGATCCCGGCAACCGTATCCAGCGCCATGTCCGCCAACTGATTCTTGCCAGGCTCGTCCTTGTGCGGCTGGGTTTCCGGGGGTGGTGCTCTGCCAAACATGATGACGGTTCTGGGGACCATCGGCAGATTGGCCGGGGAGTTGAGCGCGCCGGCCACCCCCGTTTGGTCCTGCGCCACCCGCGACTCCGGCGACATCAGATAGAACATGGAGGACTGCTTGCTATCCATGCCTCGCGTGCCAGCCACAAGATCTCGATCCCCTTTTCAACCAATGCTCTTCCACATCCTGCCAGGGTCTCTGCCGTACGGACACGCCGGCGGCTAGGATGGACCCGCGCTCAGAGGGCTGCCTGCGACCAGCAAGGTACTTATGCGGTTCGCGAGTTCGTCCACGTCAAGCGGCTTCACAACATGCCCGGCAAAACCCGCCTCGCGCGTGCGCTTCACGTCCTCGGGGGCTCCAAAAGCGGTCACCGCAAGGGCAGGAATCGAGGCACAGCCTGCTACCAGCCGCGCCCCCCGCAGAAACTGGTAGCCGTCGATGCCGGGCAGGCCAATGTCGACAAGGATCACCCCTGGCCGCTCGCGGCTAAGCCATTCCAAGGCGGCCTCGCCGGTCGCACATCCAGCCACAGAGTAGCCCCGCATGCCCAGGCAGGTGGCAACCATCTCGCGGGCGTCGTCATTGTCTTCGACCACCAAGACGCGTGGGCCGGTCGGTGAAATTGCAGGTGCCTCCATTTGCGGCGGAGTGATGGTGGGCAGCTCTACAATGAAACGCGCACCCCGCCCCGGGCCTTCGCTCTCCGCCCGAGCAACGCCCCCGTGCAATTCAACCAGCGACCGCACGATCGACAATCCAATACCCATGCCACCCCGTCGCGACGCTCCGGCAGATCCCTGCACGAAGGGCGCGAACAAGCGTGGCAGAAGTTCGGGCTCGATGCCGACACCGGTATCCTCAACGCTGAATTGTGCGCTTTCGCCCTGACGTTGCAGGCGCACTGTGACGCACCCTCCGGTCGGAGTGAACTTGAGCGCATTCGCCAGTAGATTGATCGCGATCTGACCGATGCGCGTGGCGTCTGCGTTCACCCACACGCCAGGCTCGAACGCGCCCTCAATGTGGAGCCCCAAGCGCCGTGCATCCTCGCGCATCGTCCCCATTGCCTCCACCAGCACACGTCCCAGGTCCAGGGGCTTGCGCTCGACGTTCAGGGCACCCCGCGCAACGCGCGAGAGATCGAGCAGGTCGTCCACCAGGCGCGCTTCGTGGCGTGCGTTTCTCTCGATGATGCGCAACCCGTTCTGCACGCGCTCGTCGGCTGGAGCGAGGGCCTGGAGCATTCCCACCGCCATAGTGATGGGCGACAGTGGGTTGCGCAACTCGTGGGACACCACCGCCAGGAAGCGATCCTTGGCCCGGTTCGCCTCCTGAGCCTCGGCCAGGGCCGCGTGCTCACGCTCCAGCACCTCTTGTCGCTCGCGCTCAACCCGACGGTGCTCCGTCTGATCGAGGACGAACGCTACGACGCGCCCACTGCTTGCATCCAGCAGCGCGCCGCCCATTACGACGCTCACGCGGGTCCCGTCTTTGCGTACCCATTCCGCTTCCCATGCCTTGGACGAGTCCTGTGCCAGCAGTCGCTGCACTGTCGTCGGCTCGTCTGCGGCCCGTTCCGGTGGTGCCATCTCGGGCCAGCGGATCCGCCCGGAAAACATGTCCGCACGATCGAATCCGGTCATGGACAGGTACGCATCGTTGGCATCGAGGATGCGACCTTCCAGGTCGGCTATCACGAACCCGACCATGTTCGAGTCCATCAGACGGTGCAAGGCCTCGTCGCGCTGGCGCAGAACGCATTCCGATCGCGTCTGTTGTATCTCCAAAGCCACGCGAGGCGCGAAAAACAGCAACACTGACTCGGCCAACTCCGCGTCGTCCAAGTCGCGACGAAATAGGCCCACCAGGATGCCGATGCTCCTGCCGTCGGCGTCGCGCAAGGGCACGCCCACGTAGGCATGAATCCCCATTTCGGCCAGCAGCGTATCCTCTGGAAAGAGCCGCACTACGTCCTTGCTGTGTGCGTACACTCGGTTCGCGATGACCTGCGCGCATGGGGTTCCGGCCAGGCAATACGAGAACGGCTTGGCGCGTTTGCCGTCGCCGAAGACCGAGACGATGTCGATGCTGGTACCGTCGAGGCCCAGCTGGCCCACAAAGGCGACGTCAGCGCCCAACACCGAGGCGAGACGCACGGTCAACGTGTCGAAGAACGCTGCGCCCCGCTGACTTGAGCTCTCGTCGTTGACCACCCGGATCGCATCGAACAGACGCTGTTGCCGGGCCTGCCGTTGCGGCACCTGGCCGACGCCATCTGTCCGCGCGTGCGCAGAATCGCGGGGGTCGTCTGGCTCCTGTATCGGCCGGACGCACGTTTGCATAGTGTCCATATCCGGGCCCGGTCCAAGCATACTTCCGAAAGCAGACCGCGCAAGTCCTGTTTAGCTGAGAGCAGGTGTCGGTCGAGACTTGCCCAGTCATGTAGGGCTACATGGGCAGGAATCCACTCTGCTCGCGACCATTCGGTGGCGCCAGATTGGAACCCTTGGGCACCGATCGTCATCGTACCGCTGGGGTTGCTTTGCGGCAGACGAGGACGATTTCCGAGGCCACAGCGACACCCGGAGCCAAAGAAATCGGGAGGTCAGCATGAAACGCGAGTCTGGAATCGTTGTGCGCAAGACGTTGCTGGCGGCGGCGCTGGGGCTGTCGCTGGGACCGATCCACGCCATCGCCTTCTCGTCCGCGTTTGCGGCGGACCCCGGCGCGCAAGTGAAGGCCCGCGCCGCCATGGCTGCCCTGCCCCTGAATTTCGAGGAGAATTCGGGCCAGGCCGGCTCGACCGACGTGCAGTACCTTGCTCACGGCGCTGCCTGCAGCATTGCGCTCGGGCAGCAGGGCGCCGTGCTGTCGCTCGCCGCCAGCCAAGATCCGGGCGGAAAGGGCCAAAATGCCGATCCGGCCCAGATCCGCATCCTGCTGCAGGGCGCCCAGGCCAGTCCAGCGCCGCACGCCGAACAGACGCTGCCTGGCCGAATCAACTACCTGATCGGCAACGACCCGAGCAAATGGCGCACAGACCTGGCCACCTACGGCAAGGTCCGCTATGTCGGCGTCTACCCGGGGGTGGACCTCATCTACTACGGCAACCAGGGGCACCTGGAATACGACTTCATCCTCGCCCCCGGCGCCAACCCGATGGCCATCGGCGTGCGCTTCGAGGGTGCGCAAAAGCTGCAGATCGATGCTCAGGGCACGCTGCGAATCCAGTCGCAGGGCCGGCAGCTGGCCTTCGAGCGCCCGGCGGCGTATCAAATGGACGGTGCGCGGCGCACGCTGGTCGCGGCGAGCTACCGCCTGGCCGGCAAGACTGTGCGCTTCAAGCTGGGGGTCTACGACCGCAGCAAGCCCCTGATCATCGATCCGGTGTTGAGCTACCTGAGCTACCTGGGCGGCAGCGGCGCGGACATCGTCGGCAACGGCAATATCGGCAGCAACGTGAGCCCCGGGCAGGGAGCGGCACTGGACAGCGCCGGCAATCTCTATGTCACCGGCTCGACCAGTTCGGCCAATTTTCCCCAAAAGGGCGGCCTGGCTGCGCCTCCAGCCAAGTCTCCGGCCGGCACCGTGTTCTGGGCCTTCGTCACCAAGGTCGCCCCCGATGCCACGTCGCTGGTGTACTCGACGTATATCGGCGGCTCCTACAGCGACACCTCCAGCGCGATCGCCGTCGATGCGAGCGGCAGCGCCTACATCACCGGCAACACTAGCTCGTCGGACTTTCCGGTGACCGCAGGGGCCTACCAGACCGTATGCAATCCGGCCGGAAATACCTCGAGCGGGGAATACGCCAATTGCGCAGGCTCCCCGAGCGCCGCCAACGGCAACGCGGGGAGCAGCGCCTTCGTCGCCAAGCTCAATCCCTCGGGCAACGCACTCGCCTATACGACGTTTCTGGGAACCGGCACAACCGGCAATGCAATCGCGGTGGACGGTTCGGGGTTGGCCTATGTCGCCGGCAATTCGCCGGAGACCCTCTGCGCCGGCGCCCCCACCTGGAATTGCTTTTCCACGACCGCCGGCGCGCTGCTGGCCGACCAGCGCAGCGGCTTTGACAACACCTACGCGTTCCTCAGCGTATTCAATCCCGCCGGCTCGGCGCTGGTGTACTCGACGCTGTACGGGGACAGGAAGCAAAACGGTTTGAGCGGCGATTCGCACCCGGTAAATCCAGCCTACGGCACGGCCGTTGCCGTCGACGCCGCCGGCAACTTCTACCTCGGCGGGTTTTCAAATAGCGGTTTTCTGCCGACGACCTCCGGCGCCTACCAGTCGGTGAGCGCGCCGCTGGACGCGAACGGCAACCTATTGGCGAACCGCGGTTTTCTTGTCAAGTTCTCGCCGGTACCGGCCGGCGGCACGACGACGCCGACCCCGATCTACGCAACCTATGTGGGCGGGCTCGGTGTCACCAATGGCGGCGGGCAGAACGTCTCGGATTTCGTCACGGGCATCGCCGTCGACGGGGCCGGCGATGCCTATGTCTACGGCACCACGAACGACAACGGCTTTCCGGTCACCAGCGGCGCCTACCAGACCATCTGCGGCGTGGGCGGCTCCCTCAATTGCGCCAATGCGGCGTTTGTCGCCAAATTGAATCCGAACGGCTCCAGCCTCCTGGCCGCAACCTACTTCGGCGATTCTACCGGAAGCGGTGACGGCATTACGGCCGCCGGTCCGATCGTGCTCGACTCCACGGGCAACGTGTACATCGCCGGACAGGCTAGTCCCTTTGTGGCCCAGGTCAATCCGATCCAGACCACACCCAATGGCCCCGCGCTTGCGTTCGCTGCGAAGCTCGATCCGAGCTTGAGCAAGTTGCTGTTTTCCACGCTGCTCGGCAACAACGTGGCGGGCTCGACGTCAGCGGCAGGACTCGCCGTAGACTTGAGCGCAAATATCTACCTGGCCGGCAATGTCGGCGGGACCGGAGCGTTGTCGACGACCCCGGGCGCGTTTCAAGCGGCCTTCGGCGGCACCAGCGGGGGATACGGCGGCACCTATGGCGACGGTTTCGTGGCCAAGATCTCGGCTGTAGGCGCCGGTCCGGCGCCGTCGATGGATGGTGGAACGGATGGCGCCGGAGGAGCCACTGACGCTTCCGTGGATGTCCCTTCACCAGGCGCGGACGCAGGCATCACGACCGTGGCGGACGCTGGTGGGCCAGGATCGGGCACCGGCGGAGCGTCCGGATCGTCGCCTGACAGCGGAAGCCCGGCCGCAAAGCCAGCGAGTCACAGTGGATGCGCATTCTCTGCTGAATCGGGAGAAATGCCAGCCATGACGGGCTTCCGCGCGTGGTTGCTCGTGCTCGCGGCGTTGGCAATGCTGCGTCGCCGGGTGCGGCGATGAACAGCACCCTGGCCCTCTGCATGTCCGGATCATCGGCGCCGCGCTCTAGTTCAGTCAGCCAGTTTCGATAACGAGAAGGAGGTACAACATGGCGATCAGTGTGTATTTTACCGAAGCGAATTTCACGGCGAAGACGTATGCCGAGGTAATCAAGCGCCTGGAAAAGGCCGGGTTGGGAATGCCCAAAGGCAGGCTCTACCACGCGAGCTATGGAGACGAAAACAACCTCCAGGTCTTCGACGTATGGGAGTCACAAGAGACGTTCGCAAAGTTCGGCGAGACGCTGCTGCCGATCATGGCCGAGATCGGCTACAAGCCACCGACGCCGGTGTTCTCCCCCGTGCACAACATCATCATCGGCCGCTAGGCCGGGCGCGGGCCCACGCCGCCGATACCAACCCCGCCTATTCGGTCCGCAAGGCGCCTTTGATCCGAGTGTAGCCCCACTCGTCCTCCCGCGCGATCTTCAAGACCATGAACCTCGGGATCCGCGAGAAGGAGTTGCCCGACAAGTTTGCGACACTGGAGTACCAGGTTCTGCTTATTGGGGGCCGGGGGCGTACGACCGTCAGTGCAACGATTTGATGTACTCCACCAGGTCGGCAACATCACGGTCACTCAAGTCGGCCTTGGGCATCTGCGGCGCGAAACCCTTCACGACTTCCTTGGGAGGATGACGAATAGAGCGCGCGATGTAGTCATCGTTGGCGGTAAGGGTGACTTCTTTGCCTTCGCTAAGCACCGTGACCTGGCTGCCAAAAAGCCCCTTCCAGGTCGGGCCCACCAGCTTGCTGCCGTCGGTGGTGTGACAAGCCACGCAACCTTTCAGCTTGAAGGCCCGCTCCCCGCGCAGCGGATCAGGCATGCCCGCCGCTCCGGTCTGCGACGCCACGGGTACATCGGATTCGCCGAAGTACCACGCGGAAAAGTCGGCTTCTGCAATCACGTGCACCTTGGAAAGCATGTACGAGTGATTGACCCCGCACATGACGGTGCATTCAATGTCGAAGTCGCCAATCTGCTCGGGCTGGAACCAGGTGTAGTTGTTCTTGCCGGGNNGGGATAGGTGAAGGACCACGCCCATTGCCGGGCCGTGACCTTTATCACCATGGCATCACGCGGAACCTCGCGCAGGTAGCGATAGTTGGTCCAACCGTAGTAGAACATGCTCAAGAACAGCACCAAGGGAATCCCGGTCCACAGCAGCTCAAGTAGAGTGTGGCCGTGAATATCCTGGGGCTTTTCGCCCTTGCCCCGGCGATAGCGGATCACCAGGTAGATCATCACGCAGGTTATGAACACCAGGAACGCGATGGTCAGCGCAGAAATATAGAGAAAGACCGCGTCGACCTTGTCCGAAACGCTGGAAGCGCCGCCAAACATCGTTGCCTACCTGAACAGAAAGTCGGAGAAGGTTAGACCAATGAAAATGATCAACGCGGCAATCGCCGCGGTGACCATGTACTTGAGGGCCGCACTTTCGTACTTGAGGTGCATGAAGTAGAACAAAACCAAACTCGCCTTGGTGGGCGTAATGACCAGCAGTCCCAGCAGGGCCAGGTTCGGCCGGTGCGTGACACTCAGTCCAACCAGCAGCCCGGTCAGAAGCACCAGTGCGATCCATACCTTGACGAAGGTGGCATAGCCCACGATGTGGGGCGCTTCGGCTTTCTGTTGCGTGATGTGACTCATGGGCTAGGCCGCGAGGTAGAAAAGAGGCAGCAGGAAGATCCAGATAACGTCAACCAAATGCCAGTAGAGCCCTGTGTTCTCCAGTTTGATGAAATCGTCGTGGCGAATTCTGTCGCGCGCCAAGAACACCAGCATCACCGACATCAGCACCACCCCGATGGTCACGTGCAGACCGTGCAGCCCGGTCATGCCGAAATACAGCCCGAAGAACAGGCGCTCGCCCGGTGGCCGAGCCATCATATGCTCGGAGCCGGGGTAGATTCCGTGGTGGAACTTGGCCATCCATTCGAAGAACTTATTCACCAAGAAGACCGTGCCCAGCAGCATGGTGCCGGCCAGGAAGAACATGGACTGAAGCTTGCGTTGCAGGCGGATGGCGACGATGGACAACACCATGGTCAAGCTGCTGGTGAGGAGAACCAGGGTATTGATCACACCGAGAGTGAGGTTCAATTCACCCGAGGCCTTGTGAAATTCGTGGGCGTGCATTGATCGATACATGCCATAGGCCACGAACAAACCGCCAAAGAGGATCAACTCGGAGAAGATGAAAAGCCACATGCCCAGCTTTGCCCCAGCATAGTCCCGATGTTCGCCCGCGTGCTCCTGGACGGGGGGGGCGGCTTGCGGTTCAGCGGACACGCTCATCAGGCGGGCTCCTTGGCCACCGGATTGAAGGTGTAGGGCGGCTCGCTGATCACCGGCAAGACGGCAAAGTTTTCCGTCGGCGGCGGCGAGGGCACCGTCCATTCGAGGGTAACGCCGCCCCATGGATTGGCGGGGATGGTCGCTTTGCGGAAAAGGCCGCGCACCAAATTGCCGATCATCAGCAGAAGACCGGCAACCAGGATCCACGAACCGATGGTGGCGTGGAGATGACCGGCGTGGAACCTGGGCAAGTGATCGTAGTAGCGGCGGGGCATGCCCTGCAGGCCCATCACGAGAAACGTGAAGTAGAGCAGATTGAAACCGATGAAAGTCGGGACAAACGCCACCGTGGCCACGCGCTCGCTGTACATGCGGCCGAACATCTTGGGATACCAGTAATGCAGGGCCGCGAAGAACGCGAAACCCGTGCCGCCAAACATCACGTAGTGAAAATGGCCAACAATGAAGTAGGTGTCGTGAATGTGTACGTTGACCGCGAGTGCGCCCTGGAAAAGGCCGGTGAGACCGCCGATGCTGAAAAGAAAGACGAAGGCGAGGGCGAACAACATGGGCGGGCGCAACTCGACCGACCCTTTGTACAGGGTCGCGACCCAGTTGAAAACCTTGATGGCGCTTGGGATCGCCACTAAGAAGGTCAGCAGGGAGAAGATAATGATTGAGAATTCGCTCATCCCGCTGGTGAACATGTGGTGGGCCCAAACCAAGGAGCCCAGCGCGGCGATGCCCATGCTGGAAAGCACGATGGCGCGATAGCCGAAGATGGTCCGATGGGCGAAGGTCGGGATGATTTCCGATATCGCGCCCATGGCCGGCAGGATCATGATGTACACGGCGGGATGCGAATAGGTCCAGAACAGGTGCTGGTACAGGATGGGATCGCCGCCGATGCTGGGATCGAAAATGCCCAGATGGAACACCCGTTCAAGCACGACCAACAACAAGGTGATACCCAAGATGGGCGTGGCCAGTACCTGCACCCAGGAGGTCGCGTACAGCGCCCACGGGAAAAGTGGCATACGCATCCAGTTCATGCCAGTGGTGCGCAGACGGTGAATGGTGGTGATGAAGTTGAGTCCGGTGAGGATAGACGAGAATCCGATGGTGAAAGCACCCAGCACCGCCAGGGTGACGTTGGTTCCGGTCTTCACGCTGTAGGGCACGTAGAAGGACCACCCGGTGTCAGGGGGACCGCTGCCGGTAAACAAGGAGGACAGCGCGATAGTGGCGCCCGTCATGAACAGATACCACGACAGTAGGTTGAGCCGCGGGAAGGCCACGTCCTTGGCGCCGATCATGATGGGCAGGAAGAAATTTCCAAACGACGCAGCCAGGCCGGGAATGACGAAGAGAAAGATCATGATCACGCCGTGCAGAGTGAACAGGGCGTTGTAGGTGGTGGGCTTCATGATGGTCGGGCCCATGGTGAGCTGCTCGAGACGCATGAACACTCCCAAAGTCATGCCCACCAGGAAGAAGGTCATCATGGCGGCGAGATAGAGGATGGAGATGCGTTTGTGGTCGGTGGTCAGCAACCAGGACGCAATGCCCTTGCGCGCGTAGAAGCTGGCCTCGCCAGCGGGAGCGTGGACAGCAGTACTCACGATGGCTCCTTGGAACTAGTCTTGGAACGCCGCTTGCGGGCGACACCCANNGAGCGAATAGCGACGGCCGGACGGGTCGTAACTGAAGCAGAACTTGAGCAGACGGGCGATGGTAGGGCCGGTGCGGCCTTGCGCGGCCTCGCTGACCGCCATCTTCACGTCGAAGGGCAGGAAGGTGACGCCATAAAGGTAGCGCGTCACCATGCCGGTGCCGGAGAGCACCATGATCGCGCCGGGGTGGATGTAGTCATCGCCGTGCTTGGCGAATTTGAAGCCAACCGCGTCGGCCAGTCGCTTGGTCGAGACCGGATCGCCGGTCAAGAAGCGCCACGCGGTCGGCGGGAATGCGGGACCAAGCTGCTTGATGTAGTTGTCTTTCTTGTGACCGGCCAGCTCCGCATCGTCGCGCGGATCGAAACTCACGGTCAGGATCTGGAAATCCTTGCCCGGGGTTTGATCGATCTTTTGCAGCATCTCGGCCACGCCATTGAGGAGAGGCGTGCACAGGCCGACACAGCGGAAGTAGTTCAGGGTCAGCAGAGTCGGCTTGTCGATCAAGTCGCGCAAAGCAACCCGATCGCCATGCTCGTCGACCAGCTTGATGTCGAGCGGAATGCTCTGTCCCAGCTTTTCGTCGACACCCACGTCAGGCGCGGGCTCCGTCGGCGCCTCGGCGAGCGCGGGGCGCCCCGCAATGGCTGCCCAGAGTCCCAGCAAGATTGCGAGCCGCGTCTTCATGGCTGTTTGGCCTCCTCCTTCGTAGCAACAAGCGCATGCAGGATGGTTTCCCATTCCGCGTACCCCAGCCCAGCCACCGCAGGGGCGAAGCCATTGTCAGGCGCGCCGGCCGCCCAGGCGCGCGACACGGCGGCAAGATCGGCGCGATCCGCAGTGGCCGCTACGGTGCGCGCGGCCCGAGACGGATCCGCAATGGCAAAGCGTAGCAACTCGGCCGAGGCGGACTTGTCTTCCGCTGGCGGCAGTTTCAGCGGCGGCACGGTCGCCTGCTCCTGCACCATCTTCTGGATGGCCAGGCTGACGGGAATGCGGTTTGGGATATGGAAACCCTTGGAACGGAATTGATTCGCCAGCGCCTCCAGAGCCTTGGGATCTTCGGCCCCATGATCGAATCCACCCAAGGAGCGAACGTAGTGGACCAGCGCCATGCGGTCAGCCGGGGTGATGAAGTCGAACGCGGCCATGCCGGTGCCTTTGATGCCGGTCGTGACTGTGATGAAGATGTCAGTCACGTGAAAGCCGCGCTTCCAGCCAGCGGGCTGGGTGAAGTTGCGCGGTCTGGGATTCAGGGTTCCCGCTGCCGGTCCATCGCCGTGCCCGGTCTCGCCGTGGCACGAGCTGCAGTTCTGCTTGAAAAGCATCTCGCCGCGCGCGAGCAGTTTCGGATTCGGCGTCATGACCGTCGCAGGATCCAAGGGCGGCAAGTCGCGCCCCCTACTCGCCGGAGCCTCGGCCTGATCCAGCCAACCCACGCTCGCCGCGGCGGGCTGGTCCGAGGGCGTACGTGCGAGTGGTCGTCGTTCGCGCACAAGCGCCGGGACCACGATCAGGCCGAAGAGCAGAAAAGTGACCGCGACGCCTGAAACGATAGCAAAACGATTGGCCAGTCCTTTGGCTTCGCTGCCCCAGGTTGCAGGCGAGTCGCTCATACTTGCCACTCCAGCCCTTTGCCCAAGAGGGGATCGCCCACCGGCATGTCAGCGCCGTGGCCCATCGCGCGACGGATTTGCAGGAACCCGATACCGAGGAAGAAGCACGCCATGGCCAATTCAGGCCAACCAAGAAGCGGCACAGGCCCGAGGATGGGGAAGATCAGCCAGTACAGGTCGACGAAATGCCCCAGCAGGATCGAAAGTGCAGCCACCCGCAGAAGAGCCGGATGTTTCTTCCCCACGGACCCGATCAACAGAAAGAATGGGATCAAGAAGTGGAGCAACGGCAGCAGCAAGGCCACCGGCTGCCATGCGCCCTCGATGCGGTGTTTAAACCAGGTCACCTCCTCGGGCAAGTTCGCGTACCAGATCAGCATGTACTGCGCGAAACCGATGTAAGCGAAGAACACCGTGAAGGCGAGGGCGAGCGAGCCGAGGTTGTAGACGTGCTTGGTCTGGACTTCCGGCAAGCGGCCGCGGCGCATGAGCGCGAGCACGCCCAGCAGCATGGCCGCGATTCCCGAGACGAAGGTGCCGGCGAACAGGTACACGCCAAACATGTCGCTGTACCACTCGGGCTCCAGTCCTGAAATCCAGTCGAAGGCCAGAATGGTCACACTGAAGAAGAAGACCACCATGAAGGCGGGCGCCAATCGGCGCGCGCGCACAGTGAAGGCCGGATCTTTGCTTTCATCCTGGCGTAGCGATCCGCGCACGTAGAAGCCGTAGAATAGCATCCACACGACGGCGCAAACCGCCAGGCGAATGGCGAAAAAGGGGAGGTTCAACCACGCTGCCTTGGCGACAAGAACGGGATTGTGCGCGGCCGCGGGATAGGTCCAGGGAAAGATCACTGGCACGCCGAAAAAGCCAACCAGCAGCAAAACGATGGCCAGGGGAATCAGCGAGGCGATCCGTTCGGGCACGCGCCGCATGGGCACACTCCAGTGCGCGCCCACTAGGCGTTCCAGCGCGACCAGAAACAGGTTGCCCAGCCCGAGGGTGAGCAAGAACAAGGTCCACAGCAACCAGTTGACCCAGAAGCGCTCGCGGCCGACGCTGAAATACACGCCCGTAGTTCCCGCAGCGCCGATCAGGGTCAATCCGACCAGCAGGTTGCGCGCAAACGAGGATCGAATAGTGCTCATCGCAGATCCTCGTCCTTGGCGTTCTGCGCTCGCTGCAGAATCCGAATATAGTGCACGACCGCCCAGCGATCATCTTCGTCCAAATCTGCGGCGTAACTGGGCATGGCGTTCTTGCCCAGCATCAGCACGCCGTACAAATGGCCTTCCGGACGAGCGCGTATCTCGTTGGACAGAAAATTACCGGGCTTGCCGCCGTAGGCACGCGAAAGCAGCGGTACGCCGTCGCCGACCAGACCGTGGCAGATGGCACAGTGGTCGCCAAATACCTTGCGTCCGCGCTCGGCAATTGTCTGGGTGAGCGGCAGGGGATTGCCGAGCAAGGTTCCCGCCTCTTCGGGGCTGGTGAAAGCCGGCGGCAAGTGACCGCGCGCCACCGTGCCCGCGACCGCCGGCCGCATGCCGCGTCCGTCGGCAAAGAACGCGCTTTCGCGAAACGCATTCAGCTTGGGCTGATCGTGCATGTGGATCATGGGCGGCACGATGGGGATCAGCTTCTCCGCGGCGTAGAGGCCGACCCCGGCGACCACGCAGGCCGCGACTATGGCCGCGATGGTGCGCAGCAGTCCGACCAAGCTGAGCGGGCGATCGTAAATGGGAACCGGAACGAGCTCCACTGATTCGGCCCCATTGTCGAGCAGCGCCTGGCGAGCGGCGTCGGCGTCAAAGGCGGCACGGTCGGCTTCGATGCTGAGCGCGAGTTTGTCCCGGGTGATGTCCTTGATGGCCTTGCTGTGCAGAACCGGGTGGCCAAAGCAGGGCAGCTTGTTCAACCCGAACAGCATGGCGAGCCCTGCGGTGAACGTGGCGAACAAGACCGTGACCTCGAATATCACCGGCACGAAGGCCTGCCACGAGAACAGGGGCTTGCCGCCGGTGTAGAGGGGATAGTCCACCGCGCTCACCCAGCCCTGGAAGAGCAAGGCGAGGCCAGCGCCGATCACGCCCATGAGCATGACCAGGCGCCCCAGTCGGGACGGGGCGAGCCCGATCGCGCGAGCGAGTCCGTGCACGGGATAGGGCGTGTAGGCCTCCAGCCGGCCAAGCCTGCGCGGGCGAATTTGGTTGGCAGCGTCGACGATCCTGTGTGCGTCGGAAAAGAGCCCCAAGACTGCGAATGTGCCGCCGCTCATGGCTGCTTCTCCGACAAGCTGGCCTTCATCTCACTGGTCGCGATGACGGGCAAGACGCGAGCAAAGAGCAGCACCAGGGTGAAGAACAGGCCGAAAGATCCGAGCAGAATGCCGAAGTCGATCTTGGTCGGAATGTACTTGTGCCAGGCCGAGGGCAAGTAGTCCTGATGGAGCGAAATGACGATGATCACGAAGCGCTCCATCCACATGCCCAGGGTCACCGCGAGCGAGACGAAGATCATGGCGGGGATGGATCGACGCATCCGGCGGAACCAGAAGATCTGCGGGATAATGATGTTGCAGGTGATGGTGGTAATGCCGGCCCAGCCGTAGAACCCACTCACGTAATTCATGAAGGTGTGCTGGATGTACGGGTTGGCGCTGTACCAGGCCGTCCCGCCCTCCATGACGTACGCGTAGCCCATGATGCACGACATGGCCAAGATCAGCTTGTTCATCACCTCCAGGTGATTGTCGGTGATGAGGTTGGACAGGTTCATGGTCTTGCGCACAACCGTCAGCGCCATGACCACCATGGCGAAGCCGGCAAAAATGGCGCCCGCGACGAAGTAGGGCGGGAAGATGGTCATGTGCCAGCCCGGCACCAAGGACACGGCGAAGTCGAAGGACACCACACTGTGCACACTGATGACCAGGCCGGTGGCCAGACCGGCCAGCAGCAAATACGCCTTGTCGTAGTGAACCCAATGCGAGGCTGCGCCTCTCCACCCGAGGCTGAGCACAGTGTAGATGCGCTTGCGCCATCCCGCCGGGGTGCGATCGCGCAGCGACGCGAAGTCGGGCACCAGACCCAGGTACCAATAGATCAGCGAAACCGAGAAGTAGGTACTGATTGCGAAAACGTCCCAAATCAGCGGCGACCGGAAATTCACCCAGATGCTGCGTTCGTTGGGATAGGGGAACAGCCAATAGGCGAACCACGGCCGGCCGGTGTGCAAGACCGGAAAAATGGCCGCACAAATGACGGCGAAGATGGTCATGGCCTCGGCGAAACGGGCAATGGCGTTGCGCCAGCGCGCACGCAGGAGAAACAGGATGGCCGAGATCAGCGTGCCCGCGTGTCCGATACCGACCCAGAACACGAAGTTGATGATGCCGAAGCCCCACGCCACGGGCCGATTGTTACCCCAGGTGCCGATGCCCCAGTACAGGGTCCAGCCCATGCACGCGACGCCGATGGCCAACGCGGTCATGGTCACGGCCAAGGCGACGTACCAGGCGCGCGGCGGCCGTTGCGCGGGAAACTGCAAGACCTGATCGTCGAGCGAGCCCGGGGTGACCTGACCTTGCAGAAGTTCGAGGGGCTGCAAGGCCTCGGGCAGAGACGCGGCCGCGACTTTCATCGTTCACCCTCGCCGGATGGATTCTGCAGGGCGGCCAGGTAAGTGATGGCCGGCTTGGTGCCGAGTTCTTCGAGCACGCGGAAGCCGCGGTCGCTGCGCGCGAGCTTGGCAACCTCGCTCGACGGATTGTTGATGTCCCCGAACACGATGGCGCTGGCCGGACAAGCCGAGGCGCAGGCGGGCACCACGTCCTGGTCGCGCAGAGCCCGCTTTTCGCGCTTGGCAACCTGCTCGGCATTGCGAATGCGCTGCACGCAGAAGGTGCACTTCTCCATCACGCCGCGGGGACGAACCGTGACCTCGGGATTGAAGGCCAACTGCATCGAAGCGGGCGTCGCGCCGGTGAAATCGAGAAAGTTGAAGCGCCTGACCTTGTAGGGGCAGTTGTTGGCGCAGTAGCGAGTCCCCACGCAGCGGTTGTAGGCCATCTGATTGATGCCATCAGGACCGTGGTTGGTGGCCTGCACCGGGCAGACCGACTCGCATGGCGCGCTGTCGCACTGCTGGCAGGGCAGCGGTTGGTGGATCACGCCGGGCGAAGCCCCGTCGCCCAGGTAGTAGCGGTCGACGCGGATCCAGTGCATGGCGCGACCCTTGCGCACCTGCTCGGGACCAACCACCGGGATGTTGTTTTCCGACTGGCAGGCCACCACACAGGCGCCGCAGCCCACGCAGGACGAAAGATCGATGACCATGCCCCAACGCGGACCCTTTTGCTCCTGCTTGTCAAAGAGCGACGGGAGTTCCGCGGGTTGGCGTTGTGGCCTGCTTGCGTACTCGGCCAGCGACCACCGGCGCGCGATGTCGCGACCGTCCTGGGTGTCGTGATCTTGCGCCAACGCAAGATCCTGGCGGCCGCCGGTTGCGGTGAGGGCCTCGATGCGCACAACCCGCGTGCCAGGCGCTGGTGCGAAGGTCCACGCGCGCGTGCCCACGCCCGCAGCCACACTGCCCTGCCACCGGCCATGGCCCAGGGTCAAGTGCAGGACGCCTTCGGCCTGACCGGGCTGGCGCAAGACGGGCAGGGTTGGACCATGTCCCAAGTTCACCATGTCGCCGTTCTTCAAATGCAATCGATCGGCATCGGCGGGCGACAGCGACAACGGATTTCCCCACGAGGTTCTGCTGATCGGATCAGGCAGCTCCTGCAGCCATCCGTTGTTGGCATAGCGACCGTCGAAAAGTCGTGGGTCAGTGGCGAGCACCAGCTCGAAGCCGGTGGACGGCGCCTGGGCGGCGCGGGTCGCGGCGCGGGTGCAGGCCTGCCCGTCGAGCCGGCGGGCTGGAAGCGGCGCAGATCGTCGTCGGAGAAGGCCATCGTGCAGACAGGTGTTCCAGAAACGCGCGAAAGTGATCGGGCTGTCCTTGAGCGCGACTTCGTCTTGCCAGCGCTGTTTTACCAAATCGAGATAGGTTCGCGCGAGTGGGCGACCCATCTCCGCAAGGCAACGCAGGAAAATCTCCTCACCCTGCAAGGTATCGTAGAGCGGCGCCACCACCGGCTGCTGCAAGGTGATTGTGTCGCCGCTGATTTCGAAATCGTTCCAGCTTTCGAGCCAATGGTTGGTGGGCAGGACCAGGTTGCACGTGGCCCCGGTTTCGTCCTGCCCCAGGCCCATGCGAACCCGCAACGGAACCTTTGCTATCGCGGCTCGCCAGGCGCTGGTCTGCGAATTCTCGTCGTCCGATTGGGGAACGTCATACGCGGGGTTCACGTCCCAGAAAACCGCCGCCACGAACTGGCCCGCGGCCATTTGGTCGACCAGTGTCTTGAATTCGTCGGGCGTGCTCAGTGCCGGTGCCCGCGGCGCGTGGTCTGCGACGGCATTCCCGGCTCCCAGCATGCGGTTCAAGATCAGGCACGCGGCGTGCGCTTCAGCTGAGGCAGCCGGACCGGCCAGAACCAGGGATCGGTCGCCGGACGCGCACAGATCCTCCACCAGACGCTTGAACTCGAACCCGAACGGTTTGACCTCGGGCAAGCGGTCGAGAGCGAACGGCGCCAGGGCAGAGAACTGCATCCCCTCGGGCAAGGCACGCCCGCCTTGCAGGTGAACCGCTCGCACCAAACCGAAAGCGATGCGGGCCAGCGCCGACGGTCGCATCGGGATGCGCACATCCGCCCGGCTGCCGGTCAGGCTCATGCCGCCCTCAAGAACGTAGAGGCGATTCATGGCGCCGGCAGAGGAAGTCGGTCGGCGCAGGGACGCAAAGCCGGCAATGGCGGAAACCGTATCGCCCAGGGTTCCGAGAAAATCGGCTTCCAGCGAAACGATGGTTTCGGCCTGGTCAAAGCGATACTGCGGAACTCTGGTTTCGCCGAACAGCTCGCGCTGGGCCTGGCGGTCCTGCTGGTCGGCCGCGGGCTCCCAGGGGAAGTGGCGCAGCGAAGGCAACGCCTCGGCCAAGCGCCCGAGCAGGGCCTGGCGCGTCGGGGAAAGCACCGCCGGTGTGACGAGAGCGATGCCCTTGCCCTGGTTGGTCGCGTCCTTGAACGCGCGGGCGAGTTGCTCGATCGCTGCCTTCCAGGCGACCGGCAGGTGGTCGAGAAGCGGGGTACGCAGGCGGTCGGGATCGTAGAGGCCGAGCAGGTCCGCGGTAGCATGGAAACTGGTCTTGCCACGATAGAGCGGGTGTTCGGCGTTGCCTTCGACGTGGATCGGACGGCCCTCACGCACTTTGACCAGCACCGGGTACGCCACTTCACCCTGGGCAAAGGTGCTGGCGTAGTAGTCGGCGACGCCGGGAACAATCTCTTCCTGTTTCTTGCTGTACGCAACGATGGCCGCACGACTCCGCGTGCAACCGGCGCCGGTCGCCAGGGCGGCGGAGGCGCCGAGCAGAGCCAAGAAGCGCCGGCGAGAAAGGCCATCGCCTTCGCCCTGGGCGTCGATCACAGACAGTTCCACGTTGGCCTCGCGTTCATCCATGTTTCATCGGTGGCAAGCGAAGCAGTTGGTGGGTCCGGAAGTGATCTTCGCGCCTGCGGGCACGGCCTCGCGTGCGTCGCGGTGGCAATCCAGGCAAACTCCCATGCGCATGAGCATCTCGCGCGAGACTTGCTCCATCGTCTGCACTTCCCCGTGGCATTTTTGGCAGGCAATGCCCGCGCCGACATGCGGCCGGTGGTCGAAGTAGACGTGGTCGGGCAGGGCATAGACGCGCTGCCATTCGATGGGCTGGTTGGCCTTGAAAGCTGCTGTCACACGTTGGACCTCAGGTTTGTCGGTCCGAGTTACGGCATGGCAGTTCATGCAGGTTTCCACTGCCGGAACCCCGGCGTGGCGCGAACGCTCGGCGCCGGTGTGGCAGTAGAGGCACGGGACGTGGTTGTCGCCCGCATGCAGTCGGTGGGAAAAGGCAATCGGCTGCTTGGGGGAATAGCCTCGCGCGAATCGGTCAGGCTCGGTGGCGTATCCAACCGCTAGCAGGGTCGACAAGACCGCGATCGTCCCGAGGGGCAAGACTATTCGCCAAAAACGGTCTCGTGGGTGCATGCGGTTTTCGCGTCGAAGTCTATGCCAGATTCTGGGGGAAAGGATCCTGCGGATTGGATTCGCTGGTCAGAACAGGCGATGGAAACCCTGGTTAGGTGCCAGAACAGCCAGCGTGGTCACAAGGTTTTCTGCACGTTCTAACGCATAGCCTCATCGACTGCCCTCCGGGTGATGTCGAGATGCTGCAAGGAATCGCGCAGTCTATGCGCGGATTTTCTCCGCAACCTCACCGGTCCCTCGGATATCAAAGCAAACGAGACTTCGCGTCTCCGCGGGTCGGGTGGTCAGGATTGCAACGTCTCATGTCGGGACCAAACACATCGGAAGGAATCAGAGAATCGTCAGTCGTCGAGCGTGCGGAGTCCCTCCCGCCGGTTTCGGCCTTCTGGCCAAGCTGCTTCGCCGCGCTGCTTGTCCTCTGCGGGGCTTGTGCGCAGGCGAATCTTGTCCATGTGACGGACGCCGCCCCAGAGCCCCGGGACGGGAGCACCTTGGACTCCAGCCCTCCCGTCGAGGCGAGCATGACTTGTCCCGCGCCCAACCGGGCCTGCTCGGGGACTGTCCCGACCGCCACTTGCGATCCAGTCTGCCAGACCGGCAGCTGCGATTGGTGCAGCCAGAAGTGCACCTACGCCCTCGACGGCGGCAGCGCCCAGCCTGCCTGCGCCAGCAAGAAGCAAAAGACCCCCTTTCAGGCCTGTACGGTGACATTTTCTGGGTCGCCCCAGCAATTTGATGATTGTGCCCCAGGGAGTATATGCCTCGCGCCCACCATCGGAGACCAACTCACGTACTGCTTCGGCCTTTGTCGGCTGCAAGCGGATTGCCTTTCCGGTGTGGGATGTGGGCAGCGCACACTCTCGCCCGCAGGCGGCTCGGTCGGCGTGTGTGATCCTCCCTATGACCAGTGCGGGGTGGATGGGAAATGCTGTGATCCACTGGGCGGCAGCGGCTGCGATACCAGCCGGGTGTGTCTCCTGGTCTCCCCTGACGGCATGTCCGGACACAGCCGCACCGTATGCGAGTTCGCCTACGGGAACGGGAGGAATTCCTCGCCCTGCAATTCCTCCCGCGACTGTCTGCTGAAGAACACTTGCGTGAAGGGTCTTTGCAAGCAGGTCTGCAACAGCACCAATCCTTGTCCCGACAACGGGACCTGCGCGCCCTTTGGCAGCGAGTATGGCTATTGCCCAAACTGACTTCACAGGTAGGAGGGGTCCAATGACAGCGGATGAGCGGCGAGTTCAGTTGACATGGTTCTGTGCGTTCGGGAGAGCCCGCGGGATGGTCCTGGTTCTGGGCACAGTCCTGAGCATCGCGGCTTGCAAAACGGGCACGTACATCAACGTCGGCGTCGACGGCGGGGGCAAGGCTGACGCTAGTGCACGCGACGCTTCCGGGACCTCAGATGCTGTCCGACCGCCCAAAACCTGCACGTCAGACACACCCAGCAAGTCCAAGGGCAAGGCCGAATCCTGTAGCTGCGATCGGGAATGCCAGACCGGGTTTTGCGTGGACGGCATCTGTTGCACCTCGGCCTGCGGCGAAACCTGCAAGGCATGCAATCTGCGCAGCTCTCTGGGTGATTGTGCCTTCGTTCCATCGGGCGCCCAGCCCAACGGCCCCTCGGTCTGCTCCGCCAGCACGCCTTCCACCTGCGGATTGGACGGAACCTGCGACGGCAAGGGCGGCTGTCGTAAGTACGGGAGCGGCACGGAATGCAAAGCCGGCACCTGTGATGGGGATGGCGTCAGCGGCATCCTCACCTGCGACGGCAAGGGCGGATGCAATCAAGCGATCTCGCAGACCTGTCCCCCCTACAGTTGCGACCGCGCCACCAACCGCTGTTCCAGCAACTGTGCAACCGACGCCCAGTGTGCGGCTGGACAGCAATGCGTGGCCGGCAGGTGTGGCAAGAGCTCCAACGGCGCGGTCTGCCAGACCGGCGATGACTGTGCCTCTACCTTTTGCATCGACGGCGTGTGCTGCAACATCGCCTGCAGCGGCCCCTGCGTTTCGTGCGACCAAACTGGTTCAGTCGGCCACTGCAGATTCATTCCTGCCGGGCTGCCCGACCCCGCATGTAACCCTAGCGATCGGACCACCTGCGGAGACACCGGCCTGTGCAACGGCTTCGGCTCGTGCACGCTCTACCCGCAGAACACGGTGTGCGGTTCGTCCGATTGCTCGGGCCTGGTGGAAAGCACGCCCAGGACGTGCGACGGCCAGGGCACCTGCCGCGAGTCCCAGCTGGTGGATTGCTCGCCCTTCCTCTGCCGCAACGGTGCCTGTGTGCAAACCTGCACCAGCGACGCAGATTGCGAGGACGGACACCAATGCGTGCAGCAACACACTGGCGTGGTAGGCGCTGGGGTGTGCGGCAAGCGCAAGAATGGACAGCCTTGCTCGGATGCCGGCGAATGCGAGTCAGGCCAGTGCGTGGACGGTGTCTGTTGTGAAAGTAGCTGCACCGGCTCCTGCCGAAGCTGTAGTTTGCCCGGCTCGCCTGGACAATGCTTGGACGTAGCCAACGGTGCCCCCGATCCGCGCAACACGTGCGAGGATCTGGGGGCAGCCTCTTGCTCGACCAACGGCGCGTGCGATGGCATGGGGTCATGCCAGATCTACCCTTCCGGCACCGAATGCGGCCCGCAAAGCTGCGTCGCGGGAGCCTACACCCCACCCTCGACCTGCAATTCTTCGGGCCAGTGCGTGGCCTCGACTTCGAGGGCATGCAACCCCTACGCGTGCAATGGGAACAGCTGCTACGACGTTTGCACCGCCGACAAGGAATGCATGACCGGAAACTATTGCGTGAACGCTTCTTGCGGTCGCAAACCCCTGGGCGCGAACTGTACATTGGGCACGGATTGCCAGTCGGGATTCTGTGCCCAGGGCGTATGCTGCAACAACGCGTGCAACGGGGGGTGCAAGGCCTGCAACCTGCCCGGATCGCCTGGCTTGTGCAACCCAGTCACCGACGGCACCCCGGATCCGCAAGGGATTTGCGTAGCGACCCTGCAAACCAGTTGTGGGACGACCGGATCCTGCAAAGGGGGTGCGTGCGCCTATTTCGCCAAAGGGCTCAACTGCAAACCCGCGCTTTGCGCCTCCACATCCTCCGAGACTCCGGTATCCACCTGCGACGGCGCGGGAACGTGCAGCACACCGGCCAATGTCTCCTGTGGCACCTTCATCTGCAGCTCGGCGGCCTGCAAGGCCACCTGTGCCTCAGATGCGGACTGCGTGCCACCTACCACTTGCGTCGGCAACTCCTGTGGCTTGAAGCCGGTAGGAACGGCTTGCACGACCGGCAGCCAGTGCGTGAGCGGCTTCTGCACCGAGGGTGTGTGCTGTGACAGCGCATGCAGCGACGATGCCTCCGCGGGGCTGTGCAAGAGCTGCAAACTCGCAGGCAAGGCCGGGACCTGCTTGCCGGTTGGTTCGGGCAACGCCGACCCCAAAGGGCGCTGCGTGGCCAGCAACGTATCCGCGGGCGATTGCTCGAGGGACGGTACCTGCGATGGGGCGGGGGCCTGCCGGGCTTGGTCGACCAACACGGGCTGCAGCGGGGCTAATTGTTCCGCAGGAGCCCTGACCCCGGCCACCACCTGCGATGGCAAGGGGAACTGTCCCGCGGCTCCCGCGCCGCAGGCCTGCTTCCCCTACCAATGCAATAATCCTCCTACGTCGTGCCGTACTAGCTGCACCACGGTGGCCGACTGCAGCTCAGGCGAGGCGTGTCTCAACGGCCGCTGCGGCACCAAACTGGCCAATGGCCAATCGTGCGCCGACCCGTCCGATTGCAGTAGTAACCAGTGCACCGCGGAAGGGGTGTGTTGCAACAGCGCCTGCACCGGCGCGTGTCAGAGCTGCACCATCACTGGCAAGGTGGGGACGTGCTCCAGCATCAGCGTCGGGGGCGACCCGCGAGCAAACACCACCGCCTGTGCGAAGACGACTGCGGCCTGCGGCAACACGGGGAAATGCGATGGCAACGGCGGTTGCGAACTAACCGCAACCTGCAACGATGGGAACCTGTGCACGCAAACCGATACGTGCAACCAATCCGAGGTTTGCGTTGGGAGCAGCCCGGTGACCTGCTCGCCGAGCGACTCTTGTCATGATGTCGGAGCGTGCACTCCCAGCACAGGTCTTTGCACGAATCCGGCGAAGAAGGACGGGACGGCCTGCAACGACGGGAATGCGTGTACGCAGACGGATAACTGCCAGGCGGGAGCGTGTACGGGGAGCAATCCGGTGGTTTGCGCGGCGGCCGACCAGTGCCACACCGCGGGGACGTGCAACCCGGCGACCGGCACGTGCAGCAATCCCGCGAAGCCGGACGGGACAAGCTGCAACGACGGCAACCCGTGCACGCAAACCGACACGTGCGTGGCCGGGGTTTGCGTTGGCGGCAACCCGAAGTCGTGCACGGCGAGCGATCAGTGCCACACCGCGGGGACGTGCAATCCGGCGACCGGCACCTGCAGCAATCCCGCAAAGGCGGACGGGACAGCCTGCAACGATGGGAATGCGTGCACGCAAACCGACACGTGCGTGGCCGGGGCGTGCGTTGGCGGTAACCCGAAGTCGTGCGCGGCGAGCGACCAGTGCCACGCGGTTGGGACGTGCAATCCTGCGAATGGGACGTGCTCTAATCCTGCGGCGGCAGATGGGACAGCCTGCAACGATGGGAATGCGTGCACGCAGACCGACACGTGCGTGGCCGGGGCCTGCGTCGGTGGTAGTCCAAAGTCGTGCTCAGCCAGTGACCAGTGCCACGCGGCTGGGACGTGCGATCCGACGACGGGCACGTGCTCGAATCCTGCGGTGGATGGGACAAGCTGCAACGACGGGAACGCGTGCACGCAGACCGATAAGTGCGTGGCCGGGGTTTGCGTTGGCGGCAACCCGAAGTCGTGCACGGCGAGCGATCAGTGCCACACCGCCGGGACGTGCAATCCGGCGACCGGCACCTGCAGCAATCCCACAAAGGCGGACGGGACCGCCTGCAACGACGGGAATGCGTGCACGCAGACCGATACATGCGTGGCCGGGGCTTGCGTTGGCGGCAGCCCGAAGTCGTGCACGGCGAGCGACCAGTGCCACGCGGCTGGGACGTGTAGTCCGGCGAATGGCACGTGCTCTAATCCTGTAGCGGCAGATGGAACAAGCTGCAACGACGGGAATGCGTGCACGCAAACCGACACCTGCGTGGCCGGGGCTTGCGTTGGTGGCAGTCTAAAGTCGTGCACCGCGAGCGACCAGTGCCACACCGCCGGGACGTGCGATCCGGGGACCGGCACCTGCTCGAATCCCGCGGCGACAGACGGGACAGGCTGCAACGACGGCAACGCCTGTACGCAAACCGACACATGTGTGGCCGGGGTTTGCGTCGGAGGCAGCCCAAAGTCGTGCGTCGCAGGCGACCAGTGCCACGCCGCCGGGACGTGCGATCCGGGGACTGGCACCTGCAGCAACCCAGCTGTGCTGAACGGGTCGCCCTGCAACGCCGGGAACCCATGCACCACGAATGATACGTGCCAGGATGGGACCTGCACTCCCGGCACACCGGTGGCCTGCGACGCAGGGTAGCTCTGTTGGGTCCGCAAAATGCGCAGATCTTGCGCTTGGTAGGTCAACGTTTGTTCAAGGCGGCGCTTGTTGGTATCTGACACCCGGTTGGTGCATCCTATGAGCGAGAACACACATGCTCCTACCAGGGTTCACATATGATCGGTTGCTGGGAGGGAGGATGCCGGAGTGAGAAAACCCAAATTGAAGCCCGACAACACGCTGGACACGATATTGCGGGTAGGGGAGTTAGTGGGGGGGAAGTACCGCGTCGACCACTTGCTAGGGGAGGGTGGAATGGCGGCGGTGTGGGCCGGTACCAATGAACGCACCGGCAAACGAGTCGCCCTGAAGGTGATCCTGCGCTCGTTGGCGACCACGCGCGAGGCGCAGGGCCTGTTTCAGCGCGAGGCATTGGCCGCAAGCCGGGTGAATCATCCCAATGTCGTGACGGTCTTCGATGTCATCGAACATGAGGGAATGGCGTGCATCGTGATGGAGCTGCTCGACGGAGAGCCGCTGGGCAGCTACATCGCCCGCAGGGGATTCCTAACGGTCGGCGAAGCGACGGCGCTACTTCTGCCCGCCATGCGCGGGGTGGCTGCTGCCCACGCCCAGGGGGTGATCCACCGGGATCTCAAGCCGCAAAACGTCTTCATTTGCATTGGTCCCGATGGGCGCATGGTGACCACCAAGGTGCTGGATTTTGGTATCTCGGTCATGGTGGAGCGGGTGATTGACCCCTCTGTGAGGCAGATGCCAGCCATTGCCATGGGCACGCCCTCATATATGGCGCCCGAGCACATCTTGGGTGCGGGACAAATTGATGGACGTGTCGATGTGTACGGCTTCGGTGTCTTGCTGTACGAGGCGCTGACTGGACAAACGCCGTTTCCGGGTGTACCGGGACCAGATCTATTTCACCGAATCTTGAATGAAACCGCTCCGCGAGTGACGCTGTTTCGTCCTGATCTGCCGGATGGTTTGGTGCGCATCATCGAAACCGCTATGGCCAAGCAGCCGGACGATCGCTTTTCGGATCTGAATCTGATGGTGAGAGCTGTCGAAGACGAGCTTCTGCCAGCCACCCCGATGCCGCATTCGCTCACGCCGCTTGCTGGGGTGCCCTCGCTTGTCGCGCGCGATACTCCCGCCGAGCCCGTCGTGCTAGCCATTGCCAAGCGGGAGCCCTCTGGGCAGCATCAGGGGACGATACTCTACGGCGCGCACGCTTGGGAAAAGCAGAATGGCGCCGCCAATGGCGGTCCCAGCCCCGAATTGGTGCCGCTTCCGCCATCGCCGGCTCGCGATACGATGATAGTGGCTCCAAGACCCTCGTTGTTCAAGGTGCCGTTCTCGGGGGCAAGAGCGCTCTTTACGCCGCGTGGACGGCGTGGGTTGGTGGGCGTAGGGCTCGCGGTAGCGCTGGCTTGCGGGGTGTGGATGGCCATGCAAAGGAAGGTGCAACCGTCCATACCCGCACCGGTCGTCAACGCCAGGCCGCCCGCCAGCGCACCGCCACCGTCGCTTCCAGTTCCCGTCGTGGAAGAACTCGGGACCAATGCTCCCGCGCCGGTACCCGAACCCGTGCTGGCTCTGCCGTCCCAGCCTGCAGCAGCGGCACTTGCAACCCGCGAGCACAGCAGGCATTCGGGCCACGCGCACGGCGGGCCGGTTCCGGCCATGCGCAATCGTATGCAATTGGCGGCGCGAGATCCGTGGAAAGGCCCTCCGCCGCGCAAGCAGTCTGCCAGCGGTTTCCAGAATGGGTATGAATCGGCGCTTGAGCCGTCCCTGCTAGGAACTGGCACACCGGCGCGCAAGGCGACGCCGCGCGCCGGCAGGCTGTCTGAGGACGATTTCTAGCGAGATTCACTGCCCTGGGGGGCCAGCGTGACCACGCGTCTTCTCACATCTCAGATAGCGCGGGGCATGGCGGTCATGGCCCTCTGTTCGACCATGTTCCTGCCATCAGCCCGGGCTGCGGATAATCTGAGCGAGCCGTGGTCTGGGGCGGATGCCACCGACGCGCCTGCCTATCGAAGAACCATCAAAGAGGGGCTCGCCGAATACGACGCCCTCCATTTCGAGGAAGCCCGCAGTCTCTTCCGGCGCGCCCATTCGATCAGCCCCAACGCGCGCACCTTCCGTGGTGTCGGCATGGCTTCCTTTGAACTGCGCGACTATGTCTTGGCGGTGCACAATTTGTCGGCGGCTTTGCGCGACAAACGCAAGCCTCTCTCCGCCGAGCAGCGCACTCAGACGCAGGCTCTGCTCGATCGCAGCCGCATGTTCGTGGATGAGTACACACTCACGGTGTCGCCGGCGAAGGCGAGCGTGATCATCGACGGTCGCGCACCGGAATTCGAGCCCGACCGAACCTTGCTGCTCGGCTTCGGATCGCACACATTGGAAGCCAGAGCGCCAGGCATGGCAGATCGCTCGCTTCCCATCATTGTCCGCGGTGGTGAGCGAAGGGAACTCTCCGTGACGCTTGCGCCAGCGGCGGTTGCCGGGGGGGAGCCGACGGAGGCCCAAGTGGCCGAAGTCGCGACTTCAGCCAAGCCAGCGGCCAAGGTGTCGTCGAATCGATCGGCGAAGATATGGCTGTGGACCAGCGGAGCTACGGCGCTATTGGCGGTCGGTGCCGGCATCTATTGGGCTAGGCAGAATTCCCAACTCAATGACTGTCGCAATCCATTGGTCGAGTGGCAGTGCACCAACGAATCCGCCCTCAAAACCCAGTGGGACATCGGCCTGGGCGCGATGGTGGGGACGGGAGCCGCGGCCCTGACCATGGCCCTCATCGGTATCCTCTCGTGGAATTCCGGACACTCGCCGCCTCCCAAGCACAGCGCCCTCGGCTGCGCGGTGAGCCCGTTCGGCGTAACTTGCCAGGGATCATTCTAAGGGGAAGCCTGGGAGAGTTCGCTTCCTCCTCGCTCGGGCGTGAACACCCCGACCTCGTTTCGACAACTCCATCGTCTGCGGATCATCCGAGCGAGAGAAGGTCACCTAGAATTTCGCGCCAACGCGACAGGAAGAATAGGTGACTCTCGTCGGGGAGCAGGTGCAGTTGCGCGCCGGGGATGGCTGCGGCAATGCGCTTGCCCATCACGGGAGGCACGCTGTTGTCTTTGCCGCCATGCCAGACGGCTACCGGAACCCGGATGTCAGACAAAGAAAAGCCCCATGGCCGGGCCGCCAATTGCAGTTCCCACGCGAACGCGTCCACACCCTGCCGCAACGACTCTGCGTAGCTCGCCAAAAACATGTCCCGGATATCCGGCCGCGCCAGTATCGCCTGATCCACCGGCGGGTTGTGCTTTGTATAGCTAGCGAAGAACTCCGTCATGTCCTGCCCGGGCCTCGCCCGCCGCGAGATCGCCCAGCGCAACACCCCCGGCAAGTGCCGGGCAAGCCAGAACCCTACCCGACGTTCAAATGTGATACCGGCGAGTGCTCCGGCTGCGTCCATGGGCGCCGCAACGCCGATCAACGCGACTGCGCGGATGCGGTCAGGCGCGCGGTGGGCGAACGCCAACGCTGGCGGCCCGCCGCCCGACGGCGCGGCCACGTGTACCCTGTCGATGCCCAGGTTGTCGATCAGTGCGACGATATCATCGGCGGTGTCCAATAGGCTGCGCCCGGGTCTTGCGTCCGATTGCCCAAAGCCGGGCCGATCGAAGGTAATCAGGCGTGCTCCCAGCTCAGCGGTCAGTGCCACGTCGGGACGCACGAGCCGGCAGCTCGGCAACCCGTGTAGGAAAAGGACCGGAACCCCAGCAGCAGCTGGCGTATCTAGGTAGGCCAGCCGTCGGCCGTCGGGGAGTCGGATGATGGAAGCATCGACCACCGCCCTCGCATACCACGAAAAGCCGAACGGGGAGTTCGGATTGAAGCTCCAAACGCCAATGCTAGTGGAAGAGCGGTGACGGCAGCGTCTTCTCCTCCCCTCAGCGGTCGGGTAGGCTTCGGACGCCAGCGGCGCCGCGATTCAGGACATTCATCGGCGGGTCATGCCTTTCTCGCACTCAGGGCTTGGGTATGATATATTGTCATACTATGGCAAAGGCAAAAGTGGCTGTGACAATCGACGCCCGGATTCTCGAGGATCTGGATGCCCTGATCGCTGCGGACCGGTTCCCGAATCGGAGCCAGGCGGTTGAGGCAGCGCTGGCCGACAAGATCGATCGACTCAGACACACCCGACTGGCGCGGGAGGCGGCAAAACTGGATCCGCGACAGGAACAGGCCGAGGCCGATGAAGGTCTCGCGGTGGATGCGGCGACATGGCCCAAATACTGAGGGGCGACATCCGATGGGCGGAACTGAACCCCGTCCGTGGTTATGAGCAAGCGGGCACGCGCCCCGTGTTGATCCTGAGCCATGATGTGTTCAACGAGCGATCCGGCACAGTGATCGCTATGGCCATGACCAGCCAGGAGCCTCGTGCCGGTTTCCCCCTGACCTTTGAGAGCAAGGCCCCGGGCCTCGCGAAACGCTCGTGGATCAAGATTAGTCAGGTGCGTACGCTCTCGGTGAAGAGAATTGGGAAGAAGCTGGCTCGCGCTTCCGAGGAAGAGATGGCGCGAGTCATCGAGGGGCTCAACGAAATCGTCGCCGAGTGAATCGACGTAGCAGGGCTTCAGCGGCGGGCGAAGCCGTCCGCTGCAAGCCCGAGTCAGGCGGCGGCGCTCAGAGCCGCCCGAGGCCCGCTCGCTACCTTCTCGGCTCATACCGCATCGCCACCGCGCCCGAGCCGAACTCCAGCCGACTCACGAGCTTTAGGTCGATGCGCTTCGTCAGCCCCGCGAACAACGTCGGCCCGTGGCCCACTAGCATGGGCTGCACCACGAACTCGTACTCATCGATCAATCCCAGCTCCGCCAATGCCAGCGGGAGCTTCATGCCTCCCGCCAACAGTCCCTTACCCGATTCCCGCTTGAGCCGCTCGACGGCCATCCCCAGATCCCCCCGTATGATCTCAGCGTTCCAATCGACCCGGTCCAGGGTGCTCGATACGACGTACTTCTTTGCCGCGTCGATCGTCCTGGCGAACGGTTCCATCCAATCAGGCCTCGCTCCCGCCGGCGGCGGCCGCCGCCACCCTGCCTCCATCATTTCGTAGGTCACCCGGCCAAAGAGGAGGGCATCGGCCCGATCGAGGTTCTCGATCGCGTGACGATGCAACTCTTCGTCCGCGATCACTGCACGATGATCGCAGCACCCGTCCAATGTGACGTTGATTGAATACCGAAGGGGTCGCATTACGTAAGAGTGCCGCCGATCGGGTAGACGAGCAACGATGCCCTTCACTCCCACCTTGGCTTGACACGAGTCTGGACGCGTTCTTCCATATCAACGCCCTGCCGTTATCCGGCTACCCTCCCGATTCCTGACGTACTGTCGGATTGGTAGGAGAGGAGCTTGGGTGGGCCTGCGAAAAATTCCCGTACAAGGGACACGACTTCAAGAGCCGAGCCACCTGATTCATACGAGTCACCGGCGGCGCGCGTTTCCCAAATGGTCACAGCCATGAATGGGTCGCCGTCAACCTCGGGAACCAACAAGAGACACGCTACGTTTCCAGGGCAGGCTCGCACCTTGGGAACCGCCAACTCGTTGTATGTCCTCTTCAGGCGATCGACGCCGCCCGGCTTGACCGAAAAAGAACCAACTCTGATCCACATGAAACTGATCCCATTTCTGGCAGATGTACCTGTTGTCCGGATAACGGCTTGCCGATAAGCTGCGAGCCGGCCGCCGAGTTGGTGCCTCGATTCTACACCTATGTCCCTGCGGCCGGATCGTCAGCTTCATCGGCTTGTTCGGCGGAGCCCTGGCGCCTAACTGTCGACTCCTTTCTCGTTGCGCGCCGAGGCCGCAAGCACGCCCATCAACGTCCTAGACAACTGTTTTCGGCGCAGCGAGTGGTCGATCTTGTCGGCTATCATCTTTCCAGCCGCAGCTACAGCAGCGACAGATCCAACGATTGGCAATGACGGCAGAAAGGTCGCACCGATGCTAACAAGGAACGCGACCGCTGTCTGCGCATGTCGGCGGTGATACTCTTCATCCAGTCTTCTGGCCTCCTTATCGTGGTCAATGAGAAGCTTGTCGATGGCCATGGCGACCCGACTCAGGGCCGAATCGAGGTTGTCCGATTGCGCCTGCTCAAGCTCTGACAAAATACTGCTCAGAGATTTGCGAAAGTCGATGTTGGCCATTTCAGAACGCATGCGAACTAGGTCGGGAACCGGTACACGCCCAAGCCAGGCGACCCTTCTGTCCGCGAGCGCCCTGGTCAATTGCAGGGTCTTCGCGGTGAGAACGCCCTCCTCCTCGAACGATGAGGCGCGAGATTGATAACAGGCGTCGAAATAGTGCCACTGAACCGGGAGCGAAAAGAGAGGGGATGCCTTAAGGGACAGGGCATTGTCAATCACGTGGAACTGAGGAGAGATGCGCTCGAGAATAGTCACGAATACGACCCTTGCGTCGGTCCATGACGCTGCATCCGCCATAAAGGTCGTGCTCCGCAGGCGCGCCCACTCCTCGCGCTGCCGCGCGACACCTTCTGATATGTCTTGCCCGGGCACGCCTCCGAAGGGCACGAAGAGCTGACGTGCCGCGATCCGTTCTATAAATTCTGTGGGTCGGTCTCGCACGTAGCAGCCTATTTCCTCGATGTCATCAAAATGTGCGGGGCAAAGAGATCGATGGCGAGCCGCTCCATGCGGTCTCTCGTGGCTTGATCGTGCTCCTCCATGAGCCTCTCCCAGCTCGGGAATACAAGCAGCGGCACCACTGGGAGGTCAGCGTCAACCAGGGGCCTGAGCTTTGAGAGGTGGAAGATGTCTTCCAGCATTCGGACGGTCACGAACGCTTCGCCTACCGGCTCGGTCTCCATCCACCGTTGCACGGGATCGGGAATCAGTATCGTGTCGCCATACATGAGCATGCTTCGTACGGCTTGAAGGCTTGATCCGGAAAACCCTTGAGCTCCTCCGAGGACGAGCTTCTGCCCTGGCAACGATCCGCCTAGCTTCAGCCTCGCGTTGCCTGCAGCGCGATAGTGCTTCTGGAGGTCCAGATACGCATCGTTGGCAACCCGCAGCAATGCGTTGGCTTTGGTGCGCGAGGCATTCAAGCGCTCGCCGAGTCGCCTGATCTCTTTTGCAAAGGAGCTGCCTTCCGGGACAAAGTCGCCTGGAGGACAACCAGTGAATGCGCGAAATACTGCATCGAAGTGAGCGAAAAGTTCACGATTGAGCTTGGCCGCCTCGGCTGGATCGTCCGATGTCATTGTGCTCGAAATCGGAGTCATCGGTTGGGCAGGTTCAAGAGAGGAACTGGCAAGATGCTGGGACGCAGAGAAATATGCTCGGGCGATCGAACGGAGCTGCGGGGAGCACGAGTCCAGGTCGACACGGCCGTCTGGCAAATACCGAACTCCGTCTAGATCCGCCGCGAGCTCCCTCGTGACCTCTTGGGCGAGGACCGTCTTTCCCGACTTGATGTCATCGAGGAATCGTTCAATGCGAGTTCTAAGGAGCGCCATCTGGGATCCTCCGGTCGCGTGGATAGGTCGGATTCATGCACTTGCGAAGGGTTGGCTTCCGCCGAACGCCTTGCCCTTCAGCGGTGTGAGCGCGCGCCGCGATTTTACATGATGTCCCTGGGGCGACCACATCCGCTGCAACGGCTTTATGGGCGGCGCAAGGTCGGACCTCAATCATTTTTACCCATTTCCGTGAGGGTGTCTGGGTATTGAAGTCGACTACGGAGTTCCTCGCGATCGATGGCCAAGTAGTTTCCTCCGCCTTCAAGGTTGATCTTGCTCTTGAACGGAAACAGGTTCCTTCTTAGATCGTCCTTGTCCTGGTAGTGCTTGTACTGGAGCGTAAGAAACAGCGATTCTGAGAGATAGAGCTCCTTTGGCCCATGATTCCCGCGCTGTAAGGCTGCGCGGATCGCATTGTCTATCTCGAATATTTCTACGAACGGAGTGGCCAGGCTTCCAAAGAAAACGTGATTCTGCCCAGGCGAGATCCGGAGAAGACTTGTTTCCTCGGAGTAGTTTGCGCCCTGGGTTGCCACGACGTATGTATGCAAGCCAAGGGCACTCGCAAATATCGCATCAATCTCTTCAGTGATACCGAGAAACTGCTCCGGCTTGTAGGTTGCAGCGTACTGCGGCTCCGCCGCCCGCCAGAGCGTCTTGACCAGGACGTTGTCTGCGAACGTAAGGAAGGCATGGTCGGGGTTCCTGGCAGCCAGGGCATCGATTCCTTCTCGAATTGCCGTCAGCCGCAGCTCATCGACTCGGCCATGCTGGTCGAGAAGTTTCTTCATTCCTATGACGTCAATGAGTGCGTACAGCGAGAACGGCTCCTGCTCAATCTGGTCAAACCACTGCTGATCCACAACGAGGTAGCGTCGCTTTTCGCAATTCCAGAAGTAGACGCCCACGATGAATTTTGAACGGGGCAGAGTCTTCACGGCGCCGTGGTACCGAGACATCTGGGTCACGCAAATGTTCACCTCACACGAGTCAGGGCCAATGCCGTTCAGTGCGCACCACCGAACACGAAGGAAGTTGTTCGGATGCTCCGTTCCACCACCGGAGGCGAAGAAGTCCTTCCAGATGCGATTGAGGTCCTCAAATTGGTCGGAACCGATCAGAAAGCAGTCCCGATGAAGGGGAACATCGTCTAGCGGGCAAAGCTCCGTTTCTGCCGGCCAAGACTGCGCATCCGTCAAATCCATATTCATGTCCCTGGGAAGATCTTCCCAACGCCATGTCGGGCGGTGGAGCAGAAACCTAGACCGAGCTCCATCGTTGTTGTGCCTCGAAGCGTCTCTTCTCCTCCTCAATCCCGCCAATCTCCCGTAACAGACGTCCAGCATCCGCCTGTTTTATCGCATACTGCTCTAGGCTCTGTCTCATTTCGCCAGACCATTCAAGATTCCATGGGTAGTAGGGCCGGGTATCGGTCCGACTGTACGAGGCGTCTCGTTCTCTCCACTCGAACTGACCTTGGCGATTCTTCTCCTGGGATTTGAGGTACCCATACTTCTCGAGTACCAGTGCAATCCTTCCGAACGCGAATCGCAGTGCCTTTCCGATCGTATCGGACTCGCGAGCGCCGTAGAGCTTGTACCGCCAAGGATCCTCAGCGGATGGATACTCATTGACGGCTGGCAAGGGGTTCTGCTTGTGCCACCAGAGGCTATCTTTCCCAAGTTCGGCATCGATCGTAGCCTGCACACCAGTCTTGGCTGCAGTGACCTCCTGCTTCATCGCCTTTAACTGCTCGTCGGTGAGCTTCGACGTGACAGCGTGTTCATGCTCAACGGCCTTTGTGACCTGTGCCTCAATCCAACTCGCCGCATGCCGGGCAGAAGCTGCGCCGAAGGCGGCAAGAATGCGTTCCATCTCTTGCAGAATGCCGGTCAACGAATTCCTTCTTTGCTGAATCTGCGTCTCGAAGTCCTGGCCCATGGGATCACCTCGTGAGGATTGTATCAGTTGAGAGCCGCGAGAGGTGGCGGAGTCGTCCGCCGAACGCCTATTAGCCCACGAAAAGTATTCAATACTCTTTCGATGCTCGCATTCCGTAGCGGCCAAGATCAATCTGAGGACGCTTGTGATTTCGCGGGGTTGGCCGCAATGGTCCCAGAAATGCGGAGCCGACGCGTGTTGGATAAACATGGCCAGCCTCCGGGCGGAAGACCGGTGTTTTCTCCTCCCCTCAACGATCGAGCGGGCTTCGAACCCCCTGACTATGCCCTCAGCCACCGTGCGCTTCGCACACGGCCTCGACGGAACCGTGGCCGGTCTCGGACTCGGAACCGGATCCGGCCAACGGCCCCGGCCCCGGTAGCTGGAACCGGCTGCGGACCTAGCCTAGTCGCAACGGCGGTGGGGTTTCCGGCAGCTCGGCCAAAACTCGTTCCAGCATGTCCACGCTCGGCGGTTTGGCGAGATGGTGCTGGAAGCCAGCCTGGGCGGCTCGTTCCAGGTCCTCGGGCAATGCGTAGCCACTCAAGGCGATAAGGACAGTGGACTGCAAAGCCGGGTCTTGCCGAACCGCCCGCGCGACATCGTAGCCGTCCATGCCAGGCAAGCCGATATCGCAAAGGACCACGTCGGGATGGAAGGACCGCGCCCGCTCGACCCCGTCCGGCCCGCTGTGGGCGACCTCGACCTCATGCTCGCCGAGTTCCAGTGCCTCGCGCAGGCTTTCCGCCGCGTCGAGGTTGTCCTCGATGACCAGGACGCGCCGGCAGACGCGCGGGCCGCCTGCGTGTGCCGCCGGCTTCTCCGGCGCAGTTCCAGTATCGAGTGGTAGCCGGACAACCAAGGCAGCTCCCTTTCCCAGTCCGTCGCTTTTTGCTTGGATGCTGCCCCCATGCATCTCGACCAGGCCTTTGATCAGGGCCAGTCCCAGGCCCAGCCCTCCCTTGCTGCGATCGAGAGACTGATCGGCTTGCATGAACGGCTGGAATAGATGCGCAAGCGTGTCGGGCGCCATGCCGACGCCGTTGTCGACCACGCTAATTACCGCCTGCCCTGCCTCGGTCGCGACTGAAACATGCGCGTGCCCTGCGCGGGAAGTGAACTTCGCCGCATTCTGGAGAAGGTTATCGACCATCTGTGCGACCCGGGTTGGGTCTGCATTGACCAGCACCGGGGTAGGCGCAAGATCGCATGAAAGACGCACTTCGTTCCGCTCGAAGAAGCTACGGTTGTCTTCAACCGCGCGCTGGACGAGATGGTTGAGGTCAAGCCGCTCTTTCTGCAAGCGAATCTTGTTGCGCGTGATGCGGGTGACGTCGAGCAGATCGTCGACCAGGCTCGACAGGTGCGTGGCCTGGCGATCGATCACAGCCAGGGCGCGCTGGGCCTGCTCCCCACCGGGAGGGGCGCGCTTGAGGATGAAGAGGCTGTTCTTGATGGGAGCCAGGGGGTTGCGCAGCTCGTGGGAGAGCACTGCCAAGAACTCATTCTTGCGCCGATCGGCCTCGAGTAACTGCGCGTTGGCCGCGGTTAGCATTTGTCTTTGGCGATAGAGCTGCACAAACACGCTGACCTTGCTGGAGAGGATGCGGGCATCGATGGGCTTGACCAAGAAGTCCACTGCGCCCGATTCGTAACCTTTGAACACCCGATCCCGATCGTGGAGCCCTGCGGTCACGAAAATGATGGGGATTTCACGGGTGCGCTCCACGTTGCGCATCAACTCGGCGAGGGCAAAGCCATCCAGCTCGGGCATCTGCACGTCGATGAGGGCGAGCGCCACCTCGTGCTCGAGCAGAAGTTCGAGGGCGCGCTTGCCCGACTCAGCCTTGAGGATCTCAGCGTCGCTGCGCCGGAGCAGGCCTTCGAGCGCCAGGAGATTCTCCGGGCGATCGTCAACCAGAAGCAGCTTGGGCAAGTCGCTCATATTGCGCCTCGACGGGGCGAAGTCTGCCACGCCGATAGCTGCTGTACCCACTGGGAGATCCCTTGGGCGGACAGAATGGGCGCGTCCGGGCAAAGGGCGCGCGCTGCTTCGGGCATCGCAGCTTGCGCCGCATCGTTGGGGTCCTGGATGGCAACCAGGCCGCCTGCCTGTTGGATAGCGCGCAAACCGTGCGCGCCGTCTGGACTGGCGCCCGAGACCAGCACCCCGGCACAACCCGGACCCAGGACATGGGCGGCAGAACGGAACAGCACGTCGATAGACGGACGCGAGAAATTCACCGGCGCATCGACCGACAGGGCAAATGACGGCCCTGGGTCGATGAGCAGGTGGTAGTCCGGCGGTGCCAAATACACTGTCGCAGGCGCCAGCGGCTCTTTGTCCAGCGGCTCGCGCAAGGCAAGCCGGCACTTTCCGCCCAGCGCACCTGCCAGCGCGCTGGGCCTGTGCCTGGGCAAGTGAATGACGACCACGATAGGCGTCGCGAAGTCGGCCGGGAGCGCTCCGAGCACGAGCGAGACAACCTCGCTCGCTCCCGCAGAGCCGCCGACCAAAATAGCCTGCGGGCCCTGGGTTTGAGAGGCTGGGATGAGCGAGCCCATGACTGTTCCATCAACGCCGCTGATAGATCTTCTCCTCGCGCACGAATTCCGAGAATTCCGCGGCGTGGATCGAGAAAGCGAGCGTCTCTTGCGCGCCCAGGGCGAGGAAGCCCTTGCGACAGAGCGAGTCCCGGAACAGGGCGACGGCGCGGTCTTGCAAGACGCGGTCGAAGTAGATGAGCACGTTGCGACAGGTGACGAGCTGAACCTCGGCGAAAACGCTGTCGGTGGCGAGACTGTGGTCGGAGAAGAGCACCCCTTGGCGCAGGCTCTTGTCGAAAACCGCGGCGTTGTATCCCGCGGTGTAGTAGTCGGAAAGAGAACCCCGGCCGCCGGCCTCGCAGTAGGCTTTGCTGAAATCGGCAATCCGGTCCAGCTCGTAGATGCCGGCCTCGGCCTTGCGCAAGGCCTCCGGGTTGATGTCAGTCGCGTAGATGATGCTGCGATCGAGAAGCCCCTCCTCGCGCAACAGGATGGCGAGCGAGTAGACTTCTTCGCCGGTGGCGCAGCCCGGGATCCAGAGTTTGAGCGAGGGATAGGTGCGCAGGTAGGGCACGACCTGCTGGCGCAGGACCAGATAGAAGCTGGGGTCGCGGAACATCTCGCTCACCTGCACGGTCAGGTGTGCGAGCAACCCGCGCATGACCTCAGGCTCGCGCAACACGCGCTCTTGTAATGCCGAAAGCGAGCGACAACCGAAGTGTTCCAACGCTTGTTCGAGTCGGCGCCTGAGCGAGGAAATTGCATAGGAGCGAAAGTCGTAGCTGTACTTGCGGTGGATAGCCTCAAGCAGCAGGGGTAGTTCAATATCGAACTCTCCGGACAAAGCCGCACCTTTACTTCGGGATCCAGACTTTGATGAGCGAGAGCAGCTTGTCGATGTCGAGGGGCTTGGCGATGTAGTCGTCCGCACCCGCGCGCAGGCACTCCTCGCGATCGTTGGGCATCGCCTTGGCAGTCAGTGCGATGATTGGAAGTCCCTTCCACTCGGACTTCTTGCGGATCTCGCGGGTGGCGGTCAGCCCATCCATCTCGGGCATCATGATGTCCATAAGCACCAGATCCACGGAAGTGCCGTCGGGGGCCGCCGCGCTTGCGAGCGCAGTCAGCGCCTCTTTGCCATTGCGGGCGAAGCGCAGCTTGGCGCCCTTGCTTTCAAGGACGCTGGCCAACGCGAAAACATTGCGTGCGTCGTCGTCGACGACCAGGATGTGCTTGCCCTCCAGCGCCGCCTCGCGGTTGCGTACCTCGCGCAGAATGCGCTGCTGCTCCGCCGGGAGATTGCCCTCCACTTGGTGCAAGAACAGCGTCACCTCGTCGAGCAAACGCTCCGGCGATCTTGCCCCTTTGATGATGATGGAGCTGGCATAGCGTCGCAGCCGCTCCTCCTCCCCACGTTCGAGCGAGCGGCCGGTATAGACAATGACCGGGGGAAACGCGAAGGCTTCGCCTGCCGCCATCTTGTCGAGCACATCGTAGCCCGACATGTCCGGTAGCGTGAGGTCGAGCACCATGCAGTCGAAGGTGCGTTGCCCAAGTCGCTGCAGGGCCTCGGCGCCCGTCGCAACCGAAACGATATTCACGTTCTCAGCTCGCAGGAGCTGAACGATGCCCTCGCGCTGAATGGCGACGTCCTCGACCACCAGCACGTGTCGGAGCTTCTGTGCCAGCCGCTGCTCGAGCTTCTGGATAGCCTCAATTAGTTCCTCGCGCTTGACTGGTTTGACGGCGTAGCCCACGGCCCCCATCTCAAGAGCCTGCTGGGTGTGCTCCAGTGCCGAAACGACATGGACTGGGATGTGGCGCGTCCCTGGGTTGCGCTTCAAGTGCTCCAGGACCAGAAGCCCGGAGTTGTCAGGCAGGTTGATGTCGAGCAACACGGCGCTGGGCACAAATTGCTCTGCCAGGCGAATACCCTCGGCCGCGGTGGTCGCCACCAGCGCGCGGAAGCTCTGCTCGTGCGAAAGGTCGCGCAGGATGCGCGCGAACGCCTGGTCGTCCTCTACCACCAGGATCGACCGCTGGTCAGGTCGCAAGCCTTCGCGGTCGTCTTCCACCTCCGGGAAGGGCGGTGGCACTGAGCGCGCTTTCTGAGTTTGCGATAGCGGCACGCTGCGGACCTGCGCCGGGGAAGAAGCCGCCGTGGCGCGCGTCCGCGGTTCCATGGTCTGGGCGCCTGCACCGGCAACCGCCGCAAGCGTCCGCGGGAGGGTAAGGGTAAAGGTGCTGCCCTTGTCCGGCGTGCTTTGCACCGCGATGTCGCCGCCCAGCCGTCGGGCCAGTTGGCGCGAAATGGTCAGGCCCAAACCGGTACCTCCATAGCTGCGGTTGGTGGTGCCGTTGGCCTGGCGGAAGGCTTCGAAGATTATCTGGTGCTGATCCGCGGCGATACCGATGCCGCTGTCGTTCACCGAGAAAGACACGCATTCGCCCGGGGCGTCCGCGACCCGCAGGCTGACTGAACCAGCCTGGGTGAACTTGAACGCGTTCGCGAGCAGGTTGCGCAATATCTGTTGGATGCGCAGCCCGTCGCTTCGGATTGAAGCCGGCGTCCCCGGCGCCAGTTCCGCCTCGAAGGACAAGTGCCTTTCGCCTGCGACAGGCTGGAAGGTTTGCCTAAGCGATTCGATGGTGCGCGCCAGGTCCACTACTTCGACCTGAAGTTCCATGCGCCCCGCTTCAATGCGCGAGAGGTCGAGAATATCGTTGATGAGTACGAGCAGATCGTTGCCTGACGAGTAGATAGTGGCCGCGTACTTCACTTGCTCGGGGGTGAGGTTGGCGTCCTTGTTGTCGGCGAGCAGCTTGGCCAAGATGAGGGCGCTGTTGAGCGGCGTGCGCAGTTCGTGGCTCATGTTGGCGAGAAACTCCGACTTGTACTGGTTCGCCCGGGCAAGCTCGTCGGCTTTCTCGATCAGATCCGACTGCGCTCGGGACAAATGGTCGCGCTGCTGCTCGAGCGTCTCGGCCTGCTCCTCGAGCTGCGCGTTGGTCTGTTCAAGCTCCGCCTGTTGCGCCTCAAGCCGGGCCTGCGATTCGCGCAAGGCGCGGCTTTGCTCCTCCAGCTCCTCGTTGATGACTCGCAACTCCTCCTGCTGGGTCTGCAGCGCGCTGGCCTGCCGCTCAGTTGCTTCGAGGAGTGCCTGGCGCTGGCTTCGATAGCGGGCCGAGCGCAGCGAGATGCCGGCCAGCTCAGAGACCGTCTCAAGACATTCCAGCGCAGCCGAGCTG
>PMJO01000140.1 GCA_003158455.1 Myxococcales bacterium | reverse complement strand
GCGCGGAAGCGCGCGAAACGTTCGGAAATGCCGCCCTTCACGACATCGGTCAGGCGGACCACGCCAAGTACCTTGGCACCGTCGGCGACGGCCAGGGGCGTGCCACCCTGGTTCCCGATCTCGTCGGCTATGCGTTGCAGATCGGAAGGAACGCTGCCGCCCTTGGCTTCGACCCACCGTTTGACTGCTTCCACCGCGCCCTTGCGCAGTTGCCGGCCATCGAGATCGCACCCGCTCATGCGAGTGTGGGCCGAGAAGGGAACGAATTGCGCCCCCAGCTCGCCAATGTCGCGTCCGCGCAGCCGGAATTGCTGTTTGGCCAGCACGACGATGGAGCGNNATGAACTCGGTCGCCTGGCGGTTGCCCATGGTGATGGTGCCGGTTTTGTCGAGCAACAGGACGTCCACGTCGCCCGCCGCCTCGATGGCTCGGCCGCTCATGGCGATCACGTTCTTGCGGATCAAGCGATCCATGCCCGCGATGCCGATGGCGGAAACCAGACCGCCGATGGTGGTGGGAATCAGGCAGACTAGCAAAGCCACGATCACCGTCGGCGAGAGCCGGATTCCGGAATAGAGGGCCAGCGGAACCAGGGTCACGCAAGCGAACAGGAACACCAGCGTCAGTCCGACCAAGAGGATGTGCAGGGCAATTTCGTTGGGTGTCTTCTGCCGGGCCGCTCCCTCGACCAGGGCAATCATCCGATCGAGGAAGGTCTCGCCCGGGTTGGACATGATGCGCACCACGATGCGGTCGGAGAGCACCTTGGTGCCGCCGGTCACCGACGAGCGATCGCCGCCCGCCTCGCGGATCACCGGGGCCGACTCGCCGGTGATGGCCGACTCGTCCACCGAGGCTACGCCCTCGATCACCTCGCCATCGCCCGGGATGAGCTGACCAACTTCCACCACTACCTTATCCCCGGCGCGCAAGTCGGTAGAGGCCACCGTGTCCTCGCCGCCCCCGTCACGCAAGCGCCGGGCCGGAGTCTGGGTGCGCATCTTGCGCAGGGAATCGGCCTGCGCCTTGCCTCGGCCTTCGGCCACCGCCTCGGCGAAATTGGCGAACACCACCGTGATCCACAGCCAGACGCTAATCCAGGCGGTGAACCAAAGCGGGGCCGCGCCCGCGGGCGGTGCCACCAGATCCCGCACCACCGTCAGGGTGCAGAGCACGCTGCCGACTTCGACCACGAACATCACCGGGTTGCGCGCCACCGCGCGCGGTGAGAGCTTGCGCAGACTGTCCCAGGCCGCTTCGCGGATGATCGCTCGATCGAATAGCGACGGCGCTTTGCTGTGCGATTTCATCAGAACAACCTCCCGTGTGCGGCCAGGAAATGCTCGACCACTGGGCCGAGGCACAGGGCCGGGAAGAACGTGAGCGCGCCGACAATCAGCACCACCGAGATGAGCAGCCCGGTGAAGAGCGGCCCATCGGTGGGGAACGTCCCCGGCCCTGCTGGCGCAACCCGCTTTTTCGCCATGAACCCGGCTATGGCCAGCACCGGCACCATCATCAAGAAACGGCCGCCCAGCATGGCCAGCCCCATGGTGGTATTCCAGAAGTGGGTGTTGGTGTTCAGGCCCGCGAAGGCCGAACCGTTGTTGGCGGTGGCGCTGGTGAAGGCGTAGAGGATCTCGGACAGGCCGTGCGGGCCGGCGTTGTTGAGTGAACTTACGCCATAGGGGCTGACCGCTGCCCAGGCCGAGAAGCTGAGGATGATGAGCGGAAACACGAGCACGTAGAGCATCACGGCCTTCATCTCGCGACCCTCGATCTTCTTGCCGAGATACTCAGGCGTGCGCCCCACCATCAGGCCCGCGATGAACACCGAGAGCAAAACGAAGATCAGAATGCCGTACAGCCCCGCGCCCACGCCGCCAAACACGACCTCGCCCAGCTTGAGGTTGGTAAGTGGGACCAGGCCGCCGAGCGGGGTGAAGCTGTCATGCATGGAATTGACCGCGCCGCACGAGGTGCCGGTGGTGGCCGTGGCGAACAGGGCGGAGTTGGCCACCCCGAAGCGCACCTCCTTGCCCTCCAGGTTGCCGGCGCTTTGGTCGAGCGGCAGGCCGGCCAGCGCGGGGTTGGGGCGCGTCTCGGCAGCGTAGGCAGCGAGCACCCCGCAGAGAAATAGAACGGCCATCGCGCCGAATATCGACCACCCCTGCCGCGATTTCCCCGCCATGCGGCCAAAGGTGTAGGTCAGCCCGGCGGGGATGGCGAGAATCAGCAGGATTTCGAGGAAATTGGTGAGTCCGTTGGGATTCTCAAATGGGTGCGAGCTGTTCGCGTTGAAGAAGCCACCACCGTTGGTTCCGAGTTCCTTGATGACCTCCTGCGATCCCGCGGGGCCCATGGGAATGATCTGCCCGGCCCCTTCCAAGCCGGTGACGTGAAGGTATGCGCTCAGGTTCTGGATGATCCCCTGGGAGATCAGCACCAGCCCGAAGACGATGCTGAACGGCAGAAGCAAGTAGACGATCGAACGTATGAGGTCGACGATGAAGTTTCCCAGTTGCGCCGGGCGGCCTTCACTCGGCCTGCGGGTCAGGCCGCGCGCCAGCACTAGTGCAACCGCGAGGCCGGCGCCGGCTGACACGAAGTTGTGCCAGGCCAGGCCCGCCATCTGGGTCAGATAGCTCATGGTTGTCTCGCCGCTGTAGGATTGCCAGTTGGTATTGGTGGTGAAACTGACCGCGGTGTTGAAGGCAAGGTCGGGAGCAACCGGCCCCAGCCCCTGTGGGTTGAACGGCAAGTGATGCTGTAGCCGCTGTATGGCGTAGGTAACCAGAACGCCGATCGCGCTGAAGATCAGGAGAGAGACGGCGTACTCAATCCAACTCTGCTCGTCGCTTGGAGATGCGCCACACAGACGGAGCAGCCAGCGTTCGATGGGTGCCAGGACCCTGCGCGATGGACGCTCGGCGCCCTCGAAAACGCGGAACATATACTGGCCGAGCGGTTTGGTGACAGCCAGCAGAACCAGAAAGAGAGCCAGAATTTGCAGCCAACCGTTGAAAGTCACGGCAACTCCTCAGAAGCGCTCCGGACGGAGCAAGGCGTAGACCAGATAGAAGCCGATTCCGATGGAAACGGCTCCGCCTAGTAGGTAGTCGAGCAGCATGGTGATCTCCTCGAAGGGTCAGAGCCACGCGCACGCGCGGGTGTAGGCCCAGGCCAGCGCGAAAAAGGCCAGAGTGGTGAAAAGGAAAATCGTGTCGCTCATGGCGTGTCCCTTTTGAGATGAGACTAAGGCATCCCCCGTGCCAGGAACCAAGGTCCCGATTGTGCGGACTAGGGGCGCATGCTGGTGGCCGAGGCTTGCAATGTGCAACCAGTCCCCCCGCGCGGGTTGCATTGTGCATGGCAAGCCACGCGCGCACCTGGCACGCAGACGCGCTATTATCGGACCTGGTACCATAAAGTGGCGCAGCGATTGCACAGCACGCTTGCGTCCAACCCCTGCCAACAGGTATCCCGCATCGATGAACCCAAGCCCTTCTCGCCCGCGTCCCGAGGACTTCCTGGAACTGGTCCAGAAGGGCAAGCGTGGTCGCCTCAAGCTCTACATTGGCTTTGCCGCGGGCGTGGGCAAGACCTACCGCATGCTGGAAGAGGCGCACAGTCTGCGCAAGCGGGGCGTTGACGTGGTGGTGGGGTTCGTGGAATCGCACGGCCGGGTTGAGACCGAGGCGTTGGTCGAGGGCCTGGAGGTCGTGCCGCGACGACAGGTCGAGTATCGGGGCGTGATGATCGAGGAGATGAGTCTCAACAAGATCTTAAAGCGCAATCCAGCGGTGACCTTGGTCGATGAGTTGGCCCACACCAACGTGCCGGGCAGTCACAACAAGAAGCGCTATCAGGACGTGCTCGAGCTGCTCGACGCCGGCATCAACGTCATTGCCGCGCTCAACGTGCAGCACCTGGACAGCCTCAACGACCTCGTGGGACGGGTGACCGGCGTGGTGGTGCGCGAGACGGTCCCTGACAGTTTCCTCAAACGGGCCGACCAGGTGGTGAACCTGGACCTGGCGGTCGAGGACCTGCAAGAGCGCCTGAGCGCCGGCAAGATCTACGCGCCTGACAAGATCCCGTGGGCGCTGGAGCATTTCTTCAAAGAGGAAAATTTGACCCACCTGCGCGAGCTGGCTTTGCGCGAAGTTGCCGAGAGCGTGGAGCGCAGCAGCTACTCGCACGCGCCGCTGGCTCAACCGCGCGAGCGAGCCGCCACGACCAACAGCCGCGTGATGGCCTGCATGTCATCCAACCCACCCCGTGCTGCCATGTTGTTGCGCCGGGCTTCGCGCCTGGCCGGGCGCTACAACACCGACTGGTTCGTGGTGTACGTGGAAACCTCCGACGAGACGCCCGAGCGCATCGATGCGGAGGCGCAGCGCCACCTTCTCGCCAATATCGAGAAGGCGCGTGAGCTGGGTGCCGAGGTGGTGCGGGTACGCGGTGAGGATCCGGTGGACACCATCCTCGACTTCGCGCGCTCACACAGCGTCGGGCACATCATCGTGGGGCGTTCGCACCTGCCGTGGTGGAAGCAGATGCTGGGACGTTCGGTGCCCTTGCGGCTGGTGAAGGAGGGCGCGGGCTTCGACATTCATATCGTGTCGCTGGCCGAGGAAGAGGAGCGGCCGTGACCTTCAAGGCCAAGCTCATTCTCGCCCAGGCGCCCTTGGCCGTCGCGCTGGCCCTGGTCGGCGGGATCTCGGCAACCGTGACCACCCGATTGGGCGAGCAGTCGGGCAGGATCTTCGCGGACAACTATCGTAGCGTGCGAGCGGCGCAGCGGATGAAAGAGTCCCTCGAGCGGATCGGCAGCTTCCCCCTGTTCACCCTGGCGGGGCATGGGGCCAAGTCCGCGGTTGGCGTCTCCCAACACCGTAGCGCCTTCGAACGTGAGTTGCGTCTGGAGGAGAACAACATCACCGAACCGGGCGAAGCCGAGGCGGTCGCGGCATTGCGAAGGAGTTGGACGCGGTACCAGCACGCACTCGATGAATTCCTGGCCGCCACCACTCTGGAGGCTTGGGACCGTCTGTACTTTGAAGCCCTGTCGCCCGCGTTCGTCGAGACCAAGCAGGAAGCCGATCGGATCCTCGACATGAACCAGGACGCGATTGTGCGCAAGAGCGAACAGGCCGGGCGAAGTGCGCAGCGATTCCAACAGTTGGTCATCATCGCGGTAGCGGCGGCCCTGCTCGGGGGACTGCTGGCCTCCATCTCCTTGACCACCCGTCTGCTCCGACCGCTGCGGGTGGTGGGCGCGGCGGTGCGACGCTTTGGCCAGGGCGACGTGCACGCGCGCGCGCGGCTCGAAGGTCGCGACGAGATCGCGCAACTCGCGACCGAGTTCAACCTCATGGCCGATCACCTGGAACGTTACCGGCAGAGCTCGCTGGGCGAGCTCTTGCAAACCCAGCAGGCCGCCCAGGCGGCCATGGACGGCCTGCCCGATCCGGTGGTGATGCTCGATGCCGCTGGCCACGTTCAGGCCATCAACACGGCGACTAGCCGCCTGCTGGGTGTGGATGCCGATTTGCGGCCCAAGGACCCACTCGCCACCATCGATCCAGCCGTGCGCTCGTTGCTCGACCGCGTCCGTGCCCATGTGGTCGGTGGCCGCGGCGTCTACGTTCCCAAGGGATTCGAAGAGGCGCTGCCGGTTGGGGAGTACATTTTCTTGCCGCGGGCTGCGCCCATCTATGGCGATGCCGGCGAAGTGACGGGCGTGGCGATCGTCCTGCAGGACGTGACCAAGCTGTTCCATTTCGACGAGCTGAAAAGCAACCTGGTGGCCACCGTGGCGCATGAATTCCGCACCCCGTTGACCTCGCTGCGCATGGCGATCCACCTGTGCACCGAGGAGGCAGTGGGCCCGCTCACCGGCAAGCAGGCCGAGTTGCTATTTGCGGCGCGCGAGGACTGCGAACGCTTGCAGACAATCGTGGATGATTTGCTCAACCTTTCGCGCATCGAATCCGGCAACATTGATCTGCACAAACGACGGATTGCGCCCGAGACACTGGTGGCACTGGCCCGCGATGCCCACCGCTCCGCCGCAGCCGCGCGACAGATCACCCTACTTTCCGAGGTGGCGCCCGGATGCCCGGAGGCTTTCGCCGATCCCGATCGTCTGGAGCTGGTGTTCAGCAACCTGCTCGGCAATGCCATTCGCTACTCAGAGCCCGAGGGTGAGATCGTTGTCCGCGCCATGTCCGAAATCGCTACCGCGCCGGCCAGCGAGCCCGATGCGAGCGCGGGCCACTGGATCCGCTTCGAGGTTGCCGACCAAGGGCCCGGGATTCCCCTGGCGTACCAAGCCGAGCTGTTCGAAAAATTCTACCGTGTTCCCGGCAGTCCCGCGGGCGGCTCAGGTCTGGGCCTGTTCATCGCCCGCGGAATTGTGCAGGCCCATGGCGGCCGCATCGGCGTGATAAGCGAGCCGGGAAAAGGCGCGACCTTCTGGTTCACGGTGCCTGCGGCGCCGGATTTGACAGTGTAGTCAGTCCTGCTGGCGCTTGCGTTTGCGCCAGAGAGTCGAGGCGTCAATACCCAGGGTGGCCGCCGCGGCGTCCAAACTGGGAGCGCGGGCTACCACCCGGCGAATGTGTTCTGCTTCGATCTCGGCCAGCGTGGCATCATCCCCCACTTGCGGCCCGGCGAGGCTCACCGAAAGCTGCATCTTGGCCGGCAACGCCTCGGGCTCGATGATGGGTGCGGGCCACAAAATCAGGGCGCGTTCGATTGTGTTGCGTAGCTCGCGCACGTTCCCGGGCCAGGGGTACTGCACCAGGGTCTGTTCGGTGGCCGGCGACAAGGTGGGGATCGCGCGGCCAAACGCGCGCGCATAGAAATTCAAGAAGCGGCGGGCGAGCGCAAGAATGTCCTCGGCCCGCTCACGCAGAGCCGGAACCACGACTTCGATCACATTGAGCCGGTAGAGCAGGTCCTCGCGAAAGCGCCCCTGGCGCACGTCGGTTTCCAGGTCTCGATTGGTCGCCGCGACCACGCGCACGTCCACCCGGCGGGTGCGGCTCTCGCCTACCCGTTCGAACTCCTTATCCTGCAGAAAGCGCAACAGCTTCGCCTGCAGGCTGGGCGGAATCTCGCCGATCTCATCGAGAAACAAGGTTCCGCCGTGCGCCGCCTCGACCCGGCCAGGCTGGTCCTTCACCGCGCCGGTGAACGACCCACGCGCGTGGCCGAACAGCTCACTGGTGAGCAGCTCCTCGGATAGGGTCGGGCAGTTGACCACGACAAAGGGATGCTCGTGCCGCGGACTGTGGGAGTGCAAGGCGCGCGCTACCACGGTCTTGCCGGTTCCGGTTTCCCCACGCAGCAGGACGGGCGCGTCGGAGGCGGCCGCACGGGTGACCGTCTCGTGCACCGAGCGCATGCGCGGCGATTCGGAGGTCAGATCCACGTCGGGAAGCGCGCTGGAAAGCGTGTTTTCCAGGTTCTCGACCCGCCAAGTGAGCCGGCGTCGTTCACAGGCGCGATCGACTAGATGACGGATCTGCGCGGGGGTAAAAGGCTTGGGCAGGTAGTCCCAGGCGCCACGGTGGATGGCCTCGACGGCAGTTTCCACGGTGGCATACGCCGTAATGATCGCGACCAGCAATTCCGGACGATCGGCCAGCAAGCGCGGAATCAGCTCAAGACCGCTGTCCGCGCCCAGTTTCAGATCGACCAGAGCGAGGTCAAAGGGCTGCTTGGCCAACGCGGTCAGGGCTCCCTCGGCGCTGGGCACCGACACCACTTGGTGCGAGAGCTGTTCCAAACATACGGTCAGCGTCGTGCGGATGTTCTTCTCGTCATCCACGACAAGTACGGCCAGGCGATCCGGAGACGGGGCCAAGATCGAGGCAGTATAGCGCCATGCTGTCATCTTGCGCGGATAGGTTGGCCACCGGGGCACTGGTCAAGCATCAAATTGAACCGGAACGCAAAATGGATGAGACGGAGGTGAGTCGTAGCCTGCAAGCGTACCCTGGCCTTGGCCGGACGGTCTTCCGTCCGGGATCTGACGAGCCGTTGCATCGCAAGTCTCGGCCCTTCGTGCTAGAGGGGATTTCGATGCGGCTCTTTGCATGGGAACCCCCAGAGCCGGGCGCTCGCTGGGAGCCCTGGCTCCGCGCCGGCTACGCCGTGTTCGCGGTTGCCTTTGCCCTCACGGTAGTCGTCGACGCATTCGCGCATGAGACCGTCATGCTCGGGCTCGGGCTGGTTGACGAAGCCGGCTTCGCCCTGGGCCGGTTTGAAGGTCAACTTGCCGGCCTGTCGCCGGCCTGGCTGGTCGTCATGCTTTCCCTTGCAGGGTTCGTGCTCGCCTGGAACGGTGTCATGTTGTATCGCGGTTTGTCGCCCGCGCCGGCGCTGCCCCGGCGGCGGATCCTCTCCTTCTTTCTCCTGACCGTCGTCTTGAGTCTCATGTTCTACCTGGGCCTCGCGCTCGCCGGCACCGCAAGCGCGCTCGCGGGACATGGATTCTTCTTCGGCTTCTCTCTGGTTCGCCACTACACCGAATGGTGCGGCGCCCTGGTGGCTCGCATGCCGACCGTGGTGAACTTGCCCGGCCCGCTCGCGTTGGTGGCCACTATCGCACTCGGCGATCTCTTCCAGTATTGGTTCCACCGCTTGGGCCACACCTGGCGACCGTTTTGGCTGCTCTGGCATCGCCCGCACCATCTGAACACCTATTTGACTATCCCTACGACCCAACCGGTGTTTGCCGCCTTCCCGCTCTTCTTCATCCTCAGCGTGCCCTTTCTACTTGGGGTCGGCGTGTGCGCGAAGCTCTTCCACTCAGAGGCGATGATCGGGGAAGCACTGCTCTTGCGCATGCTCGGCCAAATTGTCTTGATCGGTTCGCACAACACAGCCCTGTACTCGACGTTTTGGCGAAGCCGGCCGCTACGCGTGCTCAGCGCCTTTTTCGGCGAAGGCCCCTACCACTACATGCACCACTCGGCCCTGCCGGGCCACTCGCTCATCAACCTGGGTGGCCCCCTGTTCATGCTATGGGACCGGGTCTTCGGCACTTATGTCTCACCCAGCGAGACCCAGCCGCCAGTCGGATTGCAGGGCTCGCCCCGCCTGCATCTGAATCCGCTCCGGCTCGGTCTGGCCGGCTTGTGGCAACTCGGCTACGAGCTGCGCCACAACCGCGGAATTGTCACGCGCTTGCGCGTCCTTTTCGGCAGCTCGAATTTCGCGCCGGCGCAAAGCAGGGACTACGTGCTTCGATAGGGTTCAGGGCGGCAGAACTGATGTCGCTCCCGCCAGCAAACCAGATATTCACCGTCAGGGTGCTGTTATCAGCATGATCTCACTGTGGCAACTGTTGCAGCCGGCCTCCGGAACAGGCAACATTGCAGTTTCGCCATTCGAGCTGCGAACGCGCACGGTCGCTGTGTCCCAGTCGAGCGAACCGGCGCCCGCCACGACAATCCAGAAGTTGCCGTTGGTGGCGCTGCATGCAGAGTAAAGTTCGGACTGCGTCTTGATGGCGACTTCGACGGATGGGTAGGACGCCAAGCTTCCAGCCCTACGCACCGTTCCGCCGAAAAGAAATGCGGTGCCGGCATCCGGCGATCCACCTGTGTGGCAGCCCGACTGCATGCAGTCTTCGCCTGCGCGATGATGCCCGTCGCTTTGCGACCGACCTCCGATGGACGGAGGCGTGCAGTTCGCGACAAACGGGGTTGTCCAGAACGCAGGCGCGGCATCCAACTTGGCCGGAGCATCAGGGTTGGCTGGAAGGTCGGCAGCGGCGGTGTCCCGGTGGGTAGCCGCGTCGGCACCGCTGTCTCTGTTGGTAGCCGCGTCGGCACCGCTGTCTCCCCCACTACCCGAACCGCCTGCGCCTGGGCTAGCACCGCCCGATCTCCCTGCCTGACCGCCGCTTCCCATTCCGCTTGCGGCGTCCCGGGAAGCCTCGCTGCCGCCCCCGGCCGCGCCACCGGAACCATGACCACCTTCTCCACCGGGTCCGGAGCCCCCATTTGTGTTTCCGCCGTTGCTTGAGGACGAGTCCGTTCTGTGAACCGAGTCTGATGGCTGGGCGCTACAGGAACAAGCCAAGACTGCGAGTCCGGTCAGCACAAGATCCAACCGGGTGCCGGAGATGCGAGGGCGTTTCTTTGTCATGCGCCACCGGGACACCGGCCCCTGGTGACCCAGGTTCCGGAGAGCCGCGACCCTTTGGGGTAGCGTCGTCTCACCTCGAATCCCGAAGCAGGAGGCTCTGTCATGAGCAAGTCTTCTTCTCCGCGCCCCAGAGAGCTCCTGTTTCCCCATAGACCCGCTTGAATCGGCCACGCTCCCATCCTCCGCCGGCGCGCCCGCGGGGGCGCCGGCGGAACCGTTGGGTCTACTGGAGGCTGGGCGTCACGGTCTGCCCGCTTGCCTGACTGTCACGCTTGATGTCGTCGGAGTACATGTCGGAGTTCAGATCCAGCCACAGCGCTATTGATCGAAGATCCGCGTCTGAGAGCGTCAGCCCCTGGTGGCCTGCCTTGAGGAGGGGGTAGAGCTTGGAGACGCCCTTGGCACCGAACTTCCCCGGCGTTGTCAGCACGGGTCCGAATTCGTAGTTCCAGCCGTTGGGGACGGGGGGCATCTCGTAATAGGCGAGGTAGGACTGCAGGTTCTTGTACGAGGCGTAGAACTTGTCCGCGTCGCTCGAGTAGTTGCCCTTGCTCAGGTCACCCGGCTTCGAGGTCCCATGGCAGCTCACGCAGTTCTTGTCCAGGATAGGCTGGATCAGCAGCGGGTAGGAGATCGGATTACTGCCGGCAGCATCGGGCTGCAGGGTCGAAGCCGCTCTCCCGAAGGCGGTGGGCATGGTCGCGCGTGCCGGCAGGGCCCGGTAACGTCTTTCATGGCAGCCCTGACAGGTGAGTCGGGTCGAGCCGGGTATGGCGAAGGCGGACGACATCATGGACTGCACGGCGGCACCATCCGCGTCGAGTGCCTGGAAGAACACCGCCTTGCCTGGGGGCAAGAAAAAGTGTGCGCTGCCGTCTGCATCCACCGGCACCGTGCCCAGAGAGCCGCGCCCATTCTGATCATTGTACAGAAGCGCTCCGTGGCCTTTCCGCGGGCTTTCTGTGACTGCCGTGCCCTTGGGGTAAATCTGCACCACCCGGAGCGCCTTGATGACTGTTCCGGTCGGCATGGGCAACGTGCTGTCGTAGACGTTGACCACATTCACCTCTGCCGGAGCGGTCTTGTCTGTTGCGGTCCGGCTTGGGGGGATCACCGGCGGAGTCGGGCGCGGGGCAAGCGGGATGGGGTCGAGGCAGGAGTGATCGCTGCATTGGAAAATGAGCTTCTTGTTGCCGGAGCTGTCGATGAGGTAGATGTCAAATTTCTTGTTCAGTTGGTGCGTGTTGCTGCTCGGATCGTGCACGACCAGGAAGCGCTTCTCGTCGATGGGCCAAGCCGTCGCGTACGACATATCCGTGTCCGTGCCGACTGTGGCCTCAGGGAAACCAGCGTCCTTCGTGATGACGGTGTACTGAGCCATGCCGTCGTCGTCCTCGATGTCCTGATCCATCATCACAATCGAGCCGTAGGCTTGCTGGTGGTGGGGCGCGGCGGTACCCACGAGCTTGTTCGACCCCGGGATGGCTCGGATGTTCATCACCGCGCGCGGGGTAACGCTGTGATTGACGGCGAAGTTGCCGATGGTTCCCCGCGCATCAAGTCCATCGGGCGTCGTGACCCAGGGGGTGTGCACCTGATTGCTGCCGCGATCCACATAGTCCCAACGCGTGTAGATAATGAGCCCGTTTCGGTCCACGCTGGGCTGCCACTCGTTGGTATCGTGGAGGCTGATCGGCTCGATCCCGGTGCCGTCGGCGTTCATCACGTGGAGCGTGTAGACCGGCACTGGTCGCGGATGGCAGCGGCCGTACCCTCCGCGGCGGTCCGAGACGAAGACGATGCGTCCGTCGGGAAGCCA
>PMJO01000003.1 GCA_003158455.1 Myxococcales bacterium | reverse complement strand
CGGCTGGCGGCCCAGCTTTCCACTGTGAACCGTCTGTCACATCCCGCGGACTGCCTGGGCGACATTGGCGCGGCTACCGGTGGTATCCTAATTGCCCAGGCCCTGGCCGGCTTCGCCCGCGGGTACGCCCGGGCCGACGAGGCAATCCTGTGGGCGTCGTCATCCGAACACGGTCTGCGCGCCGCTGTCCGTGTCACACCGGGGAAGAATGGAGACAAGCAATGGCGAGCAAGGTGAACGTCAACAATCTCACTGTGGTCCACGCCACCAGCAGTGGCGTGGCGCCCTCGTTTCCCGATGTGTGCCTCACGCCCTCGCCAAGCGGGCCGATTCCCATCCCCTATCCCAACATCGCGCAGTCGTCGGACACCGCCATGGGCAGCAAGACCGTCACCATCGAAGGCAACCCGGTCATGCTAGAAGGGTCGAACTTCGCCACCAGCACCGGGGACGAGGCGGGCAGCGCAGGCGGCGTGGCCTCGGCCACCACCAAAGGCAAGGCCGAGTTCGTCAACTTCTCTTTCGACGTGAAGATCGAAGGCAAATGCGTGCCACGGCTGGGCGACCTGATGATTCACAACAAGCTGTCAGCCCCCAACACCCCGCCCTTCCCCGAGGTGCAGCCGCCTTGCCCGATGGTGCCGTCGCTGCTCCCCGAGGACAAGAAGGAACAAGCCAACCAAATTGTGAAGCTGGATTTGTTGCACCGCTGACGTCGGAGAGCCCGCCATGGCCAAGCTCAAGCAATATGTGAACCTGCCCCAGATATCGCTTTTCGTCGAGCGCGGGATCGCATCGTTGGACCGGCTCGGCCCGGTTCACTTCAAAGCCAATTTCAAAATGGATGACCCCATGCTGGCGCAGTTCCGAACCGTGCTGGTCTCCGAGGTGTCGCCGTATACCGAGTCCGAGAAGAAGCGCAACCGCTGGTACAAGCTGCAAGAGCCCGTCGGTATGCAAGTCAGCGAGGGCACGGAGATGGTGTCGGGGACCACCGCCCAACTGCCACCCTCAGGCGGCGCGGTCTACAAAATCGAAGCCCGCGCCGGCGAAAAGACCGTGGAATCCACCGACGAGATCGAGACCTGGCGGCGCTTGTTCTTTCAAGTGCTTCGCATGAAAGACGCCAGTGATCCCAAGAAGGACGTGAAAGTCCCGAACTTGAAAGACACGCTCGACTACTACAAGACCCTGTTCGTCGAGCTGCTCGATGTGCCGGAGGGAGTCCAGACGGAGATCCCATATCTTGAAAACGCGACGTCAGATGATCTGATTCGTCTGGTGAAACCCAAGTACACGGTCAAGGACCGCGAGCCGTGGGTCTTGGCGTTGGTGTTCTCCAATGCGCTGCCCGGGTTCACCGCGATCGAGATCGGCGTGGACGTCCCGGGAAACGTGGAACTGTCGGGGCGCCTGTGGGGCAACGCGGAACTCGTGTTCGAGCTGCCCAAGGGGAAATACGCCTGGTGGGGCATGAAACCGGATGACGACGCAGAGAACGGCGGCAAGGGCATCTGGTTGCAGGGGAACGGCACGCTCACTGCCGATGGCAAGGACTTCGTGATCCCGAGGGACTCGATCAGGCTCGACACCTCGCACAGCTTCAAGGCCGGGAAGGGCTTCAACCGCCTGAGGATCACCCTGCCCGAGGACGCACGCAACCAGAACGTCCTCCTCAGCAAGGACGCCAAGCTAACGCTCAGACTCTGGGTGATGGACGGTTTCGCCGGCGGCTTCGCCCTGCGCGATGAGAATCTGTTGACGGTGGCGCGCACTGCCTGGTGGCGCGACACCGAAAAAACCGAGCCCGAAAAGCTACAGACATTGAACCACGAACTCGGGCACAAGTTGGGTATGGTCCCCAAGGGCGGTCGGCACTTCGGTCGTCGGTACGAGCTAGATGGACCGGACAAGTTGTACGGCGACGTGGATCTCATCTACGCCGGCCCGAAACCGACGCAGGACGTGAAGGACTATGTGAGAAGCCACGACAACGCCAAGGGCCACCGCGGCGCCCACTGCGAGCGCGGAGCTAAAGGTAAGAAGGCGGACGGGGTGTGGGAGTGGAGTGGCAAACCCGAGTGCACCATGTTCGGCGCGACCTCGACTGAGGATGCCCCCTCGCCGCAGAAGTTCTGCACGGCATGTGCGAAGCTTCTGATCAGGCAGAACCTGGATCCGGCCCACCCGGATGCGGTTCTCTCATTCAAGAGCCTACTCGACAGCAAATGACTGGCACCGGTCGCCTATCCCGCAGTTTATCCTCGTCGTGCTGCTGGGCGTGGGTCCTCTCGCTATTCCTCCCCGCCTGCGGAACGACAGCCGCGTTCCAATCTCACAAGGAGCATAACACTATGACCGAACTCAAATTCAAGATTGACCGCGATGGTAGCTTCGAGCCGGAAGCATTCTGGCTGCGCTACAACAACCCGCGACTCAACACGCGGGGCACGCCCGACATCATCTCGGGCGTGGGCATAGCCATCAATGCACCGCGAGAGGTACAGTTTTCGGAAGGACCCCTCCTTTCACCCAAGGATGCGCAGTTCATCGTGTGCGTGGCGACGCGGTTCGTGTACGACATGATGGGCTACGGATCGAGCTTCATGGACTACTTGACGCTCGTGGTGGTCGACGCCCGAACTCACGAGGAGTATTCCGCTTCCGCGTTGCTCGCCGAGAGCACCAACATCCGCGACAACTACGTGCCGCCCCCGAGCGACATGCCGCAACCCAAAACCGACCACACCAACACCACCATCGGAGAGTATCTCCGCGCGAATCTGGCCAAGATGCTCGATCTGCCGGCGGTCGAGACCGAGTACATCATCTACGCCAGCCTCGGACCCTACCGCTCGAACACCCTGACCGTGAAGCTTGTGCGCCGAAAGCCCAGTCCCTGAGCATGAACGACAGTGACCTCGTTCCCGCGACCTGTACGCGCTTGTCCCGGCCCAGCCGCTCGGCGTGGACACTGGCGTTGCTGCTTCTCGCATGCGGCACCACTGGCGGATCCCAACCACGCAAGGAGCGCGACAACATGGAGGAATTCAAGTTCGAGATCGATCGCGATGGGAGCTTCGAACCCGAAGCGTTCTGGACGCGTCACAACAACCCGCGAATCTCCACCCGGGGCAAGCCCAAGATCATCGCGGGCGTGGGCATCGCGATAAACGCACCTCGCGAAGTGCAGTTCTCGGAAGGGCCGCGTCTTTTGCCCCAGGATGCCCAATTCATCGTGTGCGTGGCCACGCGCTTCGTGTACGACATGCTGGGCTACGGGTCGGATTTCATGGACCACTTGACACTCGTGGTGGTCGACGCCCGAACCCACCAGGAGTACTCCGCATCCGCGTTGCTCGCTGACAACAGCAACATTCGTGACAACCTCGTACCGCCACCGAGCGACATGCTGCAGCCGGAGACCGACCACACCAACACAACCATCGGAGAGTTCCTGCGCGCCAACCTGGCCAAGATGATTGATCTACCTGCTGTCGAGACTGAATACATCGTCTACGCCAGCCTCGGACCCTATCGCTCGAACACTCTGACCGTGAAGCTGGTGCGCCGAAAGCCCAGCCCCTGAACATGAACAATCACGGCCTCGTACCTGCGACCCGCTCGCGCTCGTCCTGGCCCAACCGCTGGGCGTGGCTCCTTGCGCTGTTGCTTTCCACATGCGGCACCACAGGCGGATCCCAACCGCGCAAAGAGCGTGACAAGATGGACGAATTCAAATTCGAGATCGATCGTGATGGCAGTTTCGAGCCCGACGAGGCATGGCTGCTGTTCAACAATCCACGACTGGACACGCGGGGCACGCCCGAGATCATTTCCGGCGTGGGGATTGCCATCAATGCGCCTCGGGAGGTGCAGTTTTCGGATGGGCCGCGCCTTTCGCCCAAGGATGCGCAGTTCACCGTGTGTGTGGCTACGCGCTTCGTGTACGACATGCTGGGCTACGGATCGAGCTTCATGGACAACTTGACGCTCGTGGTGGTCGACGCCCGAACTCACCAGGAGTATTCCGCTTCCGCGTTGCTCGCCGAGAGCACCAACATCCGCGACAACCGCGAGCCGTTCCCCAGCGACATGCCGCAATCAAAGACCGACCACACCAACACCACCATCGGAGAGTTTCTCCGCGCCAATCTGGCCAAGATGATCGATCTGCCGGCAGTCGAGACAGAATACATCGTCTACGCCAGCCTCGGACCCTATCGCTCCAACACCCTGACCGTGAAGCTGGTACGCCGAAAGCCCAGCCCCTGAGCATGAGCGACAACGACCTTTCACCCACGCGCGACACCCCCGCCATTGCGGCGGATTTCGTAGGTGTGAAGGTGGCGCTGTCACCGGCATCCGCTGTGCACGGACCCCTGGCGCTGGTCGGGGTCTTTCAGCTTTTGGCAGCGCAGGCCGACGCCATCGATCAGCACCCGCACCGCGCCCTGGTGGTCGCGCTCGCCTCGGCCGCTGGGACCATGGTGGCCACGCCCTTGCGCCAGCACGTGTTCTTTCCCGACGACGTCCGGCGCGCGGCATCCCTGGTGCGCGGCTATTTCCGCATCGACCTGGTGGACCCCGGCGAAGTTGTGCCCGAGGGTCAGTTTTGGGTGACTGTCTCCCTGGGCGAGCATCTGTCGAACGTCGTCGGCTTTACCGGCCCACCCGAACTGGCCGGGGTTCGTGCTGGGCTGGGCGCATGATCCGCCGAGGCCGTCTTGCAATGCAACTGCTGCTCGTTGCGGTGATCACCCTTGTGCCTCTTCACAAAGACCCGAAACGTCCGAACGGTTCGGTGGAAGACAATCCCTGTCCCGCCTACATTTAACTATCGGAAATAGGAGGCATTCCTAGCACCCTTGGTGGTAGGGAGGTTCTGTCGCTACTTGGTTCGGCTCACCCCAAGACTGCGACGGCTTTCCATGCCGGGAGTAATCGCCAACTTCACAATCAAGTCGGACAGGCTGTTCAGGGAGATGTCGTGTCCCTCGAACGGCTGCCCTTTCTGCGTGATCTGGTACGAGACCTCGTCGTCGTGGGTGAACCAGCCGGGCCGGAGAATCGTGTAGTCGAGGTCGGATGCCTCGATGATGGCGGCCGAGTCCCGATAGGGATCAAGAACGCTGCGATACTTCGCTCCCGGCACTTCGCCGTAGATCCCCATCGAGCTGATGAAGATGAGGCGCCTCACGCCGGTCGCGTACATGGCGGCGACGATGTGCTCGGCCTGGCGTTTCATGTCTCCGACCAAATTCGCGTAGACGACGTGCTGTCCGCGCATCGCGGCTTCGAGAGCCTCGCGGTCGAGCACGTCGCCTTCGACGATGGTCACCCGCTTGGGATTCGGATTCTGGAGCCTGCTCGACCGCCGCAAATACAAGGTCAGGCGGGCGTCGGTGTCGCGAAGAAAGACGGGCGTGGTATTGCAGGCGAGCTGGCCGTTGGCGCCCAGGATGAGAACGTTCGTCATTGCGTGGGATCGCCATCGCTCCTCCTCCGTTATCGACCGACCAGCTTCTGCAAGTGCTCGGGATACCGGGCACCTTGCACCTTTATGTTGGCCGCGGCGCCGTAGATCTCCTGCAAATCCTCGGCGGTCAGGTTCACCGAGGTGGCGCCGAGGTTCTCGTCCAGGCGCTGGAGCTTCGTCGTGCCCGGAATAGGAACAATCCACGGCCGCTGTGCGAGCAGCCATGCCAGGGCAATCTGAGCGGGTGTGGCATGCAGCTTGGCGCCGATCTTGCCGAGCAAATCGACTATGGCCTGGTTCGCCTTGCGATTCTCGGCGTCGAACCGGGGAACCACGTTGCGAAAGTCCGACTTGGCGAAGCTAGTCTTCTCGTCGATCTTGCCGGTCAAGAAGCCCTTGCCGAGCGGGCTAAACGGAACGAAGCCGATGCCTAGCTCTTCGAGCACGGATAGCGTCTCGCTTTCGGGCTCGCGGAACCACAGCGAGTACTCGCTCTGCAGCGCCGTCACGGGCTGCACCGCATGCGCTCGCCGGATGGTCCCGGCACCCGCCTCGGACAACCCGAAGTACTTGACCTTGCCCTGCTGGATCAGATCCTTGACCGCGCCAGCCACGTCCTCGATGGGGACGTCGAGGTCCACGCGGTGCTGATAGAAGAGATCGATGGCGTCGATCTTGAGCCGCTTGAGCGAAGCCTCCGCGACCTGCTTGATGTGCTCGGGACGGCTGTCGAGGCCGGTCTGCTTCCCGGATGCATCAAAGGCAAATCCGAACTTGGTCGCGATGACGACTTGGCCGCGGAAGGGTGCCAGCGCCTCGCCGACGAGCTCTTCGTTGATGTACGGCCCGTACGCCTCCGCGGTGTCGAAGAAAATTACGCCGCGTTCGACGGCCGCCCGAATGAGCGCGATCATCTGCTGCCGGTCGGCAGGCGGTCCATAACCGAAGCTCATGCCCATGCAGCCAAGGCCCAGAGCAGAGACCTCCAAGCCGCTTCTCCCCAGTTTTCGTTTTTCCATGATTTCTCCTCTCATGCGTTCGTTGGTCACGGTCGCAGTAACGTCTTGATTGCCCGCCGTTCGTGCATGGCTCGATACCCCTCTGCCACTTGGTCGAGGGGCAGCTTCAAGTCGAAAACCTTACCCGGGTCGATCTTCCGCTTCCACACGAGGTCGATGAGTTCGGGCAGGTAGCGGCGTACCGGTGCAGGTCCGCCGTGAAGACGCACGTGCGAGAAGAACAACGCCTGGCCGTCGAGGGATACCCCGTGCGGAACGCCGACGTAGGCCATGGTGCCGCCCGGCCGAGAAGCGTGGATCGCCTGCCACATCGATTCCTCAGTTCCTACGCATTCGAGAACGGCGTCGGCGCCAATTCCCTTGGTCAGGTCCTTGATGCGGGCCACGCCTTGATCGCCGCGCTCGACCACGATGTCGGTCGCACCGAATTCCCGAGCAAGCTTCTGTCGCGCAGGATGCCTGCTCATCGCAATGATTCGCTCAGAGCCCATCTGCCTGGCCGAGAGCACGGCCAAGAGGCCAACCGCCCCATCGCCGACCACGGCTACCGTCTTGCCTGCCTTCACGTTGGCAGCGTCCGCGGCGAACCAACCGGTGCCCATGACGTCCGACAGGGTCAGAAGGCTTGCGACCAGGTCGTCTGAGGGAACCTCGGGCGTCGCCACCAGTGTCCCGTCCGCGAGAGGGACGCGCAGCATGTTCCACTGCGCGGCGCCCATGAGCACGCGATGCTGGCACGACGACTGGTATCCGGCCAGACAGTGCGGGCAGGTGTTGTCCGAGGCAAAGAACGAGCCGATGACGAACTGCCCGGGTCGGACCGTCTTGACCGCGCCGCCCACCTCTTCGACGATGCCGCAGTATTCGTGGCCGAACGGCGTGGGCTCGGAGATGGGGTTGACGCCGCGATAGGACCAGAGGTCCGACCCGCATACGCAGGTGGCTGAGATCTTGATGATGGCATCCGTGGGCTCGACGATCTTGGGGTCGGGACGTTCCTCGAACCGCACATCGCCTGCGCCGTACAGAACAGCTCCTCTCATGGCCTAGTCCTTTCCTGATTGAGATGTTGTCAAGCTAGCGCACGAGCCAACGCCTGACATCACACGGTCCTCGACACTTCTTGCCTAATCCTGCAAGCTAAGGGCCCAAGCCATGGAAGCGTCCCTCAATCTTGCGCAGCTGATCGAGCGCCAGACCGGTGGCGTCGACGGCAATTATCCAACGGCAGTCGACGGGCTCACGCTGTATCGGCGCTCCGCCGATCCCGCGCCAGCCGCCATCCTGTATGAGCCTGCGCTCTGCGTGATCGCGCAAGGCTCGAAGCGGGTAACGCTCGCCGGTCGCGAATTTCGCTACGACGCCACGAAGTACTTGCTCATCGCTGCGGACGTGCCGGCCATGGCCCAGATCGTGGGAGCCACTGCCCGGATGCCCTATCTGGGGCTGAAGCTGTTGCTGGACCTCGGCGACGTGAGCGACCTCGTGGCCCAGATGGATACGGCCCGGCAGCCAGTGGCGACGGCTCGCGCCCTCGCTGTGGGCACGCTGGACGCAGCACTCATCCAATCGGTGTGCCGCCTCGTCGACATCCTCGATAGCCCGCAGGATGCCGTGGTCCTCTCGCCACTCCTGCGCCGGGAGATCACCTATCGCCTGCTGATCGGCCCGGATGGGCAACGGCTGAGGCAAGTTGTCGCCCGAGCAGGACAGGCGCACCGGCTCACGCGTGCGTTGAGCTGGCTCAAGGGCCACTACACCGAGCCGTTGCGGGTGGAGGCCCTCGCCAAGCAAGCGGGCATGAGCGCCTCGGCTCTTCATCATCAGTTCAAAGCATTTACGGCGTTGAGCCCGCTTCAGTACCAGAAGCACCTTCGTTTGCATGAAGCGCGTCGCCTGATGCTGGCCGAAGCGCTGGACGCGGCCGAGGCCAGCTTCCAGGTCGGTTACGAGAGCCCGTCCCAGTTCAGCCGCGAGTACCGGCGGCTCTTTGGCGAACCTCCGCGACGGGACATCGAGCTGCTGCGAGGCAGAGCGAAGGCCGGGACGCATCTACCTGCGGGCGTTTCGGCTCGCAAGAGCCCAACCCGGCGTCCGGATCTGGGCCTCCACCTCGGCGCACTCGCCGAGTACTAGCGGCGCAACCGCCCCAAGGCCAACTGAGGTAACGGCGGGCGACGCCGCCGATCTTGCCGAGATCGAGGTCGACCTCCGCTGGCGGCGAATTCCTCAACCTAGGATTGGTCCAGTTCCCGGGGGCAGCTCATCCCTATCCATGGTCCCATCGCGTGAAACGTCGCCAACCGCAGGGCGAGAGCGCATGTGGTCTCGTCCCCCGCGCATCCTCAATCGTGGTGCTTTTCTGGAAAGGCCGCGTTTGGTCCCGAGCTCGCCGCTTCACATCTGCACATCACGCCAACCTACGATTCACGACCACACGACCCCCGGCGTGGCCCATCACGCCGAAGCTCACCGCCCCGCCAGCACGAACCGCGCACGTTCCTTGCGGAGCATTTCGAACGGGCTCATGCACTTCACGCCGATGCCAATGCAGACATCGGGGATCTTGATCTTTCGGACGGATTGCGGAGCGGGTCTTTCGTGGGTGATCACCGTGTGCCCGAGCGCCAAGGCTTGGGCCACCAGGTAGTAGTCGACGATTTGCAGGAAGCCGTTCACGGCGGCCGGCGCGTAGCTCTGCGACGAGACCCACGTGCTCACTTTGCCGAGCGCCGGCAGGCTCCGGCTATCGGGCGGTAGGAAGAAGCTTGCGCCGCGGGCCTGCGCCCAGTCAGCAAGGTCGTCTGTCCCGGCCTGCAACTCGTCGCCAACCTTCTCGACGCTGAACACGCGTCCGGCAGCGTGCTCCCGGACGAGCCAGTCCCAGAAGCCCGGACAGAAGTCGAACCCGTAGTGTAGGTTCTTGGCCTGGATGAAGGTGTCCGCGTCGAGCAGGTAGGCCATCTACTCGACTTCCAGTCTCTGGCCCAGCTTGTGGAGCGTCTCGACCTTGGCGATCCCGAGCATGCGCATGGCATCGCGAAATAGGGTTTGACCTTCCAGGGTGTTGGAGAGCAGCGCACGGGTGAAGCGCTTGCTCGTCCGCGCGGCCTGGGTCAGGTAGAAATTGCCGCCACTCCCCTTCTCGCGCGCAAGCAGCCGAGTCATCTCGGCGTCGAACACATCGGAAAACGCGGCCTTGCCAAGAAAGCCGGCGTCCCTGAGGCGCCGGATGATGACCAGGGTGCTGACCTTGAACCGTCTGGCCAGGCGAGCGATCTCGGTGTCCAACGAAACGTTCCGTTGGTGCTCGGGGCGGAGGACCGCCAGTGGCACCAGCAGCTCAGCCGCGACCTTGTTGCACCATCGCTCGATCTCGCGATCCGGCAAGTCCCTGACCGTGGCGTCCGAGACGCCCGACTGGCCGATCCACAGGTGGGCCAGCTCGTGCGCGAGGGTGAACATCTGCGCCGCCTTGGTGTCGGCGCCGTTGATGAACACCAGCGGGGCGAGAGGGTCCGAAAGCACGAAGCCGCGAAATTCCGCAGGGTCTAGTTTGCGGTTGTTGTTGTTCAGCACCACGCCACTGCACATGACCATGACCCCGGCGGCCTCGGCCTGACCGATGAAGTCGCGAAGGGCATCGGTCCAAGTCGGACAGGCGGCACGGGCGACCAGATCGAAGCCCAACGTCTCGCGCATCGATTCGGCAACCGCCACCACATCGCTACCGGTGGTTACGGAGCCAACGAAGGCGCACGGGGCGACCCCGGCGATAATGGCGAATTCGCGATACCAGCTTTGACGTTCCTGGCAGAGGTAGACCGTCTCAAGCAGGTTGGGGCTGGGCCGAGTCGGCGGTTCGTCCCCGACGGTCCGAAAGTCCGGCAGCGGCAGCACCTCGACCGGCGGCTCCGGTAGGAAGAAGTACCCGACGGGCGTCAGCGTGGCCTTCGCCAGAGCCTCGACCTGCTTCAAGGTTGGCTTGGAGGTGCCCAGCTCCCATTCGGGCAGCTTCGTGAAGCGCCCGGCAAGGACCTCCATGGGGATGCCGGCGCGATCTCGCGCCCAGCGCAGCAAAGAGGGACTGACTTCGGCACGAAGCATGGTCTACACGGATACTATCCCGCCTTCTTAGGAGGACGCCAGAAGCCATCCATTGCGCCCGGATGCTGCGTATTCCGGCGTGACCTGGGCGCGGATTCCGGCGTAACTCGGGCGCACATTCCGGCCCACCCGGGCAGCGGGACTGCGTTCGCGTCAGGGGCGAGGGGCGAGCGACGGTCGGGCTTCTCCGTGGCAGGTGCCAGAGGCATCGTCGCGGGGAATGGTCAGGTCGTGAGCAGTCGATTCATGTCGACTGTGAGCCCGGCCCCGTGCATCTCGCGAGCCAAGTCGTCTTGCCAGGCTTTCGCCTGATCCATTCGGACCCAGACAATGCCGCTAATGTCCGATGGAATTTCGACATTTCCTTTGAGTAGCGCACAAACGTGGCCCCGCTGGAGTTTGGCGAAAAAGTATCCGAGCTCGAAGAGCACATTCTGCCGCGCGCGCGCCTTCAGAGCATCCCTGGGCGCCTCTGCGGGGCCTCCAACGTCGTCGGGCGTGAGGATGACCACGGCAAAGTCGACGTCCGCATGGTCTTCGAATTTCTCGATGATCGTGCGCCCCTTGTTGGGCTGTTCGTGAAGCACCACGCCCTGTAGGCCAAGCCTTTGTAGAAAAACCTGCACAGCCAGTTTTGCTTCCTCGTCCTGACCATGAACTATGAAGACCTTTTGTGAGCCGGTCGGAGCAATAGCCCTGGCCGGTGCCAAGGGCAGTGCCCTGCCAGCTTTGAACTTCTCTACGAAGGCCTTTAGCTGGACGGGTTTGTTCATCGCGACTTCGGTTTCCGTATCGATCACGGTCCAACGGTCATTGGTGCCCAAGAGCTGCAGGACGTCGCCGGCGCTCACGGCATCGCCAGGTGTGAAGCCGAAGTACTCGCGAAGGGGATAGTTCTTCTCACGGTTCTTGAGAGTCTTGGTCTTCCGTCGAGATTCGTCAGGGCCGCCCAAGTCGTGGGTGACTTCGATCTCCGAGCCCATACTTCGCAGTAGATTGGCAAAGGTCGCTCCAAAGTCCGTCATGCCATCAGGGTCCGGCGAACGGAGACTGTCGTCAAGGGGATCTGTGCGGCCGCCTGGAGCGATCACCGTCGGCCCTTGCTCCTGCCGCCGAAGCTTCTCGACGGCAACAAGCGCTCGCCCGGCGGCGCCGGCAAGGCGCATTCCAACGTTTCCTTTGAAATGCTCGGCTTCTCGCAGTGCCGCCGCGCGATCGGGACCGCGTAGGCTCATTGCCAGGCTTTTGGCGAGATGCGATGCCGCTCGTCCGAGTTCGTCCGCTATGCGGGCACCGATCTTGTCAGCATCCCGTATGCCCAGGTCAAGATGCAGGGCTTTCATCTTCTCTTCGTACTCAGGCAGACGTCCCTGCAAGTCGTGTAGGCCTTGCCGGTAGGCGAGCAGACGATTCCCCCGAGAATTGGCCATGAGGCCCATGGTTCCCTCTGACGCTGTCTGTGTCAGCTCTCGAACGATTTCCCTGATGCCGGCTTCCAAAGCCGCACGGTCTTGATCGGTCGGTTCCACGCTGCCCATTAGGCAGCGACCTTCTCATCGACGGGGTCGGGCGTCAAACGCAGGGAGGTCCCCACGGGCCCGATTCATGGTCACGCACCGGGGCGCGGTGGCTCAAATTGAACCGGTGTGGGTGCGATAGTTCCCTTGTAGAGGCTCGCGCCCACAGCGGGCCGCCGCTACTCCGTTCAATCCCCGAAATCGCTGCTGCATCCGTTGCCACCGTCTTGCCACGGAAACCTTCCCTGCGCGGCTCTCAACGGAACTCGGTGGCAAAGCACAGGGACTGCAACTCGGCGTAACCACTGCAAGTCGGCGCCGCGCCTTGGGTTTTCGGCTTGGCTCCGCCGAGTTCAATCCCTGTCCCGCCTACCGATTCGGAATGGCCGGCCCGAGGGAGCCAGATTCGAGCGACGCTGTCGCTCTAATCCTGGGTTGCTGGATATCCCAGACACCGTCTGGGGAATTTGCGCCAACGCATTGATCGAGTCGGGCATTTCCGAGACAGTGTCTCCGATATTCCCTTCGCCGCCGGTCGCTTCATCTGGCCCGGATGCCCTCCAACCGGCATGAGACGCCCTTGCGCTAGCGCTGTCGCCACGCTCCCCGCTCTGGTGCATACTAGGAGGCAAGAGGGGCCATGACGGTCACGGTCGATCTGCCGGATGCTGCTATGAAGGCGTTGCACGCAACCACCAGCGATGACGCCATGGTGAACCTGCGCCTTGCTGCCGCCATGAAGCTCTACGAATTGGGGCGGATCTCGTCTGGAGCCGCGGCCGAACTGGCTGGAATTGGACGGGTGGAATTCCTGGACCGACTGGCGGAATTCGGTGTCAACGCCTTCCAAGAGAGCCCGGAAGACCTGGCGCACGAACTCGCCACCCTACAATCCCTCCGTGGCTGACACCGTCTCGAATACCTCGCCGCTGATCTACTTGCACCGGCTGCGCCGTCTTGAATTGCTTCCTCTTTCGTTCGGCAAGGTGATCGTTCCCACCCAGGTTGACCAGGAACTGGCGCTAGGCCGGGAGAGGGGGCGCGATGTTCCAGACCTGCGCGCGCAGCCCTGGATCGAAATCAGAAGTGTCGCGCTCAAGCATGACTACCCGGAGCTGGGACCGGGCGAATCTGGCGCGCTTGACCTGGCGCGCGCTCTGCCCGATGCGATCGTGATCCTGGACGACGGCGCGGCCCGTGTGTGGGCGGCCCGCCTAGGCATTCGCTTTGTGGGCACGGTCGGAATCCTCATCGCAGCGAAACGGCACGGCCACATTGACCGAGTGGCATCGGACCTGGATCGCCTCGCCAAGCTGGGCTTTCGGATGGGGCCCGCCCTCCGGCAACGCGCGCTTGCCGAATGCGGGGAAGCCTGATGCCCATTGAGATCCGGTGCGGCAGGACCACGCGCCGGCGCCCCCAAGCACGGCCTGCCGGGGACAACTCTGGGGGCAACTCTTGCCGCCCGCTTTCTCCGATCCCTTGTTTTCCAGGCCCGTCCCGTTCTATTTGGTAGCTGTCCCGCCTACCGATTCGGAATTGCCGGCCCGAGGGGGCAGGATTAGAGCGACGCTGTCGCTCTAATCCTGGGGTGCTGGATATCCCAGACACCGTCTGGGAAATCTGCGCCAACGCGTCGATCGAAGGTGTCGAACACTTCCGAGACAGTGTCTCCGATATTCGCTTCGCTGCCGGTCGCTTCATCGTGTGCGACCTTGGTTGGAAGTCGGAGTAGGAATTGATGGTCACCACGGATCCGGACAGGCGGCATTGCCGAATCGTATGTTGTCGACAACATGCTCCCTGTTATGCTGCTTACCCGGAGGTAGCGCGATGCTGACGAGCCTTGGGCAGAGCATGTTTGAGCGACGCGGGGCGACCGTTCTCGCTGTGTGTGCCTTCTTGCTGGGCGCCGCCTGCGGTGCGAAGAAGGAAGGGGCGGACACTGGGACCGTCGATACGGCTTCGGCAGGTGGTAGCGGTGGGGATGTGGGCGGTGCTGGCGGCGTCGCTGGAAGTTCGGGCGCGAGCGGGAGTTTGGGCACAGGTGGCAGTACGGAAACCGGTGGGAGTTCGGCTGCGGGCGGGAATTCGGACGCAGGTGGAAACTCGGGCTCAGCCAGCGGCACGGGCGGGGCTTCCGGCAATGGCGGAAGCTCCGGCACGAACGTCGGCACGGGTGGGAGCGCTGGCAGTGGTGGCTCGCCAAGAACCGGTGGGGCGGGTGGAAGTACTAGCAACGGCGGAGCTTCGGGCGCTGGCGGCGGCGGCAGTCGTGGCGGTCGCGATGCCGGAATGCCGGACGGCCCCGGCGCCCAGCCGGATGTTCCCATCGGTGGCACAGGCGGCGCAGGCACGGGTGGCACAGGCGACGCATCAGGCGCTGGCGGCAGTGGCGGCACTGGGCCGATCGGAACGATCGATCTTTGCGCCGGGATGATATCAAGGACAAGGATCCGCACCCGATGACCCCGCTGGCCAAACCTGCGGTCGGAGGCACGATCATCGACGCCGAATTCGGAACCACGATCCGGCGCATCACCGCGATCGCGGGGACTGGAGCCAACGCCGCAATCGTTCCCATGTACACGACCATCTCCGCCTGGAACGCAGATGAATCTCTGCTGATCCTCTACAGCGTAGGCGGCGGGGGGCATCAACTCTACAACGGCAAGACCTACCAGCACCTTCGTTCCCTCGACATCAATCCCGCCGACCTGGAGCAGGTCTATTGGGATACTTCGGATCCAGACATCCTCTACTACGTCGACAATCAGGAATTCATTCGCTACCACGTCAACGCCGGGACGCAGGACAAGCTGCACAGCTTTAGCGGCCTGTGCGGCTCATCCTCGGTTAGCAACGGCGACGACCCGATGTTCACCTCCTGGGATTCGCANNCCGCCGGCGCAGGTCGCGCCCAGCGGCACGCTTGCCTACCTTGAGGCTGGCAGCGGACAGGTTCTGGACGCCAATCTCAATCTGGTTCGCTCCCTGGGATTGCAGGTGCCCGACAATCACGCTTCTTTGGGCCAGTTGGCAAACGGCCACGACACCTGGAACGGCGCGGTCTACGACGACGGCAACGACGATGCCCTAAGCAACGTCGGGATCCTGGTGACCTGGGATATGACCAATGGCACGGGCGGCGCGGTCATCGGACCCAAGACTGGTTGGCCATATCCTCCGGACGGTCACATCTCGGCGATGGCGTACAAGCAGCCGGGTTGGATCTTCGTATCGACCATTCCAAGTGATGCCGCTGGCCTGCAGGGGAAGACGCTTCTTGGGCTGGAGAATCTCATCGCCGATACCAATAGCGGGGCAGTCTGCCGCGTGGGAAGGCATCGTAGTTGGGGCAAGAACAATTCCGTTCTCGACTACTGGGCAGAGCCGCACACGGTTCCCAGCCCAAGCGGTACCCGGGCCGTGTTCGGCAGTGATTGGGGCAACGGCACATCTGTCGACAGCTACGTCCTCGAATTGCCCAGCTATTCTCCCTAGTCAGAAACTTGGCCACGCAAGCGGTCGTTCGTCATTGCCGCCACCCTCAGGGATGGATCTATGCCCGCAAGCGCCAACCCTGAAGGATCAGGCTTGTCTTCCCCCCGCGCCAATGTCCTTCCCAGCGCGGCGCAGACTTGCATTGCGCCAAGCGTGCCACGCCCTTGTGCCAGCTTCGTTGTGACCACATGATCGCAACATGCGTCTGATCGCGCCCACTGCTTTCAAGGGAACCATGAGCCCCTTGCAGGCTGCTCAGTATCTTTCCCATCCCGGTGATCGCCTGTTCCCACTCAGCGATGGTGGCGACGGTTTCATCGAGTGTTTGCAGTATGGATTGGGCGGCGAAATCAGTCACGTACAAGCGGCGGACCCGTTTGGCCGCATCCGAACTGTGCCAATGCTGCTGTTCACTGACGGCGCCGCGGTTCTGGAATCCGCCAAGGTCATCGGCCTGGCCGGGCTGGATAGATTGGACCCGCTCAATGCTTCGAGCCGGGGACTGGGCGATCTATTGGCGCGCTATCTGGACGCCTCTCGCATCTGGGTGGGTCTAGGGGGTAGCGCCACCGTGGATGGCGGACGTGACTGGCCCATGCTGACCCTGCCGCCCACCACGGTCTTTTGCGACGTCACGACTGACCTGCTCGATGCTGCACGTATCTACGGTCCCCAGAAGGGGGCGCGACCCGAGGACATCCCGGTGCTCACCGAGCGGTTGTCCCTGCTCGGCCTGCCACGCGGACCCAGAACTGGCGCGGCCGGCGGGCTGGGCGCGAAGCTAGCATCACTGGGCGCTAAGTTGGTTGATGGGGCCGAGCGGATTCTCGACGTGTTGGGGTTTGAAGCAGCCTCTCGTGGCTGCGAAGCAGTGGTCACGGGTGAGGGCCGCCTGGATGCCTCATCGCTGGAAGGCAAGTTGCCTGTGGTGGTGGCGCGTAGGGCGCACGCACTTGGCTTGCCGGTGATGGGCCACTTCGGCTGCAGGGGCCAAGGTTGGGAACGTGCGGCCATGCTGTTCGATCAGGTCAGCTTCGAGGCGTGATGCCTCGGAAACGACCGCCGTTCCACAAGATCGCTTCCAGCCCTTACTCGGCATCCACTCCACAGGCTGTTCCAACTGTGCACTGACCACCTCGACAGCACGGACCGAAAAGATAGCCACCCACAATTGTTTGCTCAATTGACGTGTTGGCCCCATACCCAGACAAGGGCACGATAGATAGCCCACAAGAACAGCAGTATCACGGCCACGGCGCCCACCCTGACGAGGAGGACAACCCGACCTAGTCCGCTTAGGTCCAGCCTGTCCAGACCGTACTTGCCATAGCTCTTTGGTTGCTGTTGAATTGCGAACTTCGCAGAAACCGCATCGGAGAGCGTGTTCGGTACAACTGGTTCAAAGATCGGGAAAGTGGGATCATGCTGAAGCGCCTCCCATTGCAGGTCATTCACAAAGGCCGCAGCTAGTTCGTTCGTGGTCCACTGAATTGTCTTCCATTCCCCAACGTATGGCATGTACTCTTGTTTGGGCGGCAAACTGCGTTGGAGACGCTGAATCAGCAATCCCTGCACAATTTCGCGGTCGGCCGCCACAGAGAACGCGCCTTTGCCAAAGACTGGAAGGACAGTATTTACGGCCTCTAGGAGAAGCTGACTCTTGGCATTGCGCGCTTCTCGATAGGTACTGCCGAGTCCAGGAGGATTGGGGTCGCTGGCCACAAGGTTCCTCAACCGTACCAAGGGAGGGGCATTGATTTCGTCGCAAACGCTGCGGTGTGTCAGCGAAGCGGATATGTACTCGTATAGACACCATCCACGGGTCAAGTACTCTGGGTCCGCAAGGACTACCACGTTGTCCACGAAGGTGTTCATTGCCTCTAGCACCTGCCGCAGGTTCCGCTCCGCCCCACGTCTACTCATGTCCTGCGGGAACGACGAGTAGTCGTAAATGATGTAGCAACTCTCAAGGGCTTTTAGTTTGTCTAGCTGCTTCCCGTCTGGATCCGGATGTGATGAGCTAGTCCAGCGGTGCGAGATGAACAAGACCGGGTCAGGGTCCGGCATGGCGAGGAACGTTCGCAACTCCTCAATCTCGGCAGTCGATGCCCTCTCAAGCAGCGCTTCTGCAGCCGCCACTCGCTCACCGTTTGCGACCCGATCCGTAGCGAGGTAGCGGACGGAAACCTGGCGAGCCTTCATGAAGAGCGGCAGCACTAGCCACTCACCAGCTACATGCCCTTTCTCGGGCTGAAACGCCGTTTCCGGATAGCGGGGATGAGGCAGCTGAACCGAACGGCGGCCGGGAAGGGAGATCGGCCATGGGCTGCGTAGAAGCTCTGTTAGGTACGTCTTAGGTCTCTCCGCATCTTCAACGATGCTCTTGGCTTCAACGAGCCGCCAAATCTTGCGGCGTGCGTCTTCGCGCGCTTTGACTTCCGCTTTGTGCTGGCCAAGAGTCTTGCCCGAGTGTTCCTCGTAGGCTGGGAAGCGGGCCCATTGCCTCAAGTCACGCGCATGAATCAGCTTTACGAGGTCGTCGGTCATGGTTCCACCTACCTGTAATCGGGGCAGATCTCCCGATAGTAGCAATTCAAGATGCCTCCCTACTTCTTCCGCTTCTTCATCGACAGCGCGAGCTTCACGGCCTCGGCGACGCCCTTCTCCGCCGCAGTCCGCTTCACCCCTACCCTGTCCGCGCCTGTGAGCGATTTCAAGGCACCCAAGTACTGCCCTTGAAGTTTCCGCGCGCGCGCAACCTGCGGCGTGGACTTCTTCACCTTCTTTGCCGCCGCCGGCCTGGCCCCTGTCGCGTGGGTGACCTTGCCTTCGCGCCGC